>NZ_QEIO01000015.1 GCF_003336425.1 Marinitenerispora sediminis | reverse complement strand
CTCCGCGGGGACCCCTCACCGCCCCCGCCCGGCTCACAGGCCACATGTATGCTGCCCATGTCGGCCTCGGAAGTCGCGTCTGTTCGCGTGCCCGCGGGCAGCTCACGGCGGTGCCGGCACCCACGTCGGCGTCCGATCCCCGCGCGCCGATCCAGTCATCCGCCAGCGATTCGAGGAGTCTCCGCCAGTGAGCGTGAGCCGCCCGGCTGCCGTCATCGTCCTCGCGGCGGGCGAGGGCACCCGTATGAAGTCCAGGCTTCCCAAGGTCCTCCATGAGATCTGCGGACGCAGCATGCTCGGCCACGTCCTGGCCGCCGCGGCCGAACTCGGTCCGGAGCGCACGGTCGTGGTCGTCGGCCACGGCAGGGACCAGGTGACCGGGCACCTCAAGCGGGTGGCACCGGAGGTCGGTACCGCCGTGCAGGACCGGCAGAACGGGACCGGCCACGCCGTGCGCATGGCCGTCGAGGCGCTCCGCGAGGAGGGCGTCGCGCTCTCCGGCACCGTGGTGCTGGCCTACGGCGACACCCCGCTGCTGCGCGGCCGGACCCTGGCCGACCTGGTCGCCGCACACGAGGCGGCTGGCAACGCCGTCACCGTGCTGTCCGCCCGGGTGCCCGACCCCGCCGGCTACGGCCGGGTGGTGCGCGGCCCGTCGGGCGACTTCACCGGCATCGTCGAGCACGCCGACGCCACCGAGGAGGAGCGCGCGGTCGACGAGATCAACTCCGGGATGTACGCCTTCGACGGCGCCCTGCTCGCCGAGGTGGTCGGCCGCCTGTCCACGGACAACGCCAAGGGCGAGGAGTACATCACCGAGGCGGTCGCGATCCTGCGCGGCGACGGCCACCGGGTCGACGCCACCCCCGCCGCCGACTGGGTCGAGATCCAGGGCGTCAACGACCGCGTGCAGCTCGCCGAGGCGCGGCGGCTCCTCAACGACCGGCTGCTCACCGACCTCATGCGCGACGGCGTCACCATCGTCGACCCCGCCACCACGTGGGTCGACGCCGAGGTGGCGGTCGGCCGCGACTCCGTCATCGAACCGCAGACGCAGCTCCAGGGGCGCACCCGGATCGGGGAGGACGCGCACGTCGGCCCGGGGGTGCTGCTCCGCGACACCGAGGTCGGGGCGGGTGCCCGGATCTCGCACGCGGTCGCCCACGAGGCGGTCGTCGGCCCCGAGTGCTCCGTGGGCCCCTACGCCTACCTGCGGCCGGGGGCCGCGCTGGAGCGCGGCGCCAAGATCGGCACCTACGTCGAGGTGAAGAACTCCACGGTGGGCGAGGGGTCGAAGGTCCCGCACCTCACCTACGTCGGCGACGCCGACATCGGCCGCGGCGTCAACATCGGCGCGTCGTCGGTCTTCGTGAACTACGACGGTGTCAACAAGCACCGCAGCTCGATCGGCGACCACGCCCGCACCGGCAGCGACAACATGTTCGTCGCGCCGGTCCGGGTCGGCGACGGGGCCTACACCGGCGCCGGCACCGTGGTCCGTGAAGACGTCCCACCCGGCGCCCTGGCGGTCTCGGCCGGCGGGCAGCGCAACATCGAGGGGTGGGTGCTGCGCAAGCGGCCCGGAACGCCCGCGGCCGAGGCCGCGGAGCGTGCGAAGGGAGCCGAGGAAGCCAGTGACCGGTAGTTCTGGGGGAGATCGACAAGTGACCGGCAAGAAGGCCGCGGGTCAGAAGAAGCTCATGCTGTTCTCGGGGCGCAACCACCCCGAGTTGGCGGAGCAGGTGGCCGAGCACCTGGGTGTGGACGTGGCCCCGACGAGATTCCAGGATTTCGCCAACGGCGAGATCTTCGTGCGGTACCTGGAGTCGGTGCGCGGCTGCGACGCCTTCGTCCTCCAGTGCCACTCCGACCCGATCAACGAGTCCATCATGGAGCAGCTCATCATGGTGGACGCGCTCAAGCGGGCGTCCGCCAAGCGCATCACCGTGGTGACGCCGTTCCTCGGCTACGCGCGCCAGGACAAGAAGCACCGCGGGCGGGAGCCGATCTCGGCCCGCCTCATGACCGACCTGTTCCGCACCGCCGGCGCGCACCGGCTCATGGCGGTCGACCTGCACACCGACCAGATCCAGGGCTTCTTCGACGGGCCGGTCGACCACCTCTTCGCGCTGCCGATCCTGGCCGACTACGTCGGCTCGCAGGTGAACACGGCGGAGATCACGGTGGTCTCGCCCGACGCCGGCCGGGTCCGCACCGCCGACCGCTGGGCGGACCGCCTCGGCGCGCCGCTGGCCATCATCCACAAGCGCCGCGACCCCGACGTCGCCAACGAGGTCAAGGTGCACGAGGTCGTCGGTGAGGTCGAGGGCCGCACCTGCGTGCTGGTCGACGACATGATCGACACCGCCGGCACCATCGTGAAGGCCGCTGACGCGTTGTTCGACAACGGTGCCGACAAGGTCATCGCGGCGGCGACGCACGGCGTGCTCTCCGGCCCGGCGGCGGAGCGCCTGCAGAACTCGCGGATCTCCGAGGTCGTCATCACGAACTCGCTGCCCGTGCCCAAGGAGCGCCAGTTCGACAAGCTCACGCAGCTGACCATCGCCCCGCTGCTGGCGCGCGCCATCAGCGAGGTGTTCAGCGACGGCTCGGTGACCAGCCTGTTCGAGGGCGCCAGCTAGCGGCCCCGGCCCGGCCCGGCGGAGCGCGGCGCCGTCGGGCCTGTCGGCCGTGTTCGGACCTGTCCGAAGACCCACTAGACTGGAACGAGTGTCCCGCGTCTGTGTGGGGCTCGTCCCTCTTGGTCGCGTGCACTTTCAATGTGGCCCGGCGCGGTTGCGTTCCCCGTGAACTCGGGGTTCCCCGCCCATGCGGGAGTGGTTCCAGAGAAGTCGTGTTCCCCGTCGAGCGGGGATGATCCCGAGGAGTTTTGTCGTGTCCGAGGTACGCATCGCTGCCGAGCCGCGCACGGAGTTCGGTAAGGGCGCCGCACGTCGCGCTCGCCGCGCGGGTAAGGTGCCGGCCGTCCTCTACGGCCACGGCACCCAGCCGCGCCACATCAACCTTCCGGGTCACGACCTGATGCTCGCCCTGAAGACCCCGAACGTGCTGCTGCGCGTGGACGGCATCGAGGGTGGCGACAACCTCGCGCTTCCCAAGAGCGTGCAGCGGGACCCGATCAAGGGCTTCCTGGAGCACGTCGACCTGCTCGTCGTGAAGAAGGGCGAGAAGGTCGCGGTCGAGATCCCGGTGACCACGACCGGCGAGGTCGCCCCCGGCGGCGTGCTGAACCAGGAGCTCGTGCAGGTCGAGGTCCAGGCCGAGGCCACCCACATCCCCGAGGGCGTCGAGGTCGACGTCGAGGGCCTGGAGGCGGGCGCGCACGTGACCGCCGGCGACCTGAAGCTGCCCACCGGCACGGAGCTGGTGACCGACGCCGAGACGATCATCCTCACCGTCGCCGCCGAGCGCGTCTCGGAGGAGGCCCCGGCCGAGGCGGAGGCCGCCGAGCCGGCCGCCGAGACCGAGGCTCCGGCCGAGTCCGCGGAGTAGGCCGTTCCGCACCCGCGAACACGGAGAGCGAACCGAACCGATGCGTGGTCTCCTCAGCCGCCTGCTGGGAGGCCACGCGTCCGCGTCTCCGGAGGGGCGGCCCGACCGGGAGGGCGATGTGAGCGTCGAGTGGTGGCTCGTGGTGGGTCTGGGCAACCCGGGTCCGAAGTACGCCGGTAACCGGCACAACGCCGGATTCATGGTGGTCGACGCCCCCGCGCGGTCCTCGCGAAACAGCGCACCTTCATGAACCTCTCGGGCGGACCGGTCGCCGGTCTGCGGCAGTACTACCAGGTCCCCCCGGAGCGCATCGTGGTCATCCACGACGAGCTGGACATCCCCTACGGCGCGCTGAAGCTGAAGCGCGGCGGCGGATCGGGCGGGCACAACGGGCTGCGCTCGATCACCACCTCGCTGTCGGGCCCGGACTACATCAGGGTGAGGTTCGGAATCGGCCGCCCGCCCGGTCGGATGGACCCGGCCGCCTACGTGCTGAAGGACTTCGGCACCGCGGAGCGCAAGGAGCTGGACCTCAACATCGAGCGCGCCGCCGACGCCGTCGAGACGGTGCTCACCGAGGGCCTGGAGAAGGCGCAGCTCATCTACCACACCGCCGGCTGACGCGCGCCGGCGCGCGGTGCCGTGGCCCCGGAGCCGTCGGGCTGGCGGCTGGGGAGGTCCACCGTCGGGTGCCCGTTGCGGCCGAGCGGTCGCAGAAATCCGCTTTTCACCGTCCTTACGGGTTTTACTGATCACTCTGCGTCACGTTACGCGACTTGCGCGCTACCTTTAGTTACTATTCACGGCGTCAGGTCGCGTTGCGCCTTTTTCGTCATCAGTTCACCGCCGCGGAGGCTGGGTGCCTTCGGTGTGGCATGTCCGTTGTGGGCATGCCGGTGCGCCCCGCGCGCGAGGCGGGGAGAGGGCGTCGGGAGTCGAGGGTGGGAGAGTATGGCCGTCATCAGCGGCGTGCAGACCGGTGCCCGGGAAGCACGGTCCAGACCGATGGCCCCGCTCGCGTGGACCAGGGCCTACGTGCGCGGGATGGCGGCCGTCGACCTCGGTTCCGCCGCGGCCGCCGGACTGCTCGCGGTGCGGGTCCGGTTCGCCGAGGCGATCGGGACCCCCGCGGTGGCGCCGTACCTGCTGGCCACCTTCCTGCTGCCCCTGCTGTGGGTGGTCGCCGTGGCGGTGGCCGGGGGGTACGAGCGGCGGTTCATCGGCGTGGGCACCGAGGAGTTCCGCCGGGTCCTGAGCGCCGGTGTCGCGCTGACCGCCCTCGTGGCGATCGCGGCCTACGCGACCAAGATCGACGTCGCCCGGGGCTACGTCATCGTGGCGCTCCCGCTGCTGACGCTGCTCAGCCTGGCGCTGCGCTACGCGCTGCGCAAGCGGCTGCACCGCCGCCGGCGGTCCGGGGCGTGCATGCGGCAGGTCATCGTGGTGGGGTACCGCGACGGCGCCCGCGACCTCATCCGGCAGTTCCGGCGCGAGCCCTACCACGGGATGAACGTCGTCGGCGTCTGCCTGCCGGTCGACCAGTGCGACGAGGCGGACGGTGGTCTGGACGAGGTCGACGGCCGGCCCGTCTACGGCGACTTCGCGGCGGTGCCGGACGTGGTCGAGGTGACCGGCGCGGACACCGTGGCGATCCTGAGCTGCCCCGAGCTGGACGGGGTCGAGCTGCGCCGGCTGGCCTGGCAGCTGGAGAAGAGCGGAACGGACCTCACGGTGGCTCCGGCGCTGATGGAGGTCGCCGGTCCGCGCACGTCGATCCGCCCGGTGGCGGGGCTGCCGCTGCTGCACGTGGAGCACCCGGAGCTCGCCGGTGTGCGGCGGGTGGTGAAGGAGTTGTTCGACCGCGTCACGGCGGCGGCCGCCCTGGTGCTGCTCGCCCCGCTGTTCGCGGTGCTGGCGCTGCTGGTCCGCGCCAGTGGACCCGGGCCGGTGCTGTTCCGCCAGACCCGTGTGGGGCGGGACGGAGCCGAGTTCACCCTCTACAAGTTTCGTACCATGGTCGTCGGTGCGGAGGCGCTCAGAGCGGTGCTGCGCCCCCGGAACGAGCACGACGGTGTGCTGTTCAAGATGCGGCGGGACCCCCGGGTGACACCCGTGGGTGCGTGGCTGCGACGGTATTCACTGGACGAGCTTCCCCAGCTCGCCAACGTGCTGCTGGGGGACATGTCCCTCGTGGGCCCGCGGCCGCCGCTGCCCGAGGAGGTGGCCGAGTACGGGTACGACGTGCGGCGCCGGCTGGTGGTGAAACCCGGGATGACGGGGCTGTGGCAGGTGAGCGGGCGTGCGGATCTCTCGTGGGAGGAATCCGTCCGCCTGGATCTGCGGTACGTGGAAAACTGGTCGCTGACCCTCGACGTCCAGATCCTCTGGAAGACGTGGTCAGCGGTGGTCCGTGGGGCGGGAGCATACTGAGTCTGGTGAGCAGCATCCGAAACGATCATGAGGTGGCGCGGGATCTCGCGACGGAGGCGGGGCAGCAGCTGCTGCGGCTCCGCGACCGGCACGGCTTCGAGGAACCCGAGGTGCTGCGCACCCTGGGCGACCGGCTCTCGCACGAGTTCCTGTTCTCCGCGCTGGAGCGGCTGCGGCCCAGCGACGCCGTGCTCTCCGAAGAGGGCGTCGACGACCGCCGCCGGCTGAGCGCACGGCGCGTGTGGATCATCGACCCCCTCGACGGCACCCGCGAGTTCGCCGAGGCGGGCCGCGGGGACTGGGCCGTGCACGTGGCGCTGTGGGAGAACGGTGAACTCGTGGCCGGGGCGGTGTCGCTGCCCGCCCAGGGCAGCACCCTCTCCACGGTCGACCCGCCGTGGCTTCCCGAGGAGCGGCCCTCCGACCAGCGGCTGCGCATCACCACCAGCCGCACCCGGCCGCCGGAGTTCGTGCAGCGGCTCGCGACCCAGCTCGGCGCGGAGGTGCTGCCGATGGGGTCGGCCGGCGCGAAGATCTGCGCGGTGCTGCTCGGGATCGCCGACATCTACCTGCACGCCGGGGGCCAGTACGAGTGGGACAGCGCGGCGCCGGTGGCCGTCGCGCATGCCGCCGGCCTGCACGCCTCACGCATCGACGGCTCGAAGCTGACCTACAACGAGGTCGATCCGTCACTGCCAGATATCCTTGTCTGTCGACCGGAATTGTCGAGTATGTTGCTGGCCAGCGTCCGCGAGGTCGCGGACCTGAACAGCGCCGATCCACACGCGGGAGCCTGACCGGGTTCCCGCGAAAGCCTCCCGTGGCGTGAACGGGGAGTAGTGCTCCCGTGGCGTGAACGGGGAGCAGCGCTCCCGTGGCGAACGGGAGGGACAGCCTCCCGGTGGACCGGGAGGGCGTCGCGAGTGTGAGGCGGGATACATGAGTCAGGCGAGTCAGGCGGCCCCGGGGCGGTACCAGCTCTCGCAGCTGGACGTCCTGGAGGCCGAGGCGATCTTCATCATGCGCGAGGTGGCCGCGGAGTTCGAGCGGCCGGTGCTGCTCTTCTCGGGCGGCAAGGACTCCATCGTCATGCTCCGGCTCGCCGAGAAGGCGTTCTGGCCGGCGCGGATCCCGTTCCCGGTGATGCACGTCGACACCGGCCACAACTTCCCCGAGGTCATGGAGTTCCGGGACCGCCGGGTGGCCGAGGCCGGGGTGGAGCTGGTCGTGGCCTCCGTCCAGGAGCAGATCGACGCCGGCAAGGTCACCGAGCCGACCGGCCGCTGGGCCAGCCGCAACCGCCTGCAGACCGCCGCGCTGCTGGAGGCGCTGGAGGACCGCCGCCATGACGCCGCCTTCGGCGGTGCCCGCCGCGACGAGGAGAAGGCGCGCGCGAAGGAGCGCGTCTTCTCCTTCCGGGACGAGTTCGGCCAGTGGGACCCCAAGAGCCAGCGCCCGGAGCTGTGGAACGTCTTCAACACCCGCATCAACCAGGGCGAGCACATCCGGGTCTTCCCGCTGTCCAACTGGACCGAGCTGGACATCTGGGGCTACATCGCGCGCGAGCGGCTGGAGCTGCCCTCGATCTACTTCGCGCACCGCCGCCGGGTCTTCGAACGCGACGGCATCCTGCTCGCCGACACCCCCTTCGTCACGCGCGACGACGACGAGGAGGTCTTCGAGGCCAGCGTGCGCTACCGCACGGTGGGCGACATGACCTGCACGGGCGCGGTCCGCTCCACGGCCGTGGAGCTGGACGAGGTCATCGCGGAGATCGCGGCGACCCGGATCACCGAGCGCGGCCAGACCCGCGCCGACGACCGCACCAGCGAGGCCGCCATGGAGGACCGCAAGCGCGAGGGATACTTCTAGCCCGCTCCGACCAGCCGCCCGCCTCCGCGCCCGTTCCTCTCGACGTATGGGATACCCGCACATGAGCACTGACATCCTGCGCTTCGCCACGGCCGGTTCCGTCGACGACGGCAAGAGCACCCTGATCGGCCGGCTGCTCTACGACTCCAAGTCCATCCTCGAAGACCAGCTCGACGCGGTCGAGCGCACCAGCCGCTCGCGCGGTGAGGAGCAGACCAACCTGGCACTGCTCACCGACGGGCTGCGCGCCGAACGCGAGCAGGGCATCACCATCGACGTCGCCTACCGCTACTTCGCGACGCCGCGCCGGACCTTCATCATCGCCGACACCCCGGGCCACATCCAGTACACCCGCAACATGGTCACCGGAGCCTCCACGGCCGACCTCGCGATCATCCTGGTGGACGCCCGCAAGGGCCTGCAGGAGCAGAGCCGGCGGCACGCGTTCCTGGCCACCCTGCTGCAGGTGCCGCACCTGGTGCTGGCGGTGAACAAGATGGACCTCGTCGACTACGCCGAGGAGCGCTTCGAGGAGATCAAGCGGGAGTTCTCGGCGTTCGCCACCCGGCTGGACGTCGCCGACCTCGCGTTCATCCCGATCTCGGCGCTGCACGGCGACAACGTCGTGGAGCGGTCGCTGAACACCCCGTGGTACGACGGCCCCTCGCTGCTGCACCACCTGGAGAACGTGCACATCGCCTCCGACCGCAACCTGATCGACGTGCGTTTCCCGGTGCAGTACGTGGTCCGGCCGCAGCGCGCCGACGATTTGGAGCTGCACGACTACCGCGGCTACGCGGGCCAGGTGGCCGGCGGCGTGCTCAAGCCGGGTGACGAGGTGGTGCACCTTCCCTCGGGACTGAACACCCGGATCGCCGGCATCCGCACCGCCGATGGAGAGGTCGCCGAGGCCTACGCGCCGATGTCGGTGACGCTGCTGCTGGAGGACGACATCGACATCTCCCGCGGCGACATGATCTGCCGGCCGAACAACCGGCCGACCGTCACCCAGGACGTCGAGGCGATGGTCTGCTGGATGTCGGAGGCGCGCGACCTCACGCCGCGCTCCAAGCTCGTCATCAAGCACACCACCCGCACCGCGAAGGCGCTGGTGCGCGAGCTGCACTACCGGCTGGACGTCAACACCCTGCACCGCGACGAGGCGGCCGGACGGCTGGCCCTCAACGAGATCGGACGGGTCAACCTGCGGGTCACCCAGCCGCTGTTCGTGGACGAGTACAAGCGCAACCGGCTCACCGGCGGCTTCATCCTGATCGACGAGGGCACCAACGCCACCGTCGGCGCCGGCATGGTCGTCCGCGCGAGCTGAGCCGGTCCGCCAGCGCGCGGCGGTGCCCGGGCAGCACCACGGAGGCCGCCGCGCGCTCGCGTCATGTCACAGATCGATCACCGTGCGTACTAGTGTGGTGGTCCGTGGACGGATTTCAGCTGGTCTTCGTCGGTGGAATCGGCCGTTCCGGCTCCACGCTGATCGAGCGACTGCTCGGCGAACTCCCGGGGGTCTGCTCGGTCGGCGAGGTCGTGCACATGTGGCGGCGCAGCCTGGTCGACGACGAGCTCTGCGGCTGCGGCGCGCCGTTCGGCGACTGCGAGTTCTGGCGGCGGGTGGGCGCGGCGGCGTTCGGCGGCTGGGACCGGCTGGACCCGGGCGACGCGCTGGGCCTGCGGGCCTCGGTGGACCGCACCCGGTACGTCCCGGCCCTGCTCCGGCACGACCCCCCGCAGGCCCTCGCGGCCGCGCTGCGGCGCTACACCGCGCTGTACGACCAGCTGTACACCGCCATCGCGCAGGTCAGCGGCTGCCGGACCGTGGTGGATGCCAGCAAGCACGCCTCCCTCGCCGCCTGCCTCTGGCACCGCTACGGCCGGCGGATGCGGGTGCTGCACGTTGTCCGCGACCCGCGCGCGGTCGCGCACTCCTGGACCAAGCGGATGCGCCGGCCGGACGCCACCGCGACCAGCCCCGAGCAGGAGATGGCCCGCTACTCTCCCGGCCGCACCGCCGTGCAGTGGATGGCGCAGAACGCGGTGCTGGCGTCGCTCGCGCGGCGCGGGGTGCCGACCCGGCGGGTGCGCTACGAGGACTTCGCGGCGGCCCCCGCGCGGGAGTTCGCGGGGATCGCCGAGTTCGTCGGCCATGACGGCGTGCTGCCGATCGGGGCCGACGGCACCGCGTCGCTGTCGCGCACCCACACGGTCTCCGGCAACCCCATGCGCTTCACCACCGGTCCCGTGACGGTGCGCGAGGACGCCTCGTGGCGGGGTGGTCTGGCTCTCCGGCACCGGATGGTGGTGTCCGCGCTGACAGCTCCGGCCCGCCGGCGCTACGGCTACTGACGGCGCGCCTCCGGCGCTCCGACCCAGCAGCGGCGGACGCCGCCGCGCGCGCCGCACCGCGCCGTACCGGGGGCCGGGGGCGGTGACCGCTGCCGGAGGGCGGGCGCCGCGGAGCCCCGCGGCCCTCACCGCGGGCGTGCGCTCCGGCGGCCCGCGCGCTGGTGTGCGGCGCGCAGCGTGGGCGCGGCCCGCCCTCGGAGCCGGGTCGCGGGATGGCGTCCGGGTACGCGGTCGAAGTCCTCGGTCCGGTCCGATGCCAGTGCGGCGCTCCGGCGAATCTCCGTGAGCTCCGCGCTGTTGCGCTTCAGCAGTTCCCCGACCCTGGCGATGCGCCGGTCGCGGTCCGCTCCGGCGGTCATGGTGGAGGCGAACAGCGCCCACGAGGTCAGGTTCGCGGCCACGGCGAACGCGGTGGGAGTGTCCATGGTGGAGAACTCTAGGCGGGATCTGGGACGCGGTGTACAGGCATTCCCTCGCCTGCTGTCACCGGAAGGCCTCCGCGTTCTGCGCCGCCCACTCCCGGAAGGACCGCCCCGGGGTACCCGTCACCGAGGGCACCGTGTCGTGGACGGCCAGCAGGCCGTCGTTGACGTCCCCGCCCATCAGGTCGAGCACGGCGTCCGCGGTCTCCGGCCCGAGGAAGGCGGCCATGCTCCGCTGCGCCTCCTCCCGGCTGATACCGACGAAGGACACCGCCTCGCCGAGCGCCGCCGCGATGGCCGCCACCTGCTCCCGCGGCGTGACGCGCTCCGGGCCGGTCAGCGGGTAGGTGCGCCCCTCGTGTCCCGGCTCGGTGAGGGCCACCCGCGCCACGGCGGCGATGTCCGCCGGGTGGATGGCGGGCAGGCCGACGTCGCCGAAAGGCGCGTGCACCGTCCGGTACGCGCGGATCGACTCCGCCCACCACAGGGCGTTGGACGCGAACTGGGTCGGCCGCAGGACCGTCCAGCCCAGGCCGCTGTCCCGCAGTGCCCGCTCGGCGGCCAGGTTCGTCCGGGTGGCGGGCAGGTGCGGATGGGTCTGGACCGTGATGGACGACACCAGGACGACGTGCCGCACCTCCGCGTGCCGGGCGGCCTCGATGATCTCGGCTTCGGCTCCGGCACCCGGGATCAGGAACAGCGACCGCACCCCCTCCAGGGCGGGCTTCAGCGACGCGGCCGACGCGAGGTCGCCCTCGACCGCCTCGACCCCGTCGGGGAACGCGGCCCGCGCCGGGTCGCGGGTGAGGGCGCGCAGCGGCACGGCCGCCTCGGCGTGCAGCTGCCGTACAAGCTCGCGGCCGATGTTCCCGGTCGCGCCGGTCACCAGGATCACGTCGTTTCTCCCGTCGTCGGTGGAGGGTCACCGCAACGTTAGGACCTCAAGCGAACTGGAGGTCAATCGCGACGGTGGTGCCCCGGTGGGTGGTCTGGCGCACGGCCTGGCCGGGCGGCCGACCCCGGGGGCGGCGGCGCGGCGGAGGTCCGCTAGTCGCGGGGTGCGCGTGGCGGTGCCGCCGGGCCGGCGGCACCGCACAGCGCCACCACGTCGTCATGGGCGTCCGAGAGCTCCCGCGCGACCGCCGGGGAACCGGCGCGGAAGAACCCGGCCTCGACGTCCTCGCGGGTCCGCGGGTGGGTGATCCAGGCGAGGATCCGTCCGTCCAGGTGGGCGGGCGGGGTGCGCGCGACCGACCGGATCACGGCGGCGAGCTGGCGCAGAGCCGGTTCCGAGGCGTCCTGCCGCCAGGCGGCGAGGAAGGGGGTGACGTCATCGAACAGGTTGTGCAGCGCGCGGAGCAGCTCCTCCGCCGGCCGCTCGTCGGGGCTGACGGTGAGCACGTGGTGCCACAGGGCGTGGCAGTAGGCCGTCACCGCGCGCTGCTCGTCGGCCGGCCAGGTGTGCCAGCGCGCCCGGCGGAGTTTGCCGGTGGCCACGGCCAGGTCCCATCGGAACCACGCGTCGTCCAGAGCGCCGAGTTCCAGCATGCGCGGCAGGAAGTGCCGGAAGTCGTCGGCGTCGCCCCAGGTGGACAGTGCCTTGGTGGTGAAGGGGCGCAGCGCAGCCGCGGCGAGCCGCCGCGGGGGCGCCGCCCGCAGCGCCGCCTGCGCGGCCGGGCTGATGCAGTGCGGGCAGGCCGCGATGGTCGGGCGAGCCGGGTACCGGGCGAAGACCGCGTACAGATCGTCGACCGCCCGCGTCAGTGCCTCGTCCATGGGCTCAGTATGGCCCTGGGCGGCGGCTGCACGCGGCGGCCGCCGGTCCCCGGTGGCCGAGATCGGGAGGAAAGCGGGGTTGTTCCTGATCGGGGGCTTCCGTGCTGGTTGCGGCAACTGCCGTGGCTGCGGGCTTGTGGGGGCAACTCGCCTCTCTGCATACTTACCGTTACTGGTGCGACGCGTATGGTAATCACTTTGCTATGTGCGGACAGCCAGGTTCCGCGAATGCGGGAGGACGGGGCGGGGCGCGCCGCTCGCGGGAGCGCGGCAGCCGGAGCCCGGCCGAGCGGCTCGGCGTGCTGCTGGTGGCGGTGACCACGGCCGCGACCGCGTGCGCACCGGCCGGAGAGTGGCCGATCAGCCTGTACGACGCCTCCTCGGATTCGCCGTCGCAGCAGCCGAGCGCCCCGCCGTCCCCCGAGGGGAAGACCGCGGTTCCCGCGGCGCAGGCGCCCGCGCCGGCTGCGAGCGCCCCCGCCGCGCCGGCGCCGCCGGACGCGGCGCCGCCACCGGCGGAGGCTCCACCGTCCGCGCCGGCCGCGTCGCCAGAGGCCATCGCGGCACCGGAGGCGCAGCCGTCGCCGTCCCCCGACGCGGCACCGTCTCCGGAGGCGTCCGTGTCCCCGGAGGCGGTGCCGTCACCGGCTCCCGCGGCGGCGCCGTCCGCGGACGCGTCCCCGGCCCAGCAGGAGCCGGCGGGGCCGCAGCCGCCGCCCGTCCCGGTCCCGCCGCGCCCGGACGAGGCTCCGCAGCCGAGTGTGCAGCCCGAGCCGCCGGCCGAGCCCGCCCCGCCGACCGCCGTGTCGGAGGAGGAGCGGTGCCGGGTGAGCGAGATCCTGGAGCCGTCCTGCGGTGTCTGGTGGGGGGCCAGCCCGTGGCAGGGCGACGTCTACCCGCTGGAGCGCGCCGCCGGCCGCCGCATGGACATCGTCTACACGTGGCACGGGGTGGACCAGCACGACATCCCCGACGAGGAGGAGCGGGTCCTGCTCGACGAGGGCCGGTTCCTGCACGCCAACGTCGAGGCCCGGCGGTTCACGGAACCGGGGCACCCCGAGGTGTCCTACCGCCAGATCATCGACGGCGAGTTCGACGCGTCGCTGGCCGCCCAGGCGCGCGGCGTGGCCGCGACCGGCCGCCCCTACTTCATCACCTTCGACCACGAGGCGGACGCCGGCCGCCGGTACGAGAAGCGCGGCACGCCGGAGGAGTTCACGCAGGCGTGGCGGCACATCGTGGAGCTGTACCGCCGCAACGGCGCCGGCAACGCCATCTTCGTGTGGAACGTGACCGGGTGGCCGGCCAACCTGGACCGGCTGCCCGGGCTGTGGCCGGGCAACGACTACGTCGACTGGCTCAGCTGGGAGGCGTACAACATGACCGGCTGCGAGCTCCAGCCGGACTGGGAGGAGGTGCTGAGCTTCGAGGAGGCGCTCGCCCCGACCTACGAGTGGGTGCAGACGGAGGGGCCGAAGCACGGCATCGACCCCGACAAGCCGGTGATGATCGGCGAGATGGGGACCGTCCCGATCCCGGGGGACCCGCAGGCCACGGCCGCGTGGTACGCCGAGATCCCCGAGGTGCTGCGCGGGTACGAGCGGGTCCGGGCCGTCAAGGTCTGGGACGGGGTGACCGCGCCCACCTGCGACTTCCGCGTCCTTGAGGACCCCCACGCCATCCGCGGGTTCGCGCAGGCGGGACGGGATCCCTACGTCAACCTGCCGCCGCGGGCACGGGAGGCCGTCGAGGACGCGCTGTCACTGGTCGAGGAGGCGCAGGAGGAGGCCCGGCAGGAAGCGCGGGAGGAGGCCCGCCGGCGACGGGAGGACAGTGCGGAGGAGGACGGGGAGCGGTCCGGCGGGTGAGGACCGCTCCGGAGCCGGTGCCTCCGGTCCGGCGCAGGCCCGCGGCCCAGACCGGCCATGGCCCGATCCCGCCGCTCCCGCGGTGCGCGCGCCGTCCGCCCATGGCGCGCGAGGGCGGGTCCCCGGCCCCCCGCTCGTCCGGCGACGGCCGCTAGATGCCCTTGCCCCGCCGGTGCAGGGTGCGCAGCAGCGCGTCGGCCGGCAGGCCGCAGGCCACCGCGACGGCCAGCGGCGCCCGAGGCTCCAGTAGGCGGGCGCGCAGAGTGGTCAGGGCCCATTCCAGCGCGGCGCCCCGGCGGCCGGCCGCGGCCTCCGCGAAGGCGATCTGGCCGGCCACCCGGGCGTAGCCGCGCGGCACCAGCCGGAACTCCGGGTACTCGGCGAGCAGCCAGCGCAGCGCGGCGGAGACGGTCTGCCACCGGCCGGTGAAGTGCGAACGCGGATGCCACAGCACCCGCACCGCCGGATCCGGCAGGTTGCGGATCGGCGCGCGGCGGGCGAGGCGGAGCAGCAGCTCGTAGTCCTCGCCGTAGCTGCCGGGGATCTCCTCGCTGACCATGCCGCAGCCGTGCACGAGCGCGTCGCGGCGCAGCAGGAACGTCGAGGGGTGGAGTTCGGTGAGCCGGGACCGCAGCAGGTCGGCGAAGGTCACCGCGGTGCGCTCCAGGACCCGGGTGCGCTCGGTGGTGTCGTAGGCGACGCGGATGCCGCAGCACACGATCTCCGTTTCGGGCTCGGCGCGCATCACCTCGACCTGGGCGCGCAGCTTGTGCGGCAGCCAGGTGTCGTCGTCGTCGCAGAAGGCGACGAGGTCGGTCTCGGCGGCGAGCAGGCCCGTGTTGCGGGCGCCGGCCAGGCCGGGGCTCATGGTGTTGCCGAGCACCAGGACCGGGCGGTCGCCGCAGTCGTCGGACAGCGCGTGGTCCGGGTCGTCGTGGTCGTAGACGACCAGGGTGGTGACCACGCCCGGGTAGTCCTGCATGGTGATCGAGCGCAGGGTGCGGCGCAGCAGCTCGGGCCGGTCCCGGGTGGGAACGACCACGGTCACGTCCGGCCAGGGGCCGGCCGCCGCGGCCGGCCGGGGCCGGGGGAGCGGGCGCGGCGCCGGTTCCTCGCCCGCCGAGCAGAGCAGGTCGATCAGCTCGCCGGCGCGGTGGGCCGCCGCGGCCGGCCCGGTGCCGGCGTCGGGGTCCAGCCGGAAGTCGGTGGGCTGGCGGAGCGCCTTGTCGAGGGTCGCGGCCAGCTGCTGGGAACTGGCGCAGGACCGCACCATGCCGGCGATGTCCAGGCGCGAGACGAACCGCAGCTGGTGGTCGTCGACGTGCTC
Source organism: Marinitenerispora sediminis (assembly GCF_003336425.1). GTDB lineage: Bacteria > Actinomycetota > Actinomycetes > Streptosporangiales > Streptosporangiaceae > Marinitenerispora > Marinitenerispora sediminis. The sequence goes on along the minus strand of NZ_QEIO01000015.1, from coordinate 38,761 downwards.
CCCGAGTTCCGGGTCGCGGGCGACGGTGATGGGAAGGTGGCCGCTGCGCCGCGCCTCGGTGACGGTCGCGGGACCGCCGTGCGTGACGACGGCGGCGGCCTCGGCCATCAGCGCGCCGAGGCGGTCGTGGTCGAGGAAGGCGACCCCCTCGGCGACCGACGGCGGGCGGGTGCCGCCGTGCTGGACGAGGCAGCGGACCGCGGGATGGTCGGCCGCGTAGGCGTCGACCCAGTCGACCAGCCGGTCGAAGGGGTGGTGGTCGGTACCGATGCTGACCAGCACGAGCGGCCGGTCGTCGCGGGCGTGGCTCTCGGTCATAGCAGCGGTCCTACGGTAATCGCGGTCGGCATGAAGTCGCGCTGCTCCTCCCACTGGGCGAGGAACAGCCGGGTGAAGGGCCGGCAGAGCCGGGCGGTGAGCGTCGGGGCGTCGATGCGGTCGTAGACCTCGATGTAGACGGTGGGCACCCGCAGCAGCCAGGCGACGGCGAAGAACGGCAGCGCCACCCCGGCCCCCGTGGAGACCACCACGGCCGGCCGGCGGCCGGCGAGTACACGGACGGCGAGGACCGTGTTGCGCAGCAGGTTGCCGAGGTGCCGCGTGGTCGGGTGGTGGGCCCACCGGACCCGCTCGCCGGCGAGCGTGGAGACGGCGTCGGGGGTGCGGAAGGTGACCCAGAGCCGGTCCCGCCCCTCCCACCAGGGACGCAGGGACCACAGCTGCGCGAGGTGACCCCCGCTCGAAGCGACGAACAGGACAGGGGCAGCAGGCATGCCGCCATGATGTCATGGCACTACGTGATTATTCGGTAACTCCATGTGAGGAGTGCTGCTCCTCGTGTCGCCCACCCCGGTCGCGGCGGTCGCGGTGCGGAGGTTCTGGCGGGCGGGCGTCCGGAGAGGGCCGGTCCGTGCGCGGCGGATCCGAAGGGATATTTCGATACCAATGAGTATTCGATACCCGTGGGTATGCTAACGTCCTCTCCATGAGCCAGTCCGACGAACCTCTCCCCGAGCCGACCCCGCGCACGCCCCGCGCGGAGGTGCGCCGGCGGTTGCTGGCCGCGGCGGCGAAGGTCTTCGCCGAGCGCGGCTACGCCGACAGCCGGCTTGAGGACATCGCCCGTGCCGCCGGCTTCACCAAGGGCGCCGTCTACTCCAACTTCGGCAGCAAACAGGAGCTGTTCGGCGCGCTGCTGCGCGAGCGCTCCGACACCGAGTCGACCGCCGTGCTGGCCGAGGTCCGCGGCGGCGGCGATCTCGGGGACGCCCTCCGCGGGGCCGCCCGGCTCGTCGCTCGGCGCATCGTCGACGACACCGAGCGCGGCCGGCTCGGACTGGAGTTCGCGGCCCGCGCGGCCCGGGAGGAACCGACCCGCGAGGTCGTCGCCGCGCTGCGCCGCGCGCAGCGCGAGGCGGCGTCCCGGGCCATCGCGGAGGCCGCGCGGCGCGGTGGCCGCGGTCCGGCCGTCGATCCCGAACTCGCGGCGCTGATCCTGCACTGCCTGACGAACGGCCTGTCCATGGAGCATCTCGCCGATCCGGCGGCCGTGAGCGCCGAGACCGCCGAACAGGCCCTCACCACCGTGCTGACCGCGCTGCTGGCCCCGCCCCCGCGCTCCTGACGAACCACCGCGCCGCCCGCGGCCGCCGACCGCGCCCGGGCGGGGCGGAGCCGACCACCCGCTGCTCCCGTCTCCTGGAGGCACCCCGTGACCATGCCCGCCCGCGCCCCGCGCGTCCGTCCCGCGGCCGGCGCGCTCCTCACGGTCGCCGTCCTGGCGTCCTGCGCGCCCGGCGGCGGATCCGAACGCGAGGAGCGCGGCTTCGGGCCGGTGGGAGACCGGCTCACCATCGCCGTCGACCGCGGTGACCTGGACGTCCGCCCCTCCGACGTCGCCGAGGTCGAGGTGACCCGGTGGCTCGGTGGATGGCCGTCCTTCGGCGCGGAGACCGAAGCGGCCTGGGAACTCGTCGGCGACAGGCTGGAAATGGGGACCGGGTGCGGTCCGCTCAGCCTGGGCCGCTGCGACGTCCGGTACGAGGTGCTCGTGCCCCGAGACGTGGCGCTGACGGTCGAGGGAGGCGGAGCCCAGGTCACGGCGGCCGGGTTCGACGCGGCGCTGGAGATCGACTCGGAGAACGGCGCGGTCCGGGTCGAGGACGTCTCCGGCCCCCTCACGCTGCGCAGCGACAACGGGGAGCTGCGCGGCTCCGGCGTCCGCTCGGCCCGCGTCGCGGTCGAATCCAGGAGCGGGGAGATCCACCTCTCCTTCGCCGCCGCCCCCGCGCGGGTGGTGGCGGCGGCGGAGAACGGGGCGGTGACGATCGAACTCCCCGACACCGCCTACGACGTCACGACCGCGACGGACAACGGCGCCGTGCGCTCCGACGTGGCGCAGGACCCGGGCAGCCCGCACGCCGTCACGGTGCGGACCGACAACGGTGCCATCGACGTGCGCACGGCGGCCGGCGCGTGAGCGCCCGCCGCGCCCACGCGCACCGCGTCCGGCGCGCCACCGACACAGGAACGGCGACCACCATGCGGAGCGACTACGTCGACTGGCTCCGCAGCCTCGGGATCCTCTACCTGTTCCCGTACCACACGGCCCGGGTGTTCAACGAGGGCACGCCCTTCTACGTCAAGGGCGAGGTGAACGCGTTCTCCTCGGTGCTGGTGGAGCTGTCGTACTGGTTCATGCCGCTGCTCTTCCTGCTCGCCGGCGCCGCCAGCCACCACGCGCTGCGGCGCAGATCGGCCGGGCGCTACCTCAGGGAGCGGGTCTTTCGGCTGCTCGTCCCGTTCCTCTTCGGTGCGCTGGTCATCGTTCCGCCGCAGTCCTATTACGCGATGCGGTTCCACCGCGACTACCAGGGCGGATACGGGGAGTTCCTGCGGAGCTACTTCACCGACTTCTCCGACTGGTCGGAGTACGCGGGCGGCATCTCGCCGGCCCACCTGTGGTTCATCCTGTTCCTCTTCGTCATCTCGGCCGCCCTGGTGCTCCCGATGCGCGCCGCCGTCCGGACCGGATACGCGCCGGGATGGCCGCGGCACCCGGTTCTGCTGGTCCTGCCGGCCGCGGTCCTGGCGGTGCTGTCCCTTCTCCCGGACCTGGCCGGAAAGAACATCCTCGTCTTCGCGGGGTACTTCCTGCTCGGCTTCCTCGTGGCGGCGGACGACGCCGTCGTCGGAGCGGTCGAGAGGCACCGCCGGTGGTACCTCGCGGCGGCGCTGCTGGGAGCGGCCGGCGTCCTCGCCGACATCCGCGTCCCCGGCGACCGGCCGGACGCCCTCTCCGCCGGCCTGGAGCAGCTCGCCTGCTGGGTGGCCCTGCTCGCCATGCTCGGCTACGGCAAACGGTACCTGAACAGGCGTTCCGCGGCGATGACCTACTTCGGTCCGGCGTCCTTCCCGGTGTACGTCCTGCACCAGACCTTCCTGGTCGCGGTCGGCTACTACGTCCTGCTCGTCGCCGACAGCGGGGTCGTCCCCTTCCTGGCCGTCATGGTGCTGTCGTTCGTACTGAGCCTGGCGTCCTATGAGGCGATCCGCCGCGTGGGGGCGGCCCGGGCCGTCTTCGGCCTGGGAGCGTCGCGGCACGGCGTCGGGCACGGGCGGACGTGACGGCCCCGGCCGGCGCGGCGCGGGTCAGGTGTCCCGGACCGTGATCCCCAGCGCCCGCGCCAGCGCGGGCGCGAGGTCCACCAGCTGCCGGGAGTCGATGGTGGCGCCGCGCAGTGCGTCGTGACCCGAGGCGAGGTCGACCGCGGTCGCACCGCGCAGGTCGACCTCGCTCAGGGCGGCCCCGGCGAGCAGGACGGACTCCAGCCGCGAGCCGGGGAAGCGCACGTCGGTCAGCCGCGCCTCCCCGAAGTCGACGTCCACGAGCACGCAGTCCTCGAAGACGACGTCGTGGAGTTCGGCGCCCCGGAAGTTGACGGCGTTGAGCCGGCATCCGGAGAAGACCACCCGCCGCAGCTCGGAGCCGAACGCCGCGACCCCGGCCAGGGAGGCGGAGACGACGCTGGCGTCCAGCCATTCGGTCTCGCCGAGGTCGGTCCCCGTCATCCGCGATCCGTGGATCCAGACGTCGTTGAACCGCGCCCGCCGGTACCGGCCGCGCTCGAAGGCGACGGACGTGAACGCGCACTCGATGAACCGCGCGCCGGACGCCCGGGCCTCCGCGAAGACGGCGTCCGCGGCGTGCAGCCCGTCGTAGTCGCCGCCCTCGGCGGGAGCACCCTCGAACGGCAGCAGCGCGTCGGCGTAGGGCAGGTCGGCGAGCTCTCGTGGCGGCCGCATTGGTCTCCTGTCCGGTGGGAACACTCCACCTCCGGACGGTAGCCGACACCGCGGACGGTTTCCGCGCATGGCCGGCGTGGGACGGTGGTTCCGGGGCAGCGGAGTCGGACGGTACCCCGGCCCAGATCCTGGCAGGCGAGGTGGCGTCCGGTCGGACTCGGTCAGCCGAGTGCGGGTGGCCCGGGCGGAAGGTGACCGCGGTCGCCGGCGCTGTCCCGCACCTGGGGATCCGCGGTGTCGGGCCACCCGCCGCGAGACCCGGGCCGAGGGCGCGCGGTGTGCGTGGTGCCGGCGGGGGGATTCGCATGGGCAGCGGCGTGCCGTCCGCCATGGCCATCGCGGTGCACCGCTACGCCGCGACCGCCGGACGGGGTCCGCGGCGGCGCGGCCGGCGGGGCAGCAGGCCGTCCAGCCGGAGCACCGCACGCAGCCGCCACAGCGTGAGCGCGTAGCCGGAGCAGCCCGCGGCCAGGGCGACCAGCAGGGACGCCCAGCCGCCGCCCAGCGCCCAGTGGCAGAGGGCCGGCACGGCGCCGAACCACGCCGTGCAGGCGGCCGCCGCCACCAGCCACACGCGGCTGAACGGAGACAGCCCGAGCGAGCGCGCGAGCTGGACGAGCGGCAGCACGTTGCGCACGCACACCGCCGCCGCCCACGCCAACGCGCCGCCGACCGCGCCGAGCAGCGGGATGAGCGCCGCGCACAGCAGGACGTTCGCGGCCAGCGCGGCCAGGTTGTTCACCAGGTTCCACCGGGTGCGGCCGGCCATCGTGAGCACCAGGTCGCCCATACCGCACGCCGACGACAGCAGCATCCCGGCCGCGACCACCACCAGCACGGCCGCGCCGGTGCTGTAGCCGGGCCCGAACACCTGCAGCAGCAGCGGCGCGTACAGCGCGACCGGCAGGTAGAGCGGCCAGGTGAGGCAGACCAACCAGGCGGTGCTGGTCCGGAACAGCGCGTTGGCGGCGGCGCGGTCGTCGACCGCGAGCAGTTCGCTCAGCCGGGGCTGCGCGGCGAACTGGATCGCCTGCGTCCCGAACTGGCCGACCACCATGAAGCGGGTGGCCGCGGTGAACAGCGCGGCGTCCGCCGCACCGCGCAGCACGGCCACCAGCACGATGCCGCCGCGCTGGATGCCGATCTGCGCGACGCTGGCCACCGACCGCGGCAGCGCGAACGCCCAGAACGTCCGGGCGTCCGCGCGCGGTGCGGCCGGAGCGCCGGCCCCCTCCGGCCCGGCCGCACCCGGCCCGGGCGGCGGGTCCGGTGCGGCCCCCATGACGCGGCGCAGCCAGAACCACGCGAGGACGGCCGCGGGCAGGTAGGGGCCGGCCCAGGCCACGGCGAGCAGCCCGGCCGCCCCGCTCGCCGCGACGCCGGCGAGCAGCCCCAGCTGGGCGAGCGGCCGGGCCACCTTGTCCAGCAGGACGGTGCCCCGCATGTCGTGGAAGCCCCGCGCCGCCGCCAGCACGGCGTCGGTGGCCACCGCGAACGGCAGGAACACCGCCAGCAGCCGCAGGTAGCGGCCCGCCTCCGGCCCGCCCAGCAGCTCCGCCAGCGGTTCGGCGAGGACGAGCAGCAGGCCCCCGAGCAGCACCGCGACCACCGCCACCGGCCCCAGCGCGAGCCGCAGCACGTGCGGCACCAGCCGCGCGGCACCGAGCGCCCGCAGCCGCGCCACGAAGTACACGAGGCCGTTGGACGTGCCGAGGTTGGCCACCGTCGCGCTGATGAGGAAGACCGACGTCGCGGAGAAGAACGCTCCCGCGGTCTGCTGGGAGAACGCCCGGGCGACCGCCACCGTCAGCGCCACGTTCAGGCCGGCGCCCAGCACGGCGCCCGCGAGGTTCACGGCGCCGCCGCGCGCCACCCGGCCCAGGCCGTCGGGGTCGGCGCGCGGCCCGCCGGTCACCTCCGCCACGACGGGGTCCGGCCCCACCACGCCGCGAGCCGTTCGTCATGGGGTGCGAAGTACTCCTCCAGCCGAGCCCGCAGCGCCGGGTCCATGTCGGCGCGGGGGCGCGCGTTGTGCCGCTCGAACCGGACGCCCGACCGGTGCGGCAGGCCGAGGAACGCCTCGATCTCGGCGAACACCGGCTCGGGGTCGGCGAAGAACTCGGCGCTGTCCACGACGAGCATCCGGTCCCGCCCGAGGTGCTTCTCCAGGCGCTCCAGCTGCTCGGCGTAGCGGCCGCGCGCCAGGTAGCCGTGGTGCCGGTGGCTGTGCGACAGCGCGGCCGGGTCGGTGCGCAGCCGCTCCTCCGTCCCGGCGAGCCGTTCCTCCTCCAGCCGCAGGGCGTGTTCGAACGGCTCGGTCTCGAAGCCGCGGGCGCGCTCGTGCTCGTGGGCGGAGTAGGCGCGCTGCACGGGATCGCGCAGCGCCACGATGATCCGCACCCCGGGCAGCTCGCGGGCGATGCGCTCGGCCGCGAGCGGGTGGAACAGGTAGTAGGGGCTGGACTCGCCGACCTGGACCCGCGGCCGGCCGCGCCGCGGCCGCGTCCGCGCCCGCAGCGGGAAGTGCCCGCGGTACCAGTCGAGCCCCCGGTGGTGGGCGACGTCGAAGTAGTGCACGCCCTTGCGCAGCACCGGGCCGAGCACCGCGGGGTGCTGCGTCAGGGCCTTGAAGAGCGAGGTCGTCCCGCACCGCTGCGCGCCCGCGATGAGGAAGGTGGGCAGGGCGCGCAGGCCCCGGGTGCGCTGGCTGAACGCGTCGGCCCCGCGGCGGGCCGCCTCCTGCGCGGCGGCGCGGACGCGTGCGGACGGGCGGGCGGAACGGTCGGACATGGTGGCTGGCCCCAATCATCGGTGCGGACGGGTGCACCGCGGTCCGCGGTGCGGCGGCGCGGCGCCGGAGGCGGGCGGCGCGGGCTCACGTGGCGTGCCTCGCCTCGTGGGCGGCGCGTTCCCGGAGCCCGGCAAGGGCGGGGAGCAGCCACTCGTGCACCGCGGCGAGCCGGGCGCCGGCCTCGGCCTGGCGGTCCTGGAGGTAGCGGGTGGCCAGGTCGACGAGGTAGAGCGCCATGACGGTGGAGACGGAGTCGGGCCGCAGGCCGGCGCCGAGCAGGAGGGGGTCGCGCAGCAGCCGCGAGCCGCTGTCCAGCCAGCGGTGCACACCCGGGTGCACGCCGGCCTGCACGCACTCGGTCAACTCGTAGTGCAGGGCGTCCAGCCCCACCGGGACGCCCGAGGCCAGCCGCTCCCAGTCCCACACGAACGCGCGGCGCGGCGTGCTCGCGATGTTCCAGCGCGTGAGGTCGCCGTGCCACGCCCCGAACGGCAGCAGGAGGTCGGGCAGCCCCTCCACGGCCGCGCGCAGCGCCGGTGCCTCCGGCCGCCCCGCGAGCGCGGTGATGCGGCGGTGCAGTTCGGCGCGGTAGGGGCTGGCGGAGAGGCGGTGCTCCTGGATCGGCTCCAGGCCCGCGATCTGGGCCACGCACCGCAGCAGCTGCCGCCGGGTCGGGCGGTCGGTCTGGTCGCCGACCGGCAGCGCCTCCTGCACCAGCAGCGGACGGCCGTTCCAGTCGCCGGCGTAGACCAGCCGCGGAACGGTGACGTCGCGCAGCCGCGCGTCGGCGAGCCGGCGCAGGGCGGCGGTCTCCGCGGTGACCAGCCGGGAGGTCAGCGGGTTGACGCCCACCTTGGCGTAGCCGATCTTGCGCCCGCCCGGCGTGAGCAGCAGCAGGACGGGTTTGCGGTTGGCCCGCGGCGGACCCACGTGGATGGCGATGACCACCTCGCGGTCCAGGGCCGCCGCGAGCGCGTGCTCGATGGTCGGGCCCGAGGCGACCCGGACGCGGTCGCGCAGCAGCAGCGGCGCCAGGCCGCTGGTGAACGCGGTGGTCAGCAGCGCGGTGCGCACCCGCTGCCGGAAGGAGTGGCGCTGCGCGAACGCCGAGATGCCGCGCGCGGCGGCGTAGCGGTCGGCCACCGGCAGGATGACCCGGGGGTTCTGCGCGGAGGGCACCGGCAGGTACTCCCGCACCCGGACGCCGTCCGGCAGCGGAAGCCGGGTGTCGCCGTGCCTGGTGCGGCCGCGGCCGCGCCCCAGCACGCCGCACGGCCACAGCACCTCGGCCACCACGGACAGGTAGCTGGCGTCGCCGCTCACCGCGTCACACCCCCACCGGCGCGGCGGCGGTGCCGGGGCGATCGGCCGCCCGGCGCCACAGCAGGGCGACGGCGGTCATCGTGATGGCGAGCGGCGCCGTGAGCGCGACGTAGAAGAACATGTACCAGAACAGCAGCAGCACCGTGAGCAGCGCCGCCGCGCCGACCGGCGTCCGGTCGCGGCGGTGGCGCCAGGCGGTCAGCGCGAAGAAGCCGACGAACAGCGCGGCGCCCACCCAGCCGTTGGCGACCAGCAGCAGCCACAGGTGGCCGTTGTTGCCGATGGTGCTGTTGCCGCACTGCGGGCACTCCGGGGTTCGGCCGACCGCGATCGAGTCGCCGCTGCCGAGCGCCTCCCGGGTGGCGCCCCAGCCGGCCACCGGCGACTCGTTGGCGGCACGCACGGCGGCGGCGCTGGAGGTGGCCCGGCCGTCGTCGCTGTGCGGGCTGGCGGCGCGCTGCTCGACGATGGCCATCAGCGGCGACAGCAGCAGCGCCGCCGCCGCGAGCAGCGCCGCGGCTCCGCAGAGCGCCGCCGCGGCCACCCGCCGGCGGCGCAGCAGCCAGTACAGCAGGAAGCCGAGCGACAGCGCGAGGCCGACCCACAGCCCCCGGTTGAGCGAGTAGACGATGGGCACGGCGGCCAGCCCGACGGCCAGGGCGGCCGCCCACCGCCGCCATCCGGAGCCGAACCGGACCCAGCCGACGACCAGCCACACCAGCAGCAGCGAAAGGTTGTTGCCCCAGGAGTTCGTGTACTCCCATGGGGCCTTGGGGCGCGGTGCCTCGTAGCCGAGCACGTCCATGACCTGCGCGGCCGCGGGGTGCAGCAGCGCCTGGACGTAGGGATCGGCGGCGAGCGCCCCGGGCAGCAGCCGCTCGGCGGGGGCGGTGAACTCGAAGTGCGGGGCGACGGTGCCGAGCAGCCCGCCGGCGATGGTGGCCAGGCAGAGCCAGCCGAGCGTCCGGGCCACCCGGAGGTCCGAGAGCTCGGTTCGCGAGAGGTTGCCGACGTAGAGCAGCAGGACGGTCAGGGCGAGGTAGCAGCCGATGCGCACGAGCGCGCCGAGCAGCCCGCCGCTGCCGGGCAGCGCGCCGGTGGGGGTGAGCCCGACGAACGCGAGTCCGGCCACCGACCACACCAGGAACAACGCCCACAGCCCGAACCCCGGCGGCACCCGCAGTCCGCCCGCGCGGTGCCGGCGGACGAGCTCCACCGCCATGGGAACGGCGAAGACCCAGAACGCGAACTGCCCGAGTCCGAGCGCCCACCACAGCGGGTACCCGGCGAACAGCGCGACGAAGGGCCAACCGGCCGGCAGCCGGATCGCGCGGGCCGGCTGCTCGGCGGCGTGCACGGCCGTCATCGGACACCTCCGGGGACGTCCCGAGCCGGGGGGCGGAGAGGGAAGGAGATCGTGCTGGGAAGGGCGGCGGACGTGCGGCCGCCGGAGTGCGGGGGCGCCGCGTCCCGAGGTGGGCGCGCGCCGGGTTCGGTGCCGCGGGGCCCGCGGAGTACCGGGACGGTGGCGGCGGGGCGCGCGGTCGGCGGGCCGCCGGGTGGAGCCTGCGGCGGCGATGCCGGTTCCGGGGGCCAGGCGGCGGCCGCGGCCGCCGCCGGACGACGGGCGGGCGCGGCCAGGGTGCGGGCCGCCGGCCGGCAGGGGAGCAGGCGGTGGTCCCGCACGCCGCGGTCGGCCGGCGCGGCCGCTCGGATCGGCCGCCCGCCGCGCGGCGGCCGGCCGGTGAACGGGTGCTCCGGCGCGGGTGCGGAGCAGCGGGGGCACGGCTGGCCGGGTGCCGGGGGACCGGCGGGCGGGACCGGCACGCCCCCGCCCGCCGGCCGTCGGGTGACGGCGTTCCGTCGCGTCGCGCCGGCCCGCGATGCCGTGGACGCTCCGAAGGTGGGGAGCGTCCACGGCACCGGCGAGAGCCCGGACGGGCGGATAGCGGATCGCATCGGGTCCGTCAACGCTGCGGCGCGAGGTCGGCGTCGTCGGCGGCGGTGCCGGCCTGCTGCGCCGGGACCGCCGACTTCTTGACCACCGGGCCGTCCGCCGCCGCAGGGGCGGCGGGCGCCTCCGGGCCGGGAGCGGCCGGCTCCGCCTCGGGGACGGCCTGCTCCGTGCGGTCCTCCTCCGCGGGCTCCGGCGGCGCCGCCGGAGCTGCCGGCTCTGACGTCCCGGTCCTGTCCGCCTTCTCCGCCTGCTCGGCTCCGGCGGGGCGGTCCTCCGTCGGCTGCGCGGCGGTGACGCCCGCCGGGGTGGCGGCCGCGGACGACGGCGGCAGCCCCCACCAGACGCGCAGCCGCTCGAACAGGTCACGGGCGGTGCGGATCGCGGCGCCCGCCGAACGCTGCCCGGCGTGCTCCGCCGGGGCCGCCTCGGGCACGGGGACCTCGGCCGGGCGCCGCTCGGGCAGCCCCACGGTGCCGAGCACCTCGACGCCGAGCCGCTCCAGCCGCTGGACCGCGTCCACGGCGTCGGACACCCGGGTGCGGCCCAGCTCGACGGTGACGATCGCGGCGTCGGCGTCGTCGGCCATGGCGTAGGCGTCGGCCCGCACCGAGGTGGGGGCGGTCGCGATGAGCACATAGCGCGCACTGCCGCGCAGCTCGTGCAGCAGCACGCTCATCACGTCGCGCTGCAGCAGCTCGGCGGTGTGCTCGCCGGGGCGGCCCGGCGGCAGCACCCGCAGCCCCGGCACGCCGGCCGGCCGCCGCTCCACCTCGGTGTGTTCGGCGGCGCCCTCCAGGACCTCCGCGAGTCCGGGGCCGTCGGTGACGTCCAGCAGCTCGGCGGCGGTCCGGTCCTCCAGGTCGGCGCAGACCAGCAGGACGTCGGCGTCGGTGCGGGCCAACGCGGCGGCGAGGTTCACCGCCGCGATCCCTCCGGAGCGGCCCGGGGGCACGGCGGGCACCAGCAGCAGCCGGCCCGTGACACCGAGCCGGTTGCGGAGGGTGTGCGCCAGCGCGTGGAAGCCCTGGGCGGCTCGTCCGGCGGAGGGCAGCGGACCGCCGGCGGCGCTGACGGCCTCCGCCTCGTCGGTGAGGTCCAGCAGCAGCGGAGCGCCCACGCTGCCGCGCAGCTCCCGGACCCGGTGCAGCCGGGGCGCTGAGCGGTCCACGACATAGCCGGCGGTGAGGCCGCCCAGCAGGCCGAGGAGGGCGCCGCCGGTCAGCCACAGCAGCGCGACGGGCGAGCTCGGGGAGTCCGGGGCGGTGGCCGCGGTGATGATGCGGCCGGGCACCACCGACTCCCGGAGCGCGCTCAGCGGGTTGATCTGGTTGTTCAGCTCCGTGAGCTCGCCCTGGACCGCCGCGAGGTGGCTCTCCGCGCGGACCCGCGCACCGCCGGACGAGGTGGCCGCGCGCTCGGCCAGCGCGTCCAACTCCGCGCGCCGCCCCTCGCGCTCGTCCCGCAGCGCGGCGATGCGCCCGTCGAGCTGGTCGGTCACCTGGGCCCTGCGGTAGTCGAGGTAGGCGGCGGCGAAGGCTGCCGACCCGCGGCGCGCCAGTTCGGGAGTGGCGTCGGAGAAGGCGATCTCCAGCACGCTGCTGTTCGGCGGAACGGTGACCGACACGCGCTCGCGCGCCTCGGTGACCTCCTCGGCGGAGTCCATGAGCGACACGGCGGCGTAGGCGACCTGGGTCGAGGCCACGACCTGCGCCTCGGTGTCGAGGTTCACCTCGCCGTTGGTCCGGCCGGACCGCTCGCCGGTGAGGTCGGGGACGCCGGTGGGACGCACCTGCACCGCCGTCTTGGCGGTGTAGGTGGCGGGGACGACGAGCAGCGCGAGCGCCGCCAGGGTGACCCCGACGGCGGCGCCGACGGCCACGATCCACCAGCGCCGGCGCAGGAAGGCCGTGTAGTCGCCGAGTTCCGGTCCGGAGGCAGCGGTGTCCATCTGGATTTCGGTCCTTCCATGTGCGGGTACCACGCAATGGATGTATATGGATACGCAGCGTAGTGCTTCGCGCGCGGAGAGTGGTCGATATCCACAGTCCAACCGCGCCGGGTCGCGCCGCACGTCCAGCGGCCGCCCGACCGCAGCGGCCCGCCTGCCACCCCGCTCTCGGACCCGCCGACCACGCTGCCGCGCTCGGGACACGCCGACCCGGAGGCGGCCGGGAGCGAGGTCACCGGAATGGCGGACGGACACCTTGCCGGGATGACCAGGGGAAGGCACCTACGGCGGCGGGGCCGGCCCGGACGCCTCCGGGCTGCTGCTGGCCGAACCCGCCCGCGCTGTGCGCGACCGGGTCTTACGGATTTCCGCCGATCAGGCGCGGACGGGGAACGTGATGGCGCTCGCCGTCGTGGAGGTGCGGTGGCGCATGCGGCGGCTTGGACGCGCCAGGGCGTGTCTGGTAATTCGCGGAGCCATAGGAGGAGGCTGGCCAGGAGCGCCCCGGGTCGGTAACGGCTGGCCAGCTTGTCGAACCGGGTCGCGATCGCGCGGAACCGCCTGAGCCGAGCGAAGCACCGCTCGACCAGGGTGCGGGGCGTGGCTTGTACGGTTCAGCGTCGAAGCGCGGTGGCCGACCGCCCCGGCCCTTGCGGGCACGGTAGGCGCCCTGGTCCCGAGGTCCGGGGATGACCGTGGTGATGCGGCGCTGCCGCAGGTATTCGCGGATCCGCCGGGCCGAGTAGCCCTTGTCGCCCAGCAGAGCCTCCGGCCTGGGACGCGGGTGCCCGCCGCCGGGGCGGGCGCCCGCACCCGGCCCATGACCTGCTAGGCGGGACGCTCGCGCTCTGCCCCCAGGGGGCCGCTTCCCCGCCCCGGCGGCCGTCCGGCCCGCGGAACGCCTGCGAGGGCCGGCCCCGGGCGGGCCGGGGCCTTCGGCATGCCGTGCCCGGGGAATCGCCCATTCCCGTGGAGCTTTCGCCCTGTCCCGAGGTGCGGACAACCGGATGGCGTGGCAGGGAGGTGGACCCACGGCGTGTGAGCGCGGGCCGGACTCTCGCGGGCCGCCGTCTGCGACTGCGCCTTCCGGATATCGCCGCCCGGTGCGGGTCGGCGGCCCGATGGCGCTCGGCTTCCCGGAGGTGTGGCCCCTCCGACGGCGAGGACCGGCGGGAGGGGCACTCGCACGGCTGCTTCCCTCGGGGCTGTCTCTGCCCGGTAGCTGTCCGGTCCGGGGAACCCGCGTGGGCGTGCGGGCCTGAGCCGCGGCTCAGGCTGGCTCGCGGTCTCGCGGTCTCGCGGGCGGACAGCCGAGCTGGGTGGGACCCGCGGGCCCCGCGCAGCGGCGCCGGCGACGGGCGCCCGGGCGCTCGCGGTGCGGTGGCCGCACCGGCCGCCCGGACGCCGTCGAGCCGTTCGGGACCCCGCCGCCGCGTTCCCGCCCGCCGTTCGCGTCGGCGCCGCCGCACCGGTCCCGTCCCTCGCGCACCGCCGCCCGCCGGCGCGGCCCGGCGCAGACGGGACCGGAGCGGTGGCCGGCGCCCCGCCCGGGCGGCCACGCGCAGTGCGGCCTCAGACCGCGAAGCCGCCGTCCACGGCGATCCCGGCGCCGGTCACGTAGCGTGCCCCGTCGCCCGCCAGGTGGGCCACGGTCGCGGCGACGTCCGCGGGGCTGCCGTAGCGGCCCAGGGCGGTGAACCCGCGCTGCATGTCCGCGCCCGGTCCGTCCTCGGGGTTCATGTCGGTCGCGGTCGGTCCGGGGTGCACCAGGTTGACGGTGATGCCCCGCGGGCCGAGTTCGCGGGCCAGCGCCTTGGTCAGGCCGGTCAGCGCCGTCTTGCTCGTCGCGTACAGGGAGCCGCCGGGGAACGCGACCCGCTCAGCCATGCAGCTGCCGATGTTGATGATCCGGCCGCCGTCGGCCATGTGGCGCAGGACCGCCTGCGCCGCGACGAACGGGGCCCGCACGTTGACGTTCAGCACCGTGTCGACGTCAGCGAGCGAGATCGTCTCGACCGGGCCGAGCACCCCGACCCCCGCGTTGTTGACCAGGATGTCCAGCCGCCCGAACCGGGCGGCCACGCCGTCCACGGCCTCGCGCACCGCCGCCGGGTCCGCGCTGTCGGCGTGCACCGCCCAGGCCCGCCGGCCCAGCGAGGTGATCCGGTCCACCACCTCCGCCGCGCGATCGGCGCTGTGCTGGTAGGTCAGCGCGACGTCCGCGCCCTCCTCGGCCAACCGGACCGCCACCGCCTCGCCGATGCCCCGGCTGCCGCCGGTCACGAAGGCCACCTTGCCGTCCAGTACCGCAGTCATGTCGTCCGCTTCCATGTCGGTGTCGGGAACACGTCGATGCTCCTGCACCGGCACGGCGAAGTCTGGCGGTGATCGGACATCGAGCTGCGACGATGCCGGGGCGCCGTCGCCCGGGCGGGGCTCCGATACCGGTTCTCCCTCAACGCGCCAGAGCGCCGCGACGGACTCTGGACGGCGAGGTGGCGCGGCGGGCGCCGGAGTAGGGCGCGCCCGCACCGGTCCCCGGGGGCCCATCGGGCCCCGGCGCCGGCCGCACGGGCTCAGGCCGCGGCCACCGCCGGGGCCGGACCGCCCCCGGTGCGCCGCCGCCAGTAGGCGAGCGCGACCGCGCCCAGCAGCGGGCCCCACAGCAGCAGCGGCGCATAGGTCGCGGCGAACACGGCGGCCTGCCAGTCGAACGCCGCCAGGGGCATGCCCGCCGGGAGCGGGTCGCCCTGCAGGGTGCGGCCGACCGCCGAAAGGACGGCCATGGATGTCCACAGGGTCGTCAGGGCCGCCGCGCCGAGCAGCGCGGGGACGACGGCGGCCGCCACCGGCACCCGCCGTCCGCGCAGCACCGGGACCCAGCGCGGGACGACCTCGCCCCAGGCCGCGACCAGCCCGATCGCGGTGAAGGCCAGGAGTTCGGAGCCGACCGACAGCAGGACCACGTACACCTCGATGGGCAGCCAGGACGGCAGGTCGCCGGTGCCCTGCGGGCCGTCGGTGAGGGGAGTGTGGAGGACGACGGCCGCGATCCGCCACAGGCCGGACGGCAGCACCGCGAACGGGATGGCGTACGCGGCGATCCGCGCCCAGCGGGGCACCCCGGCCACGGGGGCGTGGGCCGCCCGCCAGGCGGCGCGTAACCGACCAGGGGCGGGCGGTGCTCCGGTGAGAGTGTTCATGGGGGCCTCCTGTTCCCGCGGGCGGGGTCCGCCCGGTCCGCCTCCGAGCATCGCGCGCGGGCCGCCTGGGCGCATCGCCTGCCGGACGCGGTCGGGCTCCGCCGCGCGGAGGAGGACGGGGACGGCCGCCCGGCGGACCCGCCATGGGCCGGGCGGGCAGCCGCTACAGCCCGATGGCGGCCTTGGGGCCCATGTATCCGCCCGCGCCGGGGAAGCCCTCACGTGCCAGTCGCACGAACACCGCGCCGAACCCCAGCCCGGGCAGCTCACCGAGGTCCACGTACCGTACGCCGCGGATCGGCCGGGAGTCCGCCCCCGGCCGGGGGCGGCCGAGGGCGCCGCCGGTGCGGCGCGCCTCGAACGTGACGTGCAGGACGTGCGGCCCGGCGCCGCCGGGCGGTATGTGGTCGCACAGGTACAGCAGCCGGCCCACCGCCACCTCCAGGCCGGTCTCCTCCCGGACCTCCCGGACCAGGGCGGCGGCTAGCGGCTCGCCCTCCTCCACCGTGCCGCCGGGCAGGCTCCAGGACCTGCCGGAGCCGGTGTCCTGGTCGAGGAGCAGCAGCTGGCCGTCCTCGATGACGACGGCGGTGACTCGGACCATCACACCGGCACCGTACCGGTCCGAAGCCGCGGGCGCTCGGACGGCGGCGGCCCCGCGCCTCCGCGAGCGCCCGCCGCGGCGCGCCTCGGCCGCCCCGGGGACCGGTCACCGCCTGGCCGGAGGATCGGCCGCGCCGCCTGCCGGTCGGCGTGCGCCGTCCCGAGCGGCGCGGGTCGGCGTGCCGGGGACCCGCCGACCCTCCCCGGCCCCGGCGACGGGTGTCCGGCGCGCGGGGCGCGGGCAGGCCGCGTCCGGCAGGCGGGTGGAGCCGGACGCCTCCGCCGTGTCAGTCGCGTCCGGCGTCCTCCGGGCGGCCGATCGGCAGGGCGACGGGGTGGGAAACGGGACGCGCCCGGGGCGAGGAGGGGATCTCCTCGTCCCGGGCGCGTCCCGGTGCCGGCCTCGGAGGCGGCCCCGCGCCGCCGCACCTCACCCCCGGCCCGCTGCCGTGCGTCCGGCCGGCTCGAACACCGCGGTCACGAGGTCCGCGCACCAGGCCAGCAGCTCGCGGTCGCGCAGCGGTTTGCCGCCCAGCCCGCCCGACTTCGGCACCGGAACCAGCAGGGTCTGGGTCGCCTGCTTGAGGATGGACTTGGGGTGCAGCCGGCGCAGCCGGAGCTGCTGCGACTCGCGCAGGTCCACCGGCGCGAACCGGATCTGGCTGCCCTGCAGCACGACGTCGGTCAGCCCGGCGCTCTTGGCGAGTACCCGGAACCGGGCCACCGCGAGCAGGTTGTCCACCGGCTGCGGCGGCTCGCCGTACCGGTCGGCCAGCTCCTCGCGGACCGCGGTGATGTCGGCCTCGTCGGCCACGCTCGCGATGCGCTTGTAGGCCTCCAGCCGCAGCCGCTCGCCCGGTACGTAGCCGTGCGGGATGTGGGCGTCGATGGGCAGCTCGACCCGCGTCTCGATCTCCTCCAGCGCGTTCGGGTCGCCCTTGAGCTCCCGCACGGCCTCACCGACCATGCGCACGTAGAGGTCGAACCCCACTCCCGCGATGCTGCCGGACTGCTCGGCGCCCAGGATGTTGCCGGCGCCGCGGATCTCCAGGTCCTTCATCGCCACGTACATGCCCGCGCCGGTCTCGGTGTGCTGGGCGACCGTGGACAGCCGCTCGTGCGCGGTCTCCGTGAGCGGCTTCTCCGCCGGATACAGGAAGTAGGCGTAGGCGCGCTCCCGGCCGCGGCCCACCCGGCCGCGCAGCTGGTGCAGCTGGGAGAGGCCGTAGGTGTCGGCGCGGTCCACGATGAGCGTGTTGGCGTTGGGCACGTCCAGCCCGGACTCCACGATCGTGGTGGAGACCAGCACGTCGAAGTTCTTCTCCCAGAAGTCGACCATGACCTTCTCGAGCTGCTGCTCGTTCATCTGGCCGTGCGCGTAGGCCACCCGCGCCTCGGGCACGAGCTGGCTCAGCGTCGAGGCGACCCGGTCGATGGACGCCACCCGGTTGTGCACGAAGAACACCTGGCCCTCGCGCATGAGCTCGCGGCGGATGGCGGCCGCGATCTGCTTCTCGTCGTAGGGGCCGACGAAGGTCAGCACCGGGTGCCGCTCCTCGGGCGGGGTGAGGATCGTGGTCATCTCGCGGATGCCGGTGAGCCCCATCTCCAGCGTGCGCGGGATGGGGGTAGCCGACATCGCCAGCACGTCCACCTGGGTGCGCAGCCGCTTCAGCGCCTCCTTGTGCTCGACGCCGAAACGCTGCTCCTCGTCGATGATGACCAGGCCCAGGTTGCGGAACTTGGTCTCCGAGGACAGCAGCCGGTGGGTGCCGATGACGACGTCCACCGCGCCCGTGCGCAGTCCCTCGCGGGTCGCCTCCACCTCGGCGTCGCTCTGGAAGCGGGACAGCGGCTTCACACTCACCGGGAACGACGCGTAGCGCTCCGCGAACGTGGACAGGTGCTGCTGCACCAGCAGCGTGGTCGGCACCAGGACCGCCACCTGCTTGCCGTCCTGCACCGCCTTGAACGCGGCCCGCACCGCGACCTCGGTCTTGCCGTAGCCGACGTCGCCGCAGATGAGCCGGTCCATCGGGACCGGCTTCTCCATGTCGCCCTTGACCTCGTCGATGGCGGCCAGCTGGTCCGGCGTCTCCACGTAGGGGAACGCGTCCTCCAGCTCCCGCTGCCACGGGGTGTCCGGCGCGAACGCGTGGCCGGGCGAGGCCTGGCGGGCCGAGTACAGCCGGATCAGGTCGCCGGCGATCTCGCGCACCACCTTGCGGGCGCGGCTCTTGGCCTTGGCCCAGTCGGTGCCGCCCATCCTGCTGAGGGCGGGGGCGTCGCCACCGACGTAGCGGGTCACCTCGTGCAGCTGGTCCGTGGGCACGAACAGCCGGTCGCCGGGCTGGCCGCGCTTGGAGGGCGCGTACTCGATGAGCAGGTACTCGCGGGTGGCGCCCTGCACGTTGCGGCTGACCATCTCGATGTAGCGGCCGACGCCGTGCTGCTCGTGCACGACGTAGTCGCCGGACTTCAGCTGCAGCGGGTCGACGGCGCCGCGGCGCCGGCTCGGCATCCGGCGCATGTCCTTGGTGGAGGACTTCTGGCCGGCGAGGTCGGCCTCCGTCAGCACGACGGTGCGGGTCGCCCGCCACAGGAAGCCGTGCTCGATGCGCCCGGTGGCGACGGTGGCCACCGCGGGCTCGGGCGCCTCGGTCAGGTCCACGCGCAACTGGGCGCCGAGCCCGGCCCCGCGCAGCATCGCGACCAGCCGTTCGGCCGGGCCGTGGCCCTGGGTGACCATGACCACCCGCCACTCGTCGTGCAGCCACGACTTGGCGTCGGCCAGCGCGCGCTCGGTGTCGCCGCGGTACTCATCCGCCGCGACGGCCCCGACGACGACGGAGTCCTCCTCCTCGTCCGCGCCGGCGCCCGGGTCGAACGGGGTCACCGTCCACCAGGGCAGGCCGAGCGCCTCGGCGTCGGAGCGGATCTCGGCGATGGACTTGTAGGACGAGGCCCCCAGGTCGATCGGGGCCTCGCCGCCGGACGCGGCATTGATCCAGGACGCGTCGAGGAACTCGCGGCTGGTGGCCGCGAGTTCGACCGCGCGGGTGCGGATGCGCTCGGGGTCGCACCCCACGATGTGCGCGCCGTCCGGCAGGTAGTCCAGCAGCAGCTCCATGCGGTCGGCGAGCACCGGCGCGAACGCCTCCATGCCCTCCACCGCGGTGCCGTCCGCGAGCTTGTCCAGGATCTCGGCGAGCGACGGGTGCTCCGCGGCGAGCGCGCGCGCCCGCTCGCGGACCTCGGGGGTGAGCAGCAGCTCCCGGCACGGCGGCGCGAACAGGCCCGACGGCGCGGCGCCGCCCTCGCCCTTCTCGTCGATGGAGCGCTGGTCGGCGACCCGGAAGTAGCGGATCTCGTCCACCGTGTCGCCCCAGAACTCCAGCCGCAGCGGGTGCTCCTCGGTGGGCGGGAAGACGTCGAGGATGCCGCCGCGCACCGCCACGTCGCCGCGCTTCTCCACCAGGTCCACCCGGGCGTAGCCGGCGTCCACGAGCGAGCGGACGACGTCCTCCAGCGCCACCTCGTCACCGGCGCGCACCCGCACCGGCCGGAGGTCGCCGAGGCCGGCCACCAGCGGCTGGAGCACGCTGCGGACCGGCGCCACGACCACGCGCAGCGGCGTGGTGAGCGGGTCGCCGGGGTCGGGGTGCGCGAGCCGGCGCAGCACGGCGAGCCGCTGGCCGACCGTGTCGGAGCGCGGCGACAGCCGCTCGTGCGGCAGCGTCTCCCACGCCGGGAACAGCGCCACGGACTCGGGGGGCAGCAGCGACCCGAGCGCGTCGGTCAGGTCGGCGGCCTCGCGCTCGGTCGCGGTGATGGCCAGAACCGGACGCCCGGCGCCCACAGGGGGGTCGACAGCCAGCGCCGCGACGAGAAAGGGGCGCAGCGCCGGAGGAGCGACGAGGTCGAGACGGGGATCGTGGCCGCCACGGGCGGTTTCGATCGCTTTCGTGAGCGCCGGGTCGTCGGCGACGACGGCGAGAAGTCCAGAAAGGCTCATATCACCAGGTGGGGCGTGTGACGGTGGTACCGATGGTGCGTGCGTTGGTTACGGAGAACAGGACACGCTGGGCTGAATCGGTTGGCTCCCCGCTCCTAGCCTACGCCGCGCACCCTACCGCGAGCATCAGCATCGCCGGGCGCCGACCGCCGTGACCGGCGCGAGCGCCGCACACATGCGCAACGCCGCCGCGGCCTCCGCTGTTCCCGCTCCCGGCCTCGGGCGGGCCCGGGCCGGCGGGAGGCGAGGCCATACGCTGATGTGGATCCGCCCGCGTAGGAGAGGGAGCGCGCATGACCGGTGCCGCCGCAGACCGGCCGACGTTCACCCCGGGACCGGACGCCATGGCCCATCTGGAGCTCATCCTCAACGGCGCCTGCCCGCTGACCGGGTTCATGACCGCGAGCGAGACGGCGTCGGTCGCCAAACGCGGCCGGCTGCCGGACGGCACCCCCTGGCCGGTGCCGGTCACCCTGCCGGTGCCCGACGAGCTGGTCGCCGCCGAGCGCGTGCTGCTCACCGACGCCGAGGGCGCGCCGCTGGCCGAGCTGGCGGTGTCCGAGCGCTGGTGGGCCGACGGCGGGCACCGGCTCGCCGGCGAGGTGCACTTCGCCCGGCCGCCCGTGCACGGGGTGTACCGCAGCCTGCGGCGCGCTCCGGTCGAGGTACGCGGCAGCCGCGAGATCGGCGCCCTCGCGCACCGGCCGATGCTGGCGGTGCTCACCGACCGCCCGCTGCACCACCGCGCACTGCACCAGGTCCGCGCCGCCGTCAAGGAGATCGGCGGGGGCGGACCGGTGGAGGTGCTGGTGCTGGTCGACGCCCCCTTCGACGACGAGGGGGCGGTGCCCGCGGTGCTCGCCGCCGAGCCGCTGCTGCCGCCCCGGACCAGGTTCTCGGTGCTGACGCTGCCCCGCGCCGGGACCACCGACGGCACGGCGCTGCCGGCGGGGCGCGCCGAACAGCTGGCCGCGCACGTCGCCGCGCGCTACGGGGCGAGCCACCTCCTCGTCAACCGGGACCCCGACCAGCCGCCGGCCGTGATCACCGACGACTCCCCGATCCCGCTGGTCGCCGCCGGGGAGTGGGCCTACGACGCGCGGACCGGCGCGTGGCGCCCGGCCGAGCGGATCAGCGCCGGCGAGGCCCGCCGCGAGCTCACCCCGACCGAGGTGGAGGACATGCTCGGCCGGGGGGAGGCGCTGCCGGCGTGGTTCACGTCGGCGCGGGTCTCCGCCGAACTCGCCCGCCGGCGCCCGGCCCGGGTGCGGCGCGGGCTCACGCTCTTCTTCACGGGGCTGTCCGGCTCCGGTAAGTCGACCGTCGCCCGCGGGGTGGCCGACGCGGTCCGGCGGGCCGGCCGCACGGTCACCCTGCTGGACGGCGACGTGGTGCGCCGGATGCTCTCCTCCGGCCTGACGTTCTCGCGGGCCGACCGCGACCTCAACATCCGCCGGATCGGCTACGTCGCCGCCGAGATCAGCCGGCACGGCGGCGTCGCCGTCTGCGCGCCGATCGCGCCGTACGCGGCCACCCGCGCCGAGGTCCGCGCCATGGCGGAGGAGACCGGCGACTTCTTCCTGGTGCACGTCGCGACCCCGCTGGAGGTCTGCGAGGCGCGCGACCGCAAGGGCCTGTACGCGAAGGCGCGGATGGGCGAGATCCCGGAGTTCACCGGCATCTCCGACCCCTACGAGGCGCCGGACGACGCCGACCTGGTCATCGACACCAGCGACGCCACGGAGGCGGAGTCGGTGGCGGCCGTGCTGCGGGAGCTGCGCGCCGGCGGGTGGCTGCCCAGGATGGCAGGCTGAGGGTATGAACGACGAGCAGCCGCACCCCCCGGCCGGGCACCGCGTCCTCGCGCTGGTCGAGGTCATGGACACCCTGCGCCGCCAGTGCCCGTGGGACGCCGGCCAGACCCACGCCTCCCTGGCCAAGTACCTCATCGAGGAGGCGTACGAGACGCTGGAGACCATCGAGCACGGCGACCTCGGCACGCTCCGCGAGGAGCTGGGCGACGTGCTGCTCCAGGTGGTCTTCCACGCGCGGATCGCCCAGGAGCGCGGGCCGGAGGGCTTCACGATCGACGACGTCGCCGACGCCATCATCGACAAGCTCACCCGCCGCCATCCGCACGTCTTCGGTGGCGCGGACGTGGCCGGGGTCGACGACGTCCGCGCCAACTGGGAGACCATCAAGGCGGCCGAGCGCGTCGAGAAGGGCCAGCGCGACGCGTCCATCCTGGAGGGGGTCCCGTTCGGCCAGCCGGCCGCGCTGCTCGGTTACGAGCTCCAGAAGCGCGCCGTGCGCAACGGCCTCCCCGAGGACCTCATCGCCGACGACGGCGGCCCGGGCGGCGAGCTGTTCGCCGCCGTGGACGCCGAGCGCCGCCGCGCGGCCGACCCCGAGATGGACCTGCGCGCCGCCGCCCGCCGCTTCGACGGCCGGGTCCGCGCCGCCGAGGCCAAGGCGCGTGCCGACGGCCGCGACCCGCGCGAGCTGACGCCGGAGCAGTGGCGGGCGTACTGGGACTGAGCCGGATCCGGTCGGCGGGCCCGCGCTCGGGCCCGCGCCGGGTCCCGCGCGCACCGGGACGGTCATCCGGACGGCGTTCCCGCTCACACGCGCGGTGAAGCGGACCGGGCCGGTGGGACAGGCGTCGCCGCCGCGCCCAGGGGCGCCCGGGCCCGGTGATCGAGGCGAGCCGACGGGATCGCCCCCCGGGCGGCCTCCCGGTGGCGGGAGGCACCTGGAGGCCGCCGACCACGGGCGCTCCCGCCTGCCCGCCTGGGCCGCCCGATGCGTGACTCGCCGTCCGACGCGTCCACCCCCCGCTCGGTCCCTGGTTCCCGTGCGGGCCCGCCCGCCGGATGCCGCGGAGCCGAGGACCGCGCCGCGGCCCGGCGGCCGGGTCCGCCAGGGGCGGTGGGGCCGTGTCCGGAACGTCCTTACCCAAGAGGCGGTGCCGCTGTCCTGTTTAGGTAAGGCTATCCTCCCAATGGTCACCGTGGAGGGGGAGCACATGCCGGCAGGACCGAGACGGCTGGGGGCGGCCGCGGCCGCCATCGCGCTGCTGAGCGGGTGCGGGGCCGCCGAGGGGCTCTCCGCGGCCGCGCCGGACGCCTCCCCGGCGCCGGACGCCGGCACCTGCGCGGCGGTGCCCGCCGCCCAGGCCCCCGCGCCGACCTCCGTGCCCGCCGGCATGGGGACCACCGCCGAGGACGGCGAGTTCCCGCGCGAGGTCGCGCACTTCGGCGGGACCAGCACCATCGACCACCGCCCGGAGCGGATCGTCGTGGTGGCGACCGGCCAACTCGACGGCGTCCTCTCGCTCGGAACCGTCCCGGTGGGGGCCGCCGGCGTGCCCGGGGCCGGTCTCGTGCCCGGATACGTCACCCACGCCTTCCCCGACGACGCCGACGCGCTCGCCGGAATCGCGTCCGTGGGCACCCGGGAGGACCTCAACATCGAGCGGATCGCCGACCTGGACCCGGACCTGGTCCTGGCCAACGAGGCCGGTGCGGGCGGCGGGCTCTACGGCCAGCTCGCCGAGATCGCGCCGACGGTGCTCACCGAGGGCAACGGGGTCAACTGGCAGCAGGACTTCCGGCTGGTCGCCGCAGCCTTGGGTGAGACGGACCGGGCGGAGGAGGTGCTCGCCGGCTACCGGGCGCACGCCGCCCGGATCGCCGGGGCCGTCGCCGACGCGCCGCCGTCCGTCTCCATGGTGCGGTTCAGCGCCGGGCGCACCCGGGTGTGGGGGCTGGCGTCCTTCACCGGCAGCGTCGCCAACGACGCCGGGCTGGCCCGGCCGCGGCCGCAGTGCGTCGAGGACACCTCGGTAGACGTCAGCGCCGAGGACGTCGACCGGATGGACGGCGACTGGATCTTCTACTCCGTCCAGGGGGGCGGTGCGGAGACGGACGCCGGCACGGTGCTCGACGGGTCGCTGTGGGACGGGCTCGCGGCGGTGCGCGCCGGCCGCGCGGTCGCCGTCGAGGACGACCCGTGGTTCCTCAACGCCGGTCCGGCGGCGGCCGAGCTCGTCCTGACCGACCTGGAGCGGGTCGCGGAGGAGTAGCGGCGTGTCCGGCCGCCCGGGGCCGCCGGACACGCGGGGCGGCGGTCAGCGCGTCACGCGGCGGACGCGGCGCGCACCATCCGGAGCTGGCCGACCTCGGTAACGTTCTTCATCAGCTCGGCGTTGAGCCAGGCCACCATGTGGGCGACGGTCATCCCGGGATCGCCCTGCCAGGGGAACAGCGCCGGCGCGTCCAGGTCGGCGTCGGTGAGCCGGTCCAGCACCGTCACCCACTCCGCGTGCAGCTTCCGCAGCCACGCGACCGCCGCCGGCCCGTCGCCGGGCCACGTGACCTCGACCCGGTCGCGCGACGTCCGCCCCTGCGCGTGGTCGAGGGCGGTGGACCACCACCAGCCGATGTGCCAGGTGACCCAGGCGATGGTGGGAACGGGGACGGGATCGGGCTCGGACTCCTCCCAGTCGGGCCGCCAGACGCCGTCGGCGCCGGGCCGCACCGTCCAGCAGAGGGGAGCGGGCTCCCACAGGAAGTCGGACGGCTCCAGCCGCTCCAGGTGGAACTCGAACAGAGACCAGGTCAGGTCGAACTGCCAGCGCAGCAGCGCGGTACGGGAATCAGACACGGGAGGACCCTGGCACACCGGCCGCCGGGAACGGAAACCCTTTTCCGCTCCTGAACCACCGCCCGGACGGTCCGCGGTCCGACGGGGGCGGCAGCGGCGGCCGGCGGCGCGGCCCTACGATCCTTCGCATCCGCATTCCGCTGGGAAGGGCGCGTATGAGCGTGTGCGATCTGCAGCGCGTCGGTGTTCTCGTGCGGAACGCCGACGACGAGTACCTCATGTTCGAGCGGGCGGCGCCGCCCGCAGGTGTGGCACCGGCCGCCGGACACCTCAACGGCCACGGCTCCTTCACGGCGGCCGCCCGGGCCAAGGTCTTCGAGGTACTCGGGCTGACGGCGGTCGGGCTGGAGCGGCTCGCGTCCGGCTTCCAGCCCGACCGGTGCCGCCGCGACGTGCCGCCGGGGCGGCTTCCCGGCCACGAGTGGCACGTCTACCGTGCGCGTATCGCGGGGGAGCTCGCGTGGTCGAAGCGCGAGGTGCACCGGCCGCGCTGGATGGGCAGGGCACAACTGCAGTCGCTGGCGGAGCGGACGGGCAGCCACGCGCGCGACCGGCTGCGGGAGCACACCGTCGGCGCCGACCGCGTCTTACGCGCGGACGCCGAGCGCGAGCCGGGGCTGGCACCCGTGTGGGTGCACTGGCTGGCGGAGGCCGGCGTCATCCGCCCCGTGGCCGACATGGCGGCGGTCCGGGCGCTCTCGGCCGTTCCGCCGAACCGGCCCCGGCCGCGCACCGCGCCCGCCGTGTTCCGCCCACGGGCGGCCGGCCAGGTCCGGCCCGGACCGCGCCGGGCGTGACCGGCGTCCACCGCTCCGCGGGGCGGCGAGGGGGCCGTCGCCCCCAGCCGGTGACCGCGACCACGTCGCGCGCGATGTCCGGCACCCTCCGCCCGCCCGTGGCAGCACGTGCCACCCACTCCGGGGCCGCCGCGTCGAGGTGACGCGCCATCGGGCCGCTGTGCGCGATGTGCGGAGCCAGCTGGCGGCCGATCTCGCGGGCGGCGAGCCGGGCGTTCGCCGTCGTGTCGTCCGCCGTGAGCAGCACGCCCGTCACCCGGGTCCCGCCGCCCATCGCACGGGTGACGAGCTCGGCCTCCAGCACGCTCACGGTGTTGGTGTACACCAGCCGGCGGTAGCCGAGGCCGGCGTAGGCCCCGCCCCAGGGCGGCGAGGTTGCGCTCGGTGAGCCGGGTGCGGTGCGGGTCGTCCGGCGGCGCGGGGTGCGCCTGGTCCAGCAGGTCGCCCTCGACCACGCAGTGCGCCACCCCGGCCCTCCGGAGCAGGACAGACACCTCCCACATCACCGTGGACGTGCCGACGCCGGACCGGCCGCCGATGAGGAGGACCTCCTGAGCGGCGGCTCCGGCGGGCCCGGCGGGTGCGGGAGCCGGGGATCCGTGGTCCGACACGCGGCGGAGGCTACCGCGCTGCCGGGGTCCGGCTCCGGGTGTTTTCCGGACGTCAGTCCCGCGCCTCGGCGGGGGCCGGCGGCGCGTCCGGCGCGTCCGCCGCGTCGGCTGCGGCCGGCGTCTCGGCGGCGAGCCGGCGCTCGGCGAAGTGCGCGCGCAGCGACCAGGCGACGCAGCCCGCCCACACCAGCGCGATGACGGTGTAGGCGGCGGTCTGCGCGGCCGAGGGGACCACGACGAGTTCGCTGCGGATCAGCGTTCGCACGTTGGTCAGCACGATCAGGCCGCCCACGGCGGAGCCGAGCACCCGCGGCGGGAAGTGCCGGACGATCCAGGCGGCGATCGGTGCGGCGATCACGCCGCCGATCAGCAGCACGGCCGCCCACGCGAGGTTGACACCCGCGCTGCCGAGGCCGATGAGGAACCCCACGCTGGCCGACACCGCGATGATGAACTCGCTGGTGTCGATGGAGCCGACGACCTTGCGCGGCTCGATCCGGCCGCTGGCCAGCAGCGCGGGCGTGCCCACCGGGCCCCATCCGCCGCCGCCCGTGGAGTCGACGAAGCCGGCCACCAGGCCGAGCGGGGTGAGGAACCGGCGGCGCAGCGGCTGGCCGAGCCGGCCGCGCGGGGTGCCCCACGCGGTGAACCGCACCAGGACGTAGACGCCGAGCGCGAGCAGGATGCCGGACATGATGGGCTGCGCCGCCTCGGTGGACAGCGAACTGAGGAAGGTGGCACCGGCGAACGCGCCGATGGCGCCGGGCAGCGCGATCCGCCGGACCACCTTCCAGTCGACGTTGCCCAGGCGCCAATGCGAGACCCCCGACGCCAGGGTGGTCCCGATCTCGGCCAGGTGCACGGTGGCGGAGGCCGCCGCGGGGTTGGTGCCGATCAGCAGGAGCAGCGTGGTCGACGTGACCCCGTAGGCCATGCCGAGGCTGCCGTCGACGAGTTGGGCGAGGAACCCGACCAAGCCGAGCAGGAGGAGGGTCTGCATAGCACGGGGGCCTTTCCGTACGGGGCTGGTCTCGCGGTGACCGACGGATCGCCGCAACTGTCAGTTGTCTACCGGTTTGATAGGAATACTAGGGGACGGATGGCCGACCCGTAAACGGGGCCGCGCCGATCCCTGCCGAATGGTTCCGGCGGCGGCCGCCGGTCGCCCGGAGCCCGCCCGCCGCCCGTCAACCGGCGGCCGTCCCGGGCATCGCCGCGGGGCGGGACTCCGGCGGAGCAGCCCGCTCGCCGCGGCCTGGTCAGAGGGGTCTCCCCGCCCAGCGCCCGAGCGGCCCGTGCACCTGGAGGGGACCGGGGGACCGGGGCGGCGGTCCCCCGGCGGACGGACCCGGACCCCGCCCCACCGCGCCCGTGGCCAGTGGCGGCCACGGCGCCCGCGTCCCCGCCGGAGGGCCGCCGCAGGCGCCTCCCGAACCGCCGGCGTCCCGCCACGCGCCGCCGGGAGGCGGGCGCCCTCTCCGCGACGCCGCCCTGGTACCGAGTGCCCTCCCCCGCGTCCGGTCGGCGTGGACCGCGCGGGAGGAGGGCGCCGTTCGCCCGACCGGGATGCCCCGCCCGCACCGAGGGACATCGGCTCCCCCCGTAGCGCTGGGTGGCGGGTGCGGGGCAGCGGCCGTCAGCGATCGACGAGCGTCTGACCGGCCCTCTGATCAGCCGCCGGCGCCGGACCTCGGCGGTGAGCGCGCGGACGCGCCCGGGCCCGCACGCTCTCGGGGCCTTGCCACACGGCCTTCTGGGGCCGGGACCGGACGTGGAACCGCCCGGCCCCGGAAGCGTGGTGCTGGTCCCCGTGGTGGCGGCGCGGTGATGCGCACCGGCCCCGGCGGGACGGCCGGCCACGCCCGGACGGGCGCCCCCGCCCCAGCGCGCGGGGCCGCCCCTCAGCCGCGGTCCGCCGTGTCGGGTGG
Organism: Marinitenerispora sediminis; assembly: GCF_003336425.1. Taxonomy (GTDB): domain Bacteria; phylum Actinomycetota; class Actinomycetes; order Streptosporangiales; family Streptosporangiaceae; genus Marinitenerispora; species Marinitenerispora sediminis. The sequence continues at coordinate 10,615 of NZ_QEIO01000015.1, read as the reverse complement.
GCCGTGCGGACGCGGGCCGCGGCGCGGCGGCGATCACCCGCGGGCCGCGCGCGTACGTAGCGGCCGCTGCCGGAGTGGCCGGGCAGGCGAGGGACGGGTGGCCGGCCCCGGCTGGGGCCGTGCGCGGTCACCAACGCTCGGCATGCCGGGCGGATCGGCTGGTTCCCGGCAGCGTCCGAGCGGCCCGGCCCCGGCGGCGGCACCGCCCGTTCGGTGGGAGGTGCGGGCGCTGCCCGCCGCAGGCCGACGCCGCCACGCGGCAGGCCGGGCCGTCGGCGGCCGCCCGTGTGGGCCGGGCCGGGCGCGCCCGGTACCGCCGCCCGGTGCGGCCGTGCGGCACTCCTTGGGCGCGAGGGCGCCTGGGGCCCCGGGACCCCGGGTCTCCTGGCGGCACCGCCCCCCGCGTACCGGCCGCGGCCGCCGGCCGCGCGGCGCCCGCCGCGGCGCGCGGGTCCGTGGCCGTGCGGGCGGCGGGCGGCACTCCCGGGTCGCGACACGCCGCGGGCCGTAACGCGCCGCGCGGGCGGCGATCCGGCATCGTGGAGGGGCGGCGCGACGGCTCCATCAGGCGGGCCGGCCATGTGGACTACACCAATTCCGACCGCGGGGAGACCGCATGCGGGCCGGGTCGATAGGCTCGGCCCTGGTTCGCGTAACGGCCGTGGCGGTGCCGGTCTGGATGGCCGCGGCCTTCGTGCGACGCGGTGTCACCCGCACCGAACGTGTCCCCGCGCCGGGAGGTGCGGAGGTCACGACCGACGCGAGGAAATGGAGTACTACGTTGTCGTCGATCGAGGCAGTGCAGGCGCGGGAGATCCTTGACTCCCGGGGCAACCCGACGGTCGAGGTGGAGGTCCTGCTCGACGACGGGACGACCGCCCGCGCGGCCGTCCCCAGCGGCGCGTCCACCGGCCAGTTCGAGGCGGTGGAGCTGCGCGACGGCGGTGAGCGCTACGGCGGCAAGGGCGTCGAGAAGGCGGTGACCGCCGTCAACGACCAGATCGCCGACGAGCTCCGCGGCTACGGCCCCGAGGAGCAGCGGCTGATCGACCAGGCGCTGATCGACCTGGACGGCACCCCGGACAAGTCCCGGATCGGAGCCAACGCCATCCTCGGCGCCTCGCTGGCCGTCGCCAAGGCCGCCGCCGACAGCGCCGACCTCCCGCTGTTCCGCTACATCGGCGGACCGAACGCCCACGTGCTGCCGGTGCCGATGATGAACATCCTCAACGGCGGCGCGCACGCCGACACCAACGTCGACATCCAGGAGTTCATGATCGCCCCCATCGGGGCGGACAGCTTCCGCGAGGCGGTGCGCTGGGGCACGGAGGTCTACCACGCGCTGAAGTCGGTGCTGAAGTCGCACGGGCTCGCCACCGGGGTCGGTGACGAGGGCGGATTCGCCCCCAACCTCGACAGCAACCGCGCCGCGCTCGACCTCATCGTCGAGGCGATCGAGAAGGCCGGCTACACCCCGGGCCGCGACATCGCGCTCGCCCTGGACGTCGCGGCCAGCGAGTTCTACAAGGACGGCGGCTACGAGTTCGAGGGCCGGCGCCGGACCGCCGAGGAGATGGCCGCCTACTACGGCGAGCTGCTCGACGCCTACCCCCTCGTCTCCATCGAGGACCCCCTCAACGAGGAGGACTGGGACGGCTGGCGGGCGCTGACCGAGGCGGTCGGCGCGCGGGTCCAGCTCGTGGGCGACGACCTGTTCGTCACCAACCCCGAGCGGCTGCGCCGCGGCATCGAGTCGGGCACCGCCAACTCGCTGCTGGTCAAGGTCAACCAGATCGGCACGCTGACCGAGACCCTGGACGCCGTCTCGCTCGCGCAGCGCAGCGGCTACACCGCGATGATCAGCCACCGCTCCGGCGAGACCGAGGACACCACGATCGCCGACATCGCGGTGGCCACCAACGCCGGCCAGATCAAGACCGGCGCGCCGGCCCGCAGCGAGCGGGTGGCGAAGTACAACCAGCTGCTCCGCATCGAGGAGGAGCTGGACGACGCCGCCGTCTACGCGGGCGCGTCCGCCTTCCCGCGCTTCGGCCGAGAGGGCTAGCAGGCCGTGCCGAAGGTGCCGGAGCAGCCGAAGGGGCCCCGCACGCCCGGAAGGGCGGGGCCCCCGGCCTCCGGCGCCGCGGGACGGGCCGCGGGCAGGGCCGGCGGGGACCAGCGGGCGGACCGGCGCCGCCGCAAGGACGCCGCCGGGCCGGGCGAGCGGGACGGGCGCGCCCCGAAGGGCGCGGCGCCGGAGCGCCCGCAGCCGAAGGACCGCCGTGCGGCGGGCGCCCGCGCGGGCGGCGGACCCGAGCGGCCCCGGCGGGCCTCCGCCGGGAGCGCGCCGGGAGCCGCGAAGGGCGGGAGCGCCGAGCCGGCCGCGGCCGACCGCGCCACCCGGCCCCGGCCCGCGCTGACCAGCCGCGCCGCCATCCTCGGTGTGGTCATGTGCGTCATCGCGCTCAGCCTCGCCTATCCGCTGCGCGAGTACATCGCGCAGCGGTCGGAGATCGCCCAGCTGCAGGAGCAGCGCGCCCGCACCCAGGAGAACGTCGCCGAACTGCGCGAGCGTGCCGAGGAGCTCCAGGACCCCACCTACATCGAGCGGGAGGCCCGCACCCGGCTGCACTACCAGTACCCGGGCGAGCGCGCCTACGTGGTCCTCGACGGCGCGGACGAGCAGGCCGAGGAGCCGGAGGCCGCCGGCTCCGCCGACCCCTGGTTCACCAAGCTGTGGAAGTCCGTCCTGGAGGCCGACCAGGCCGGGGCCGACGACGAGGAGATCCCCGAGGCGCAGCCGCCGCGGCACTAGCAGCGCGCCGCCCGGGCCGGCCGTCCGCCCGGGCCGCTCCCGCGACGGGGGGCGCCGCCGCCCTGCCTCCGGTGCTCCGGCCAGCCACTACCCTGAAGACCGAGATGACTTCCGCCGACCACACCACCCCCGACGAGCCGGTCTCCGGCGCCGACACCGCCGCCGTCGAGCTCCAGCTCGGCCGTCCCCCGCGCGGGGTGCGGGGGGTGGCGCACCGCTGCCCGTGCGGGCTCCCCGACGTCGTCCGCACCGCGCCGCGACTGGAGGACGGGACCCCGTTCCCCACGCTGTACTACCTCACCTGCCCCCGCGCCGCCTCCGCCATCGGAACGCTGGAGTCGAGCGGGATGATGCGGGAGATGACCGAGCGGCTCGCCGCCGACCCCGAGCTGCGGGCGGCCTACCAGGCGGCCCACGACTCCTACGTCGCCGACCGCGACGCGCTCGCCCGGGCCGACGGCGTCCCGCCGCTGCCCGAGGGCATGCAGAGCGCGGGCGGCATGCCGACGCGGGTGAAGTGCCTGCACGCGCTCGTCGGCCACGAGCTGGCGGTCCCCGGGAGCAACCCGTTCGGGCGCGAGGCGCTGGACGCCCTCCCGGAGTGGTGGGAGAAGGGGCCGTGCGTGCACGTCGAGGACCCCGGCGCGGCTGGCGGCCGCGCCCGTGAGGACAGCGAGGAGCAGTAAGTGAACACCGTCGCCGCGATCGACTGCGGCACCAACTCCCTCCGGCTGCTCGTCTCCGGCGTCATCGACGCGGGGGACGACGAGGTGCAGCTGCTCGACCTGGAGCGCCGGATGGAGGTGGTCCGGCTCGGCGAGGGCGTGGACCGCACCGGCGCCTTCGCGCCCGAGGCGCTGCGCCGCACCTTCGACGTGCTCGGCGACTACGCCGACCTGATCCGCGCGCACGGCGTCGAGCTGGGGCCCGACTCCGTGCGCATGGTGGCCACCAGCGCTACCCGGGACGTCAGCAACCGCGCCGAGTTCATCGAGGGCGTGCGCGCCATCCTCGGTGTCGAGCCCGAGGTGGTCAGCGGCGACGAGGAGGCGGAGCTGTCCTTCGTGGGGGCGACCGCCGAGCTGGCGGCGGCCGCCGATGAGCCCGCGGGCGGCCGGGAGCGCACGAGCGGTCCCGGGTTCGCGCGCCCGCACCTCGTGGTGGACATCGGCGGCGGCTCCACCGAGTTCGTGCTCGGCCACGCGCGGCCGGAGAACCACGGCGCCGTGCGCGCCGCCCGCTCGGTCGACATCGGGTGCGTCCGGATGACCGAGCGGCACCTGCACGACGATCCGCCGACGGCCGAGCAGATCGCGGCGGCCACCGCCGACATCGACGCCGCCCTGGACCAGGCGGCGGCCGCCGTGCCGCTGGAGGAGGCCGGCACGGTGGTGTGCGTGGCGGGGACGGCCACGACGGTCGCCGGTATCGCGCTGGGGCTTGCCGCCTACGACCCCGACCGCATCCACCACAGCCGGATCCCGGCCGAGCGGGTGCACGCCATCGCGCTGGAGCTGCTGGCCATGCCCCGGGAGCGGCGGGCCGCGCTGCCGGTCATGCATCCCGGCCGGGTGGACGTCATCGGCGCGGGGGCGCTCATCCTGGACCGCGTGCTGGCCCGCACCGGGGCGGCCGAGTTCGTCACGAGCGAGCATGACATCCTGGACGGCATCGCGTGGAGCCTGAGCTTCGGAGGACCGGAGCAGGGGTGATCGCAAGAGGCCTGCGGGGTCCGTTTTCGGGAGGCTCGCGGAGCGCGTTCCGGCAGGTCAGCGGCGGTGGCAAGAGACCAAGGCCACAATGCGGGGAATCGGGGAAGTGAGACCGGTCACGTCGCGACCTGGGCGTTAAGGCGTTCACACGTGCTCTGACCTGGTCAAACGTTGCCCGCGCCCGATGTATCGTGGTCTAAACCTTTCCTGGCCGTCCCTTCCTTGACGGGGGTAGCTTGTGAAAGGATGCACAAGCGTGCATGAGGTCGAGTGAGGCCGCAGTCAGCGAAAAGAAGAACCTTCTTTCCGCGAAAAACGACGGTAGAGATGTCGAATCTAGAAGAATTACCGGTCTTCGTCGCTCCAGATGTCTGGAGGGCGATGTGATGTGGGAACCAAGGGCGGATATGCGATGACCGAGAGCAGGAACTACCGGCTGGTGCACGGTGGTGACGACGCGGAGATTCCGCACGTGCTCATCGTCGGCGGTGGATACCTGGGCATGTACACCGCGATGCGACTGCAGAAGAAGCTGGGTGCCGGCGAGGCCCGGATCACTGTCGTCGACCCCAACTCCTACATGACCTACCAGCCGTTCCTGCCGGAGACGGCTGCGGGCAGTATCTCCCCTCGCAACGTCGTCGTGCCGCTGCGCAAGGTGCTCGACCGGGTGAAGGTGCTCAACGGGCGCGTCGTCCGCATCGAGCACGCCCGGCGCCGGGTCGAGTTCGAGCCGAACGAGGGCGAGCCGCGCGAGATCCGGTACGACTACCTCGTCATGGCGGCCGGCGCGGTTTCGCGCACCCTCCCGATCCCCGGGCTCGCCGAGTGGGGCATCGGCATCAAGACGGTGGAGGAGGCCGCCTACCTCCGCAACCACGTGCTGGAGCAGCTGAACATCGCCGACTCCACCGACGACCCGGAGGTCCGCCGCAAGGCGCTGAACTTCGTCTTCGTCGGCGGCGGGTTCGCGGGCGCCGAGGCGATCGCCGAGCTGGAGGACCTCGCGCGCGACGCCACGCGGATCTACCCCTCCATCGGCATCGACGACCTGCGCTTCTACCTCATCGAGGCGGCCGACAAGATCCTGCCGGAGGTCGGCCCGGAGGTCGGCCAGAAGGCGCTGAACCAGCTGCGGCTGCGCGGCATCGACGTCCGGCTGTCCACCTTCCTGGAGTCGGCGGTCGACCAGCACATCAAGCTCAGCGACGGCACCGAGTTCGACGCCGGCACCCTGGTGTGGACCGCGGGTGTGAAGCCCAGCCCGGTCGTGCAGGCCAGCGACCTGCCGCTGGGGCCGAAGGGGCACGTCGACACCAACGAGTTCCTCCAGGTCAACGGGGTCGACAACGCCTTCGCGGGCGGCGACAACGCCCAGGTCCCCGACCTGAACAACCCCGGCCGGTACTACCCGCCCAACGCGCAGAACGCGGTGCGGCAGGCCCCGGTGCTCGCCGACAACGTCATCGCCACGCTGCGCGGATCGGCGAAGCTCACCGCCTACCGCCACAAGAACCTCGGCGCGGTGGCCGGACTCGGCCTCCACAAGGGCGCCGCTCAGCTGTTCGGCAAGGTCAAGCTGACCGGGCGGTTCGCCTGGTGGGCGCACCGCGGCTACCACCTGTTCGCGGTTCCGACCTTCAACCGCAAGCTGCGGGTCCTCGCGGACTGGACGCTGGCCTTCTTCCTGCGGCGCGACTTCGCGGCGCTGCCGGAGATGGGCGAACCGCGCCAGGCGTTCCAGGAGGCCAGCAGGCCGCAGGTCGAGAACGGCCAGCTGCTGAGCCGCGCGAGCTGACTCCGGCGGGAAGCTCCGACCCGACGACCGTCAGCACCGGGAGCAGTGTCCACGGCCGACCCCGCGACGGGGTCGGCCGTTTCGGGTACAGAGTCCCAACCCCGGCGAATCCGGAGTTTTGTCTGTCACGGGTATGATGGTCGCGCCCTCGTAGCCCAATGGTAGAGGCAGGCCCCCTAAAAGGGTCACAAGTGTCGGTTCGAGTCCGACCGGGGGCACCGCGCACACTTCTCCTAAGCCTCCAACGAACGGCCCCGCACTCCCGTTCCGGGCGCGCGGATTTTCCGTCCCCGCGCCGGGAAACCGCTGGCCGCGCCCCCTGTCGCCGGTGCCGCCCCCTCTGACGCGGTGGCGCCGCCGTCCGTTCCCGGTGGCCGCCCACCCGCCGGGTGCGCGGGTGTCGCCTCCCGGGTCTTCGCCCCGCTTCATGTCATCCTGGCCGTTGTCAGCCGGAACGCCGGTTCGTGCGATCGGACAACGGCGTGTGCCGACTTCCGTCGCCCCGGACAGAACGGGCGGGACGCGATGGGCGTACGGTGCCTCAAACGCCGCGTACCCCCGTGCTCGGCGCAAAAGCACCTCTCCGCTCACAATGGGACGGGAACCGACATGGCATCCGCACAGCAGAGACCCGGGATCGCTTCCAGTGTCTTCCGCCGCAAACCCATCGAGAACATCGAGGAGGAGCAGGGCTCCGGCGGTCTCGCGCGCTCACTCGGACTGTGGCAGCTCACCGCGATCGGCGTGGGCGCCATCATCGGTGCCGGGGTCTTCTCACTGGCCGGCGAGGTCGCCCAGGGGACCGCGGGTCCGGCCGTGCTGATCTCCTTCCTGATCGCCGGGGTGGCGAGTGCCGCCGCGGCCTTCTCCTACGCCGAGTTCGCCGGCCTCATCCCGCGCGCCGGGTCCGCCTACACCTACGGCTACGCGGTGCTCGGCGAGATCGTCGGCTGGTTCATCGGCTGGGACCTGCTGCTGGAGTACACCGCGATCGTCGCCGTGGTGGCGATCGGCATCTCCGGCTACTTCGGCTTCCTGCTGCAGAACCTCGGCATCGACCTGCCGCTGTGGATGCTCGGCGCCCCCGGGACCGAACCCGCGGGAGTGCCCGCGGGCAGCTACAAGGTCGACCTGTTCGGGATGGTGCTCTGCCTGTTCATCGCGTTCCTGCTGACGCGGGGCATGCGCAGTGCGGCCCGGTTCGAGACGATCGTGGTCGGCATCAAGGTGCTGATCGTGCTCGTCATCATCGGCGCCGGGGTGTTCTTCATCAACACCGACAACTACACACCGTTCTTCCCGTTCGGGGTCGGCGGGACGTTCGCCGGCGCCGCCGTGGTGTTCTTCGCGGTGTTCGGCTACGACGCCATGAGCACGGCGGCCGAGGAGTCCAAGGACGCCCAGCGCCACATGCCCAAGGCCATCCTGCTGTCGCTGGCCATCTCCATGGTGCTCTACGTGCTCGCCTGCCTCGTGCTCACCGGGATGCAGCACTACACCGAGATCGACCCCCGCAGCGGCTTCGCCACCGCCTTCGCCTCCGTCGGGCTGGGCGGGCTCGCCAACCTCATCGCGCTCGGTGCGATCGTCGGCATCCTCACCGTCATGTTCACGTTCATGCTCGGCGTGACCCGGGTCTGGTACGCGATGAGCCGGGACGGGCTGCTGCCCAAGTGGTTCGCCAAGACCGACCCCAAGCGGCACGTCCCGACCCGCGTCACCTGGATCGCCGGGGCGATCTCCGCCGTCATCGCCGGGTTCCTGCCGATCGGCGAGGCCGCCGCGCTCACCAACATCGGCATCCTCTCGGCGTTCGTGGTCGTGTGTATCGCGGTGATCGTGCTGCGCTACCGCCGCCCGGACCTGCCGCGCACGTTCCGCACCCCCGGCATGCCCGTGGTGCCCGCCATCGGCGTGGTGTTCTCGCTCTGGCTGATCAGCTTCCTGGACTGGCACACCTGGGCGCGGTTCGGTGTGTGGCTGCTGATCGGACTGGTCATCTACTTCGCCTACTCCTACCGGCGGTCCAACCTGAACCGGCCGGAGTCCGCCGGGTCGCCGCCGGCGTCCTGAGCCGCCGGCGCCCGCTGCCCCCGCGACCCGCGTGCGGGGCGGCGGGCGCCCGCGCCGTCCGGGACATCCGGCCCGGGCCGCGCCAGCGCCCGGTCACAGCCGGCGCGCCAGGAGCAGCTGCAGGTGGGTGAAGAGCCGTTCGTTCGGGTCGCGGAGGTCCAGCCCGCTGACCGCCTCGGCCCGCCGCACCCGGTAGCGCAGCGTGTTGGGGTGGATGTGCAACCGCGCGGCCGCGGCGCGGACGTCGCCGAACGCCTCCAGGTAGGCGACCAGCGACACGACCAGGGCCGAACCGTGCGCCGCGTCGTGTGCGACCAGCAGGTCGACCCGGGGGTCGCGCAGCCGGGGGTTGGACCGCAGCTCCGCCAGCGTCTCGCTGACCAGCACCCGGGACCGGACGTCGGAGATCGTGGCCACGTCCATGGCGAGGTCGCGGCCCATCGCGTCGAGCACCCGGTCGGCCTCGGTGCGGGACCGCGCGACCTCGCCCAGTGTGTCCACGAGCGAGCCCACCGCGCCCTGGACCGTGCCGCCCAGCAGGGCGCGCGCCGCGCCGACGATCCGGCGGGTCAGCGCGAGCACGGAGGCCTCCGCGGCCGGGCGCGCCAGGTCGGGGAGCAGCGCGTACACCCGGCCGCCCAGCGTCGTCACCAGGGCCCGCCGCCGGAAGGCCGCGGCGTGCACCGAGATGAGGTTCGTGAGCTGCGCGCGCTGCAGCTCCGCCTCCGAGCGCCCGCCAGCCGTGCGCGACTCCCCGGCCGCCATCGCGAACACCACGACCATCACCGGCCGGTCGCGGTCGGCGCGGACGCTGTCGGCGAGCGCGGCGGCCTCGATGCGCCCCTCCAGCAGGCTCGCCAGCAGGTCCTCGCGCAGCCGCAGCCCAGCGGTCGCCTCCGTGCGCTGCCGCAGTAGGTGCAGGGTCGCGATGCGGGCGGCGCCGAGCAGGGCTTCCTCGGCGTGCGGCTCCAGGGGGGTGCCGCCCTCCTGGACCCAGATCGCCCCCAGCGGCTGGGCGCCGGCGTGGATGCCCACCGCGATCCGGCGGCGGATGCCGAGTTCGGGATGCTCCTCGACCCGCACCACCTCCTCGCCGGAGCGCAGCCGCTGGAACACCCCCCACTCGCGCAGCAGCGCGAGGTACTGCTCCGGGCCGCGTCGGCCGAGGACCGAGAGCCGGCGCAGCTCGTCGGCGTCCTCGCCTCCGGAGTAGGCGAGCACCCGGCTCGCCGCGTCCTCGATGCTGACCAGCCCGCCGGTGAGGGTGGCGACCGTCTGCGCCAGGGCGGACAGGTCGCCCGGTGCCTCGCCGGGGTCACCCCCGACCGCCAGCCGGGCGTCGTCGACCATGCTGCGGAACAGCCACTGCAGCTGCTCCCACCGGGCCTCGGGGTGGACGGCCAGCAGCGCCACCCCGGCGTCGCCGGCCACGCCGCGCAGCACGTCGGCCTCCGCCGGGCCGCCCACCTTCACCGCGACCGCCGAGGCTCCCCGGCGGCCCGCCGCCCGCACCAGCCGGCCGGCGGCGCGGCCCCGGGCGCCGACGAGCAGCACGAGGTCGCCGGCGTGCGGGCCGCCCTCGTCCTCGGGATCGAGGATGACGACGTCGTCCACCCGCACGTCCAGCCCGCCCGGTGCGGCGAGCACGTCCAGGAGCGGGTCGCCCACCGCGAGCAGCAGCCGCCGCAGCGGCACGCCGGGAGCGGAGCCGACCGCATCCGCGGCCGGGCTCGGCGGAACGGGCGGGGCAGGCGGGTCTAGTGCGGCCATGGCACCTCGGCTTGTTCGATCGGCTAATCCAGCGTGTCAAAGAGTGGGCGGACAGCCAATGTCGTCCCGGATTCGCGGACATAACTTTTGTGCAGTTCAACGACGACCCTCTCGGGAGGCACCCCATGGACGCCGTCACGAACGTTCCCGTCCCGGTGAACGAGCCCGTCCTCACCTACGCGCCGGGCAGCCCCGAGCGGGCCGAGTTGGCCGATCGGCTGGACGCCCTCGCCAAGGAGCCGGCCGAGCTGGCCATGACCATCGGCGGCGAGCGGCGGATGGCGGGCGGTGACCGGATCGACGTGGTCCAGCCGCACCGGCACACCGCGGTCCTCGGCCACACCGCCAACGCCACGCATGAGGACGCGCGTGCGGCGGTGGCGGCGGCGAAGGCGGCGGCGCCGGGGTGGCGGGAGATGGCGTTCGATGATCGGGCGGCGGTCTTCC
>NZ_QEIO01000140.1 GCF_003336425.1 Marinitenerispora sediminis | reverse complement strand
CCACATCCTCATCACGCGGACGATCACTCTCCGACCGCACCCGCTTGTAATGGTTGTAGACCGCGACCGACAACGCCTTCTTCGCCTGCTCCTGACCGACGACGTAGCGGTCGAGCAGGGCGCGGATCTCCTGCGGCTTCGGCGGCGCACCCGGCCCCTCGGCGGTGCGTCCGCCCGCCTCCTCCGCGATGAGCTCGTTGCACAGGCCGACGCAGCCGTCGCAGATGGCGTAGGGGCTGGGGCCCGCGATGAGCTTGCGGACCTCGCGCGGGGCCTTCCCGCAGAACGTGCAGGTCGGCTGGTAGCCGCCGTCGCCGGTGCGCGCCATGGGGGACATCTCCTCGGGGTCGTGCGTTCGCGGCGCCGATGCGCCGGCCGGCCGGTCCCGCAGACCGCCGGCTCCGCGCCGCCGGCCAGCACACCTCTCCGGGCTCGGATGGCCTTACCAGATGGTCTCATCATATACGCGACCGGTTATCGTGGTCCGGGACGATCGGCGCGCCGCGGCGAGGAGAACGATGGGCCGGCTCAGCAGAGCGCAGACGCAGGAGCGCAACCGTGCCAGAGTGCTGCGCGCCGCCCGCGCGGAGTTCGCGGAACGGGGCTTCCGGGACGCCAAGATCGACGCCATCGCCGAACGCGCCGAGCTCACGCGGGGCGCCGTCTACTCCAACTTCCCCGGAAAGCGCGCGCTGTACTTCACCGTCCTGGCCGAGGACACCGAACGCGCGGCGGAGCCGCCGGGGACCGAGCCGGGCGGCACCCCCCGCGAGGCGCTCGGCGCGTTCGCCCGCGCGTGGGTCGCCCGGCTGCCCCTCGCCTCCGACCAGCAGCACGGCGCGGCCCGCCTCGGCGTGGACCTGCTTCCCGAGGTGCTCGCCGACGAGCGGACCCGCCTGCCGTTCACCCAGCTCATGAAGCTCGACGCGCTCCTGCTCGGCCTCGCCCTGGAGCGGCTGCGCTCCCCCGCGCCGGCACCCGCGCCCCGCATGGTGCGGGTGGCGGAGGCCGCGCTCACCACCCTGCACGGCGCGAGCCAACTGGCCGCCGCCGCGCCCGGCTTCGTCGAGCCCTTCGACGTGGTGCGCGCCTGCGAGCGGCTCGCCGACCTCGATCTCGGCGACGGCTGGCCGCCGCCGCACACGGCCCACATCCGCGCCCAGACCCGGTCCGCCGACGAGCCGTGGTCGCCGCCGCCCGCCGTGGACGCCGTCCGCGGCGGCCCGGCGAGCCTCACGGGCGACGGCGTGGTCGCGGTGCTCGGCCTGCACCGGATCTCCGCGGTCGAGGAGGCGGTGCGGGCCGCGCCCCCGGAGGCCGACGTCACCGCCGTGCTCGTCACCGGCACTCCCGGCGAACTCGCCCCGCTGGCCCGGCTGGCCGTCGCCGAGGCGGTCGGCTGCCTCCGCGCGGCGTTCCCGCGCTCGGCGTGGCCGCGGCTGCGGGTGGTGCACGACGGCTCCGGCACGATCGCCGCGGCCGCCGGCGTCCCCGCCGTCAGCGACGCCACCGAGACCGCGGTCCGGGTGTCGGGCGGCCGGATCACCGCCCGCGCCGACGGCTACGGCGCGTGCCACGCGGCGGCCCTGGCGGAGCGGGGCACCGGCGTGTCGGGAGCGCGCTGGCCGTCCGGCGGCGGGGCGTGACTACCCGAATCGCCCGCGCGGTGCGGTGGCGGCGGCACAGCGCGGCAGTCCGCCGCCCCAGCCCGGCCGGCGGCCTGTCAGTACCCGCGCCAGCCGTCCCGCTGGTAGTCGATGATCCGCGGGTCGAGCAGCGTCGAGGCCGCGACCGGGTCGTCCGGGCGGCGGTCCTTCGGGAAGACCAGGGCGGCCTCCAGCGTGGCGTCGTCGAGGAAGCGCAGGCCGGGGTGGTCATCCGGGAGCTCGACGGGCGGGGGCTCGTCGCCGGGGGCGGCGAGGAAGTAGCCCCAGTTGCCGAAGCTCGGTACGTCGACGTTGTAGGGGGTGGCCTGCCAGCCGGCCTCGGCCAGGCCGGCGCCGATGCTCCAGAAGGCGTCCGGTGCGAAGTACGGCGACCCCGCCTGGACGACCAGGCGGCCCCCGGGTGCCAGCGCCCGGCGGACCAGGGAGTAGAACTCGACCGAGTACAGCTTGGCGGTGGCGACGTCGTCGGGGTCGGGCATGTCCGCGATGACGACGTCGAACCGCGTTCCGTTGCCGCGCAGCCAGTTGAACGCGTCGGCGCTGACGACCTCGACCCGCTCGTCGGCGAAGGAGTGCTCGTTGAGGCGGGCGATCTCCGGCTCCGTGCGGGCCAGGTCGACCACCGCCGGGTCGAGGTCGACGAGGGTGACGCCGCGGACGTCGGGGTAGCGCAGGATCTCGCGCAGCGCCAGCCCGTCGCCGCCGCCGAGCACGAGCACGTCGCCCCGTGGCCCGTTCATCGCCGGATGCACCAGGGACTCGTGGTAGCGGTACTCGTCGAGTGAGCAGAACTGCAGGTCGCCGTTGAGGAACAGCCGGGTGTCGGCGCCGTCGAGGGTCTGGGTGAGCACGATCTCCTGGTAGTCGGAGCGCTGCGCGTACACGACGGGGTCGCGGTAGAGCGCCTGCCGGGCGTCCACCTCGAACCGGCCGGACAGCGCGAACGCGGTCCCCAGCGCGGTGAGCACGACCGCGAGCCCGGCGGCGAGCGCCACGCGGCCCCACCTGGTCAGCCCGTCCCGGAACAGCCACAGCACGACCGCGACGCCCACGACGGCGTTCACCGCGCCGACCAGCAGCGTGCCCTCGACGAGGCCGAAGAGCGGCAGCAGGGCGAGCGGGAAGGCGAGGCCGCCGACCAGCCCGCCGATGTAGTCCGCGGCGAACAGGTCGGCGACGGCGCTGGCCGCCTCCTGCCGGCGGATCCGCTGGATCAGCGTCATCAGCAGCGGGATCTCCGCGCCGATGAGCGCCCCGATCGCGAACGCCGCCAGCACCAGGGCGGGCTGGTACAGCGAGAACCAGGCGAAGGCGGCGTACAGCCCGAGGATCGAGAGCCCGCCGACCAGGGACAGCAGCCCTTCGACCACCGCGAACCAGAACTCCGGGCGGCCGGTGAGCCGCTTGGACGCCAGCGACCCGACGCCCATCGCGAACACCATCACCGACATCACCACGGACGCCTGCAGGATGGTGTCGCCGAGCAGGTAGCTGCCCAGCGCCACCAGCGCCAGCTCGTACACCAGCCCGCACGCGGCGCAGACGAACACCGCGAGCAGCACGAGGAAGCGCGCCGCGCGCGGCGGCACCGGGAGCCGCGGCGGCGCGGGGGAGGCGCCGTTCCGGCCGGGCGGCGCCTCCTCCGCGCCGGTCGGCCGCGCGGCCGCGGCGGGGTCGGTCATCAGGAGATGGCCGCCGCGACCGTCACCGCCACCGCGAAGTGCGCGGAGGCGTTGACCCAGACCGCGGGGTGCGGCTCGCTCTCGGCGACGACCGCGCCGAGCTTTCCGGGCGTGAGCAGGTCGACCACCAGGAACGACAGGCCCATGAGCAGCAGGCCCACGACACCGTAGACGAGGGTGCCGAGCAGGCCCCACAGCAGGTCGTCGGGGCTGGCGAGGATGGCCGTGGCCACGACGACCGCGACCCCGAGCGTGTTGGCCGCGACCAGCAGCGTGGCGTTGCGGTTGCGGTGCGTCCAGATGAGCTCGTGCAGCTTGCCGGGGGTGAGCAGGTCGACGATGAAGTAGCCGAGCGCCATGAGGGCGGTGCCGACGACTCCGTAGGCGAGGCAGGCGCCGGCCTCGTAGAGCAGGTACATGGGGCCTCATTCTGTGTTGTCGGGATGGGGGGCACGGTGTGCGGTCGGTCCGGCCGGCTCACTTGCCGAAGCCGATGCCACCGCCCCGGAACGAGCTGCCTCCACCGCCGTAGCCGGAGGAGCTCCCGCTGCTGCCGTCACTGGATCCGCTGCCACCACGGGATCCGCTGACCCCGTAGGAGGAACCGCTGCCGCCGCGCGAGGACCGGCCGTCGCGGCAGCCCACGTAGTCGAAGTCCCCGGAGACGAGGACGTAGTCGCCACCGGCGCCGACGTGCACGTACTCGCCGTTGACGCGGTCGTAGCGGCCGTTGGCGGTATCGCGCCAGAACTCGCCGTCGACCAGGTCGTAGTCGCCGCCGTTGCGGTCGTAGACGTACCGGTCGTCCACGCGGTCGTAGTCGCCGCAGTCCCGGGCGGTCGAGCAGCCGTTGAGCGCCCAGAGCAGGACGGCCGCGGCGGCGACGCTGCCGGTGATCCCCACGATCCTCTTGATCTGCCCGTCGCTCACTGGTGGTCCTTTCCCTGGGGCCGCCCGGCGGGCGGGGTCGAGGCGGCGGCCCGGCCCGCGCCCGCGGAGCGCGGCAGGACGATGGAGGTGGCCGTGGCGACCAGCTCGCCCGCCTGCGGGTAGGCGTGCCACGTCCGCCAGGCGAGTCCGCGGGGGCCGGACCGGCGGACGAGCAGCGCGGTGACGGCGTGCGGGCTCCCGGGGAACCCCGCGACCAGGCCGCCCGGCGCGGCGGCGACCTCCGCGTGCACGCGGTCGACCCGTTCCGCGAACGCGCGCGGGCCGAGGACGGCGACGTGGTGGTCGAAGGTGTAGCCGGCCAGGTCGGCCACCTCGGGGGACGCCCGGTCGGGTAGACCGGTCAGCGCACCCGGCAGGCAGGCCACCGTCTCGACGAGCCGGAGCCCGTGTGCGCCGTACAGCAGGACCTGGTGCGACGCGCCGAGGACACGCAGCTCGACCCGGTGGCCCGCGACGGTGACGGTGCGGACGGCCAGCGGCTCGGTCGGCGGGTGGCCGAGGGTCCAGGTGAGGTCGCCGGCGCGGGTGTCGACGAACGGCGTCCGGCAGGTGGCCCGCATCGTCAGCCCGCCGGGAAGATGGTGAACTCGCCGGGGACGGACGTGACGCCGAGGCTCGGCTCCCAGCCGCCCCGGTCGAAGCGTTCGAATGACAGGCGCCTGCCGCCGGGGCCCTCGTAGTCGGCGTAGTCGACCCGCCCCTCGGGGCGCAGGCCGGTGGTCCCCTCGGAGCGGTAGGCGGCCGAGCCCCGCTCGCTCAGGCGGTAGCGGACGCCGTCGACCTCGATGGTGTCGCGGTCGGGTGCGAGGTCGAGGTCCGGGCGGCCGGTCCACAGCACCATCTGGAGGTCGGGGTCCTGCTCCACGGAGAGCCAGCGCCGGGCGCCCTCGACCTCCAGGAAGTGCTCCGCCCAGGTGGCACCGCCCTCCGACAGCCGGATCGTGCCCCGGATCCAGGTGCGCTCGGCGCCGAAGTCGAGCATGTCGCCGGCTTTGAGGGCGAGGGGGTCACCGCTGGTCTCGCCGACGTCGGCGAACGGGTCGCGCGGCCCGGCGGCGACCGGGACCGGCTCCGCCGGGCGGCCGGAGCGCAGCAGCGCATACACCGCCACGGCGATGAGAGCGGCTAGGACAGCGGCGATGACCAGGACCAGCACCAGGGTGGACACGTGGCTCCGTCCTTGGGTGTGCACTGCGCCACCGCGCGGGGGCCCAGCGGAGGGATGGGCGAGGGGTAATTCGTGATGAATCGGGTCCTACGACGATCAGGATGGCCTATCGGTTCCCGGTCTGCGCAAGAAGGCCCGCCCTGCTCGTCCGCGGTCGGCAGCCCCGGACGGTGCGCCGTGACGCACCGTCACGGAGCCGCACCGCGGACCGCCCCGTCCGGCGCGCCGGACGCGGACGCGGGACGGCCCCGGTGGACGGTGTCCACCGGGGCCGTGCGGACTCCGGCCGCCGCGGCGGGTCCGGCTCAGTCGTCGCCGCCCCAGCGTTCCAGGTAGGACCGCACGAAGGCGATGATGCCGGTGACCCCCGCGGCCGTGTAGACGGCGGGCCCGAGGGACTCGGCCGCCGACGTCACCAGCGCCGCGGAACCGGCCGCGAGGCCGGCCGCCTGCACGGCGACGAGCGCCACCCCGCCGACGAGGAACAGCCCGAGGCCGATACGGAACGCGATGTCGAGTGCTCTGGTCATGAGGAACCTCTGTCGCTCGTGAGTGGGGATCAGCCGGGGATCGGCAGGAAGCCGACCGCCACCAGGGCGCCGATCAGCAGGGTCGGCAGCACGTACCACAGCAGCAGCGGCACGAAGGTGCGGCTCGGATCGACGCCGGCGATGCCGCTCGCGATGTAGATCGGCGCGGCGCCGGGCGGCGACGCCCCCTCGGTCGAGGCGAACAGCAGCACCACGACCGCCGCCACGGTCGGCGAGACGCCCGCGGTCACCAGCGCGGTGAAGGCGACCGACCCCACGGCCACCATCGTGGCGGTGGCGGTGAGGGGTGCCGCCGCCGCGAGCACGATGACGCCGATGATCAGCGCCATGACGAAGGTCGGGGCCTCGACCCGCGAGAGCAGCGCGGTCAGCTCCTCGCCCATGCCGAGCTCGCCAAGGACGGTGGAGGCCGCGAAGGCGAAGAACAGGACGGCGCCGATGACGCCGTACTTGGGTCCGGCCTCGCCGAGCAGCCGCCACCAGCCCCGGCCGTCGCGCGGCAGGTTCCGGTACCCGACCGCGAGCGTGACCAGGATGACCAGGACCGGGATCCAGGTGATGAGGCTGACGGCGTCGACCGCGCCCTCGCCGGCGTGGCGGTCCAGCGCCGCGGCGACGGAGCCGGTGGTCAGCAGCACGGGCACGAGGATGCCGAGGAAGATCATCAGCGACCGCCAGCCCGCGGCGAACGTCTGGCGGATCGGCTGGATGTGCTCGGCGTCGACCGGTCCGATCCGGTACCGGCGCACGAGCACCCAGGTCAGCACCAGCCGGTACAGCAGCAGCCACGCACCGCCGACGAAGAGCGCCAGGAAGATCGACTCGGCGGAGACGAGCGAGCTCACGGCACCCAGACCGGTCAGGATGAACAGTGACGAGCTCGGCGGGAAGGCGATGCCCAGGCCGGCGTTGCCGGCGACCATGGTGGCCGCCAGCCGCGGGTCGATGTTTGCGCGCATCATCCAGGGGATGGTGATGGAGCCGACGGCCGCGGCGTTGCCCGACCCGGAGCCGGAGATCGTGCCGAAGAGCGCGGAGGCGACCGTCGAGACGTAGGCCGGGCCGCCGCGGAGCCGGCCGAGCAGCGAGTTGAGCATGTTGACCAGCCGGTCGACCAGCCCGGTGCGGGAGAGCAGGAAGCCCATGAAGACGAACGCGGAGGCGGCGAACACGACCTCCTCCGTCGCCGCCGCCGTCAGGCCCGCCCAGACCAGGCGGGGCGCTTCCAGGCCGCCGAAGAGCGCGACGACGACGAAGCCGAGGATCATCGCCTCGCCGATGCCGCGTTTGACGACGACGTTCCACAGGATGATGACGCTGATGTAGGCGACGAACGCCCAGAGGCCGACCATGGTGCTCCTTCTGCGTCAGCCGGAGAGGCCGGGGCAGCGGCCCCGGAGGGACGGCCGGGCGCGCGGTGGGCGCCCGGCCGGGTGAGCCGGCCCTAGTGGGGGGTGCGGCTGAGGTGGTCGGCGAGCGCGAGGGTGCGCCGCGCTGACTCGACGATGGGCGCGTCGACGAACCGGCCGTCGCCCAGGGCGATCGCGCCGGCGCCGTCCGCGGCGCCGTTCTCGGCGGCGGTGCTGATCTCCCGGGCCCGCGCCACCTCGTCCTCGGTGGGGGTGAACGCGTCGCGGATGACCGGGAGCTGGTGGGGGTGGATGGCCGTGCGGCCGAACATGCCGAGGTCGCGCCCGGCCCGGCAGGAGGCGAGCAGCCCCTCGGCGTCGCGCACGTCGGTGTAGACCGACATCGCCGGACGCGGCAGGCCGGCGGCCGCCGCCGCGAGCGCGACGCGGGAGCGCAGCCAGCCGTACGCGGCGTCACCGCGCAGGCCCAGCTGCGCCGCGAGGTCGGCCTCGCCGAGCGCGAGTGCCCGGACCGCGGGGTGCCGGGCGATCGCGGGGGCGTTCTGCACACCCGCCGCCGTCTCCAGCAGGCCGTGCACGGCGGTGCCCTCGCCGAGCCGCCGGACGACGAGGTCGACGTCCTCGGGGCCCTCCACCTTCGGCACCCGTACCGCGTCCGGCCGGGCGTCCGCGGCGAGGCCGGCGAGGGCCGCGAGATCGCGTGCGCCGTGCTCGCCGCGCGGGGCGTTGATCCGGACGTGCACCTGGGGGCGGCCGCGGGTCGGCCCGGCGAGGTCGGACAGGAAGTCCACGACGTTGCCCCGCGCCCGGTCCTTGGCGCCGGCGAGCACGGCGTCCTCCAGGTCGAGGATGACGGCGTCCGCGCCGCTGGCCACCGCCTTGGCGAACCTCTCCGGCCGGTCCCCGGGGACGTAGAGCCAGGTGACGAGGGGCGGTTCCGCGGTCACGCGACCACCCCCGCGTCGCGCAGTCGCCGGATGTCGGCGCCGGTGTAGCCGAGCTCGCCCAGGATCTCGTCGCTGTGCGCGCCCAGCGGCGGGCCGGCCCACCGGATCTCACCCGGCGTCTCCGAGAGCCGGAACGCCACGTTCTGCATGGCCACCGAACCGAGCTCGTCGTCGGGGACGTGCACGATCGAGCCGAGGGCCGCGTACTGGGGGTCGGTCACGATGTCGCGGACGTCGTAGATGGGCGCGACCGCGGCCTGCGCCTTCTCGAAGGCGGCGATCACCTCGTCGGCGTCGCGCTCCGCGATCCAGCCGCCCACCGCGGCGTCCAGCTCGTCGGCGTGCTCGGCCCGCGTCCGGCCGGAAGCGAACCAGGGCTGCTCGACGAGGTCGGGGCGGCCGACGAGCCGCACCACCCGCTCCGCGATCGTCTGCGCGCTGGTGGAGACGGCGAGCCACCGGCCGTCGCGCGTGCGGTAGGTGTTGCGGGGCGCGTTGCTGGAGGAGCGGTTGCCGGTCCGCGGCGGGACCGCGCCGAGCGCGTGGAACGCGGTGATCTGCGGGCCGAGCACGGTGAGGACCGGCTCGATGATCGCCAGGTCGACCACCTGCCCGCGCCCGGTCTCCTCGCGGGCCCGCAGCGCCAGCATGACGGCGTAGGAGACCGCGAGGGCCGCGATGCCGTCGGCCAGCGCCAGCGGGGGCAGGGTCGGCGGGCCGTCCGGTTCGCCGGTCATGGCGGCGAACCCACTCATGGCCTCGGCGAGGGTGCCGAACCCGGGCTGGCCCGACATCGGCCCCTTCTGCCCGAACCCGGTGACACGGGCGATCACCAGCCGCGGGTTGACCTCCCACAGGCGTTCGGGGGCGAGGTTCCAGCGTTCGAGGGTCCCCGGGCGGAAGTTCTCGATCAGCACGTCCGCGTCGGCCACCAGCCGCCGGGCGACCTCCTGGCCGTCGGCGGTGGAGAAGTCGACGGCGGTGGTCCGCTTGTTGCGGGACAGCAGCTTCCACCACAGGCCGACGCCGTCCTTGGCCTGGCCGTGGCCGCGTGATGGGTCGCCGCGCCGCGGATGCTCGACCTTGATCACGTCGGCACCGAAGTCGCCGAGGTAGGTGGCGGCCATGGGACCGGCGAACAGGGTCGCCGCGTCGATGACACGCACGTTTCCGAGCGGTTTCATATCCTGCATCTTATAAATTATGAGATGCAGGTCAACCCCTTGTGTGATCCGTGACGCAGCGGTCACTCGACTAGACTGGCGCCGTCCACATCTGCATGGGAGGAGACGGGCCTGTGGCTCGCGGCAGCACCGGCGGCCCGACTCGGGCGAGCGCACGCCCTCCGAGCAGCAAGGCGGACTACGTCCACGAGGCGCTGCGCCAGGAGATCCTCGACGGCACGCTTGCCCCCGGCAGCGCGATCGGTCAGGAGGAGATCGCCGCACGGCTCGGCGTCTCCATCACCCCGGTGCGCGAGGCGCTGCGCCGGCTGGAGAGCGACGGCCTGATCTCCTACCGCGCCCACCGCGGCGCCACGGTCTCCGAACTCGGCAGCGACGCGGTCGAGGAGCTCTACCTGCTGCGCGCCGCCGTCGAGGGGCTCACGGCGCGGCTCGCCGCCGCCCGCGTCACCGACGACCAGCTCGCCCGGCTCCGCGAGGTGCACCAGCGCATGCTGGACGCCGACGCCGAGTCCGACGCGCGGGCGCTCGCCCAGGACAGCCGGCTCTTCCACCAGATGGTCGCCGAGATCGGCGGCCCCGCCTTCCTGGCGGCCCACGTGCGCTCCATCCGGCAGAACAACCCGGTGCCGCTGTCGGTGTCGCTCTGGAACGACCCGGAGAACTCCCGCCACTTCCTTGACGCGCACGCCCGGCTGCTCCGGGCCCTTGAGGAGGGGGACGCCGACTCCGCGGAGCGCGTCATGGCCGAGCACATCCGGGCCAGCGCGGCGGCCCGGGCGTCGGACTCCGCACCGCCGCCCTCCGGGCCGGACGCGTGAGCGGATCCGGCGCCGCCTGATGGGGGCGGCTCCGCCCCCGAGCTCACCCGGGCGGCCGGTCCCGTACCCGGGGCTGACGCGGCCCCGGCGGACACGCCACCGAGGCCGCCGCCTCCCGGGAGCCCTCGCCGGCTCATCCGCCGAGGTCTTCCGCCGCATCACGTCCGCCAGAGGACCGTGCCTTCCGCATCGCACAGGACCGCGCAGCCGGAGTCCTCGACCCGCAGTTCCGCGCCCGGCCCGGCTGCCGCGTGGGAGCGCCACACCGGGTGGCCCTGCGCGTCATGGAGCACGAGGCCGCCGTCCTCGTGCAGCGCCAGGGCGCCCACCGTGGCGCCATGCGTGTTCGACGCCCACAGCGCGCCCGGGTGGCTGCGCGCGTACAGCACGAGGTTGCCGTCGTCCTGGTGCACCAGCCGGAACTCACCCGACGGCGAAGCCAGCGCACCCCGCGCGAGCACCTCGCCGACCCGCATGACCGCCCCCTGGGCGGGCGGACCGGACGGGACCCCGCGCTGCTTCGTCCCGGTCGCCCACAGCCGCGCACCGTCCGCGCCGTACAGCACGACGTCGCCGTCGTCGCCCACCACCAGCCGCGCGCCCGGCCTGCCCGCGGTGCCGCTCCGCCACAGCGGGTGTCCGTGCGCGTCGGAGAGGACGAGATTGCCGTCGACGTACAGCGCGAGGACGCCGACGGAGCAGCCGTCGGTACCGGTCGCCCACAGCGCGCGGCCGTCCCGGTCGCTGTAGAGCACCAGGTTGCCGTCATCCTGGTGCACGAACCGGTAGGCCCCCGAGGGCGAGGCGAGCGTGCCCTCCGCGAGGACCTCCCCGGGCCGCATCGCGGCGCCCCGGGCCGGCGGCCCGGTCGGGATCTCGCGCCGCCTCGTCCCGGTGCCCCACAGCCGCATGCCGTCCGCGCCGCGCAGCACGACGTCGCCGTCGTCGCCCACTTCCAGCCGCGCGCCCGGGTTGCCCGCGGTACCGGTCCGCCACAGCGGAGCGCCATGCGTGTCGTGGAGCACCAGATCGCCGTCGCCGTACAGCGTGAGGACGCCGACGGAGCAGCCGTCGGTACCGGTCGCCCACAGCGCGCGGCCGGCCGGGCCGCAGTAGAGCACCAGGTTGCCGTCATCCTGGTAGACGAGCGTGTGGTCGCCCGACGGCGAGGTGAGGCTCTGCCGGCGCAGCGTCTGCCCGGCCAGCATCACGGCGCCGCGCGCCACCGGCCCTTCGGGAAGCGGGCGCTGCACGGTGCCGGTGGCCCACAGGCGGCCGCCGTCGGCGCCGTACAGCACGGTGTCGCCGTCGTCGCCCACCACCAGCCGCGCGCCCGGCCTGCCCGCGGTGCCGCTCCGCCACAGCGGGTCGCCGTCCGCGTCGGAGAGGACGAGATCGCCGTCCTGCCCCAGTTCGGCCGTCCCCGCCTCGGTGCCCCAGGTGTTACTGGCCCACAGGGCGAGCCCGTCGCGGTTGCGGTAGAGGACGAGGTTGCCGTCGTCCTGGTGGATCAGGGTGTACTCGCCCGAGGCGGAGGTGAGGCTCTGCCTGCGCAGCGCCTGGCCGGGCAGCAGGGTGGTGCCGTGGACGGCCTCGTCCACGAGTGCCCCCGCCACGTCACCGTCATCGCCGGCCTGGGGGCGGCCGCTGCTGGTGCGGACGGCGGCCACGGCCGCCGTCGAGCTGCGGGTGGCCACGGCTGACGGCATGGCGGGCGTGAACTGCTGCGGCACCATCGGGGCCAGCGGAGCCGCCATGGGACGGACCGCCAGGAGGGACGGTCCGTCCGCCGGCGCGGCAGCGGCCTTGTCCGTGCGCAGCTCCTCGGGGAAGCGCCATTCCAGCCCGGCCCCGTCCACGAGCACCGGGACGTAGCCGCTGTCCTCGGTGACGGGCTCGCCCTGGTCGCGGTAGTGCCGCAGCCCGGCCGGCCGCCCGTTCTCCAGGGCCCCGGCGATGTCGTCGAGCAAGTGCGCCAGCCCGAGCCACTCGGCCGTCTCGTCGTTGACGCCGTCGTGCTCCCACCGCATCACGCAGCCGTGCCGCTCGCCGTCGCGGAGGTCGACGTACAGGTGGTCGCCCGCTCCGTCCTCCGCGATCGGCAGGAACCGCGGTGAGTAGCCGTGGGGCGGGGTGCCGGCCGTGCCCTCGTCCGGCGGCGGGGTGCCGCCGCCGTGCGGTTCGCGGACCGGGCCGGTGCCGGGGCCGTGGAAGGAGAGCGCGCTGTCCCGGATGTCGAGGGCGGTGTCGAGGTCGACGAAGTGGTGGAACGGCGCGAGCTCCACACCGTCGGGACGTTCGAGCGACCACCAGAGCCGTAGTTCGGGGGGCAGGGGGAAGCCCAGGCGCTTCTCGGCGGCGCGGAGCTCGTCGTCTCCGGCGCCGGAGGCGAGGGCGTGCGGGAGGTGCGCGGCGGTCCAGTCGAGGATGCGCCGCCATGACTCGTCGATGGGAGGGAACACGGAGCGAAGCATGCCAACGGCGACCGACATTCGGCGGCCGGCGGGCACCGGCGGCCCGCTCGGTGCCCGGAGCCGGGTGGGAGCGGACCCGCCGGCCCTCAGCCGCGCACCTCGTGCCGGGCCACCGTCCAGGCCCGCGCCTGCTCGCTGACGGTGACTCCCAGCCCGGGGCGGCCGGAGACGTGCATGCGTCCGCCGGAGATCTCCAGGTGCTCGTCGAACAGCGGGTCCAGCCACTCGAAGTGCTCCACCCAGGGCTCGCGCGGGTAGGCGGCGGCCAGGTGGACGTGGATCTCCATGGCGAAGTGCGGGGCCAGCTGGAGGTTCCGCTGGTCGGCGAGCGCCATCACCTTGAGGAACTGGGTGATCCCGCCGACGCGCGGCGCGTCCGGCTGCACGATGTCCGCGGCCCCCAACCGGATGAGTTCGGCGTGCTCGGCCACACTGGCCAGCATCTCACCGGTCGCGATGGGGGTGTCGAAGGCCGAGGTGAGCGCGGCGTGCCCCTCCGCGTCGTAGGCGTCGAGCGGCTCCTCGATCCACACCAGGTCGAACTCCTCCAGGTCGCGGCACATCCGCCGGGCGGCCGGCCGGTCCCACTGCTGGTTGGCGTCGACCATGAGCGGGATGCCGTCCCCGAGGTGCTCGCGGACCGCGGCGACCCGGGCGAGGTCGACGGCCCGGTCCGGGTGCCCCACCTTGATCTTGATGCCGCCGATGCCGCTGGCCAGCGAGGCCGTGGCTCGCTCCAGGACCTCCTCGACGGGGGCGTGCAGGAACCCGCCCGAGGTGTTGTAGCAGCGCACGGAGTCGCGGTGCGCGCCGAGCAGCTTGGCGAGCGGCAGTCCGGCGCGCTTGGCCTTGAGGTCCCACAGCGCGACGTCGAACGCGGCGACGGCCTGGACCGACAGGCCGCTGCGGCCCACCGAGGCCCCCGCCCACACGAGTTTGTCCCAGAGCCGGGCGATGTCGCTGGGGTCCTCGCCGATCAGCGCGGGCGCGATCTCGCGCGCGTGCGCGAACTGGCCGGGTCCGCCGGCGCGCTTGGAGTAGCTGAACCCCACGCCCTCGTGCCCGGACTCGGTGCTGATCTCGGCGAAGAGCATGGCGACCTCGGTCATCGGCCGCTGCCGGCCGGTGAGCACCTTGGCGTCGCTGATCGGGGTGGGGAGCGGCAGGGTGACCGAGGACAGCCGGACCCCGGTGATCCGGTCCAGTGTGGCGGCGCCGGCCGATGCGGCGGCGGTGGCGGGGGTGGTCATGGGCGGTGCCTCCAGGGG
>NZ_QEIO01000139.1 GCF_003336425.1 Marinitenerispora sediminis | reverse complement strand
CCGCCCCGCCCCTCCGGGCGTGCCCGGCACCATCCACGTGCGCGGCGACCTCGCCTGCGACGGTTACGTGTGGGGCGGCGACGGCGGGGCCGGTGAGGATGGCGGCCAGGGCGGTGCCGAGGTAGGTGTCGGGGACGCCCACGACGACGGCGTCCTCTACGCCGTCGAGGCGGCGGAGTGCTGACTCGACCTCGCCGGGGTGGACGTTGTGGCCGCCGGTCACCACCATGCCGCCGGCGCGGCCGATCAGGTGGAGGGTGCCGGCGGCGTCCAGCCAGCCGTGGTCGCCGACCGTGGCCCACTCCCCCGTCCGCGTGAAGCCGGTGCCGTCGTCGCCCCACACGTAACCGTCGCAGGCGAGGTCGCCGCGCACGTGGATGGTGCCGGGCACGCCCGGAGGGGCGGGGCGGCCGTCGGGGGTGCGCACCTCGACGCGGACGCCCGGGAAGGGCGTGCCGACGGCGTCCGGGGCGTCGGCGGGGGCGGCGTGCGGCGGGGTGTGCCGCACCGTGACGAAGCCCAGTTCGGAGGCGCCGTAGTACTCGCGGACGTGCGCGCCGGGGAGGTGGGAGCGGGTGCGGCGCAGGGTCTCGGCGTCCAGCTTCGATCCGCTGCTGACCACCGTGGCGACCTCCGGATGCGCCGCGTCGAGCTCGGCGAGGCGCCGGGTGAGTCCGCGCAGCATCGTGGGGACGACCACCAGCCGCGTCACCTCGCCGGCGGCCAGCAGGTCGGCCACCGCCGTGACGTCGTACCAGGGCAGGGTGGCGAACGCGGAGCCCGTGTGCAGCACCTCGGCGAGCGCGTACAGCCCGAGGCCGTGCGCGAGCGGGCCTGGCGCCAGCGTGCGGCCGCGGTGGTCGACGTCGAACACCGCGCAGCTGCGCGGCAGGCTGGCCCGCCATGACGCCCGAGAGCGGCGAAACGCCCGCGGCAGCCCGGTGGTTCCGGAGGTGAAGCCGATCAGGAACGTGCCGGCGTCCGCGCCGCCGACCAGTTCCCCGGCGGGATCCGCGCCGAGGTGGGCGGCGAGCCAGGAGGCGTAGCCGGGTCCGTCGCGGTCCCCGCTGATGACGCGGGCCGCACCCTCCTCACCGGGCGCACCGCCCGGTCCGTCCCCGCTGAACGCGGCCTCGCTCTCCCCGCCCAGCGCTCCGGCCGAGCCCCCGCCCCCACCGGGTGCGCCGTCGGCGCCTGCCGGGCCGGCGCCACGAGCACTGCCGGCCGTGCCCCGCGCACCGGCCGCACCGCTCGCTCCCGCCACCAGCACCGGGATGCCGCCGGCGCGGGCCGCCGCGACCACCGCGGGCCGGGAGCCGTCGGTGACGAGCAGGTCCGGGCGCAGGCGGCGCACCACCTCCGCCGCCCGCTCGGGCGGCCACGCCGGGTCGAGCACCGCGCAGGCGCCGTCGCCCGCGGTACCGCCGACGAGCAGTTCGGCGAAGGCGGGGTGGTTGCCGACGTCGACCGCCAGCAGCCGGCCGTGCTCCCTGATCCCCCACCCGGGCGGGTGGGGGACCGCGGGGACCGCGCGCAGCCCGGCGGCCACAGCGGCGGCCCGTTCGGCGACCGCCCGGTAGTCGAGGCGCTGCGCGCCGATCCGCAGGGCGGTGGCGTCCGGGCGCTCGCGGTACCAGGTGGCGATCCGTTCGGCGAGTGGCACGCGGCCTCCTGTGGTCCCGGCGTCGCGGCGCCGTCAGCGGTCGGTCTGTCGTCGGGCACCGGTCGGCGGGGGCGCGGACCGGGCGGTGCGGTCCTCCACTGCCGGCCATGCTCGCACGGCTCCGGACAGCGTCGCCGCTCCGGCCGCGCGACCGCGCGGGCCGGCATCGGCCAGCGCGTCCGGCCCCGGCGCGCGCCTCCCCCGCGTCGATCCCCGGCGAGCCGTGTCGGGCGGGACGTCACGGTCCGGCCCCGCCGCGCCCCTGTCTGTCGGAGGCGCCGGGTCAGGGGCGCC
This sequence comes from Marinitenerispora sediminis, assembly GCF_003336425.1. Lineage (GTDB taxonomy): Bacteria > Actinomycetota > Actinomycetes > Streptosporangiales > Streptosporangiaceae > Marinitenerispora > Marinitenerispora sediminis. The sequence goes on along the minus strand of NZ_QEIO01000139.1, from coordinate 12,351 downwards.
GGGAGCGGAGGAGTCAGGATGGAGCCGTGGTGGGTCGCGTTGGCACTGGCGGTGGTCGCCGAGCTCGGCGGTCTGGCGGCGGTGTGGCTGCGGTTGCGCTCGCGCGAGCGCCTGCGGCGGCACGAGGCGGCCGCGCGGATCGCCGCCGCGCGGGTCGTCGCGGGAGGAGGCCGCGTCGCCGAGTACCACCCCGACGGCACGGAGAAGGTGGTGATCGAGGTCCGATCAATTCAGTGACCCAGATCACACGAATCGACGTCACGAATCGGTACGTCCCGCCACCAAAGGACTGATGGCGGATCGAGGAGCGGAGCCGGACGGCGGTCGAGGGGGGCCCCGCCGACCGGCACCCCGCTCCTCCCCATCGGGGGGGATTGGTCACTCGGTTACAGGAAGGACCCATGACCAGCGATCCGGCCACCGCCACCATCACACCGGACCACCTGCGCACGGCCGCCCGGCTGGCCGCCGCGCTGCATCTGGGCGAAGGAGGGAGCAAACAGGATGCGGAGGACGCCGTCAGCTACGCGCTCCTGGAGCTGTGGAAGCGAGAGCGTTCGGCCCCGGGGGAGATCCACAATCCCCGGGCGTGGATGGCCACCGCGGCCCGGCGCCACCTGCTGCGGACCTTCGAGCGGGCGAAAGTCGAGGCCGCGCACGAGCGCCTCCCGGACCGGCCGGCGCGCGTCGGTCGCCCCGAGGCCGAGTACGAACACTCCGAGGCCGCCCGCCGCGCCATGGCGCTGGTGGCCCGGCTGCCCCGGGGCGAGCGCTCGGCCGTGGCGCTCCGGAGCATCGACGGCATGGACACCCGGGAGATCGCCGAGGTACTGGGGATCAGTGAGGACGCCGTGCGCGCCCGGCTGAGCCGCGGCTACCGCACGCTGCGCAGGCTCCTGACAGAGGGGGATCGGACGCGGTGAACACCGAGAAGTGCTGCCTGGACGGCGCGGACGCCGCGATGCGCGCGCTCCTCGCCCGGGCCCGCGAGGAAGCGGAGGACGAGTGGCGGGCCCGGCTGACCCGCCGCCTCCTCGCCGAGGCAGCACAGGGGGCCGACGCCCGGCGACTGGCCGACGACCTCGGCCTGCGCGGCGGCGAGTAGCCGGCCGCCCGGCGCCACCCCGGCGCCGGGCGGCCGGCACCGCCGCCGCGCCGAGACCGTCCGGCGGCCACCCCAACGGCGCCGCGTCCCCTCGCCCGTGCCCGGCAGCGGTCGACCGCTCACCGCCCACGGCCTCGACAGACGCCTGGTGGGAAAGCAGGGCTACCTGCCGGGACCTGATGCGGCCTGGATCGCTTGTGCCAGTTCGTCGTAGCGGAACTGGCTGTCCTGACCTTCCAGCTCGCGCACAGCAGCCAGGAACGCCTGCCGTGCCCCGTCCTTGCGGAGTGGCGCAGGGACCAGGGAGAAGAACGTGACCGGGAGTCCGGGCAACGCTGCCGCCGTGCGGCATTCGTCGTTCTCGGCCCAGGCGGCGGGAATGTCGCCCAGGTGCTCGGCGGCCAGGTACGGGGCACGCGACGAGACCGCCCATTGAGCTGGGTTCTCAGCTGTGCGCCAGCACTTGGCGCCATCAGGATCTCGGCCACGTAGCCATACCTCTACGGTCCGGGGCGATGCTTGATCACAGACGCCTTCTGCCAGGGCGAAAGGTTCTGGGACTTCGGCTCCAGCGACGGAAGAGCCGTCCGGACATGCCTGAGCTCCACACGACCGAGGATCCCGATCTGCTCCGCGGTCAATTCTTGGGAGCTGTCTGGCGGGTCGATCTGCTCGATGTCGTCCGCGATCCGGGCGCGCATGGCGTGCTTGGTCTCACTCCAGAAGGCGTCCAGGTCACCGGGGTGGACGAGCGCCCGGATTCGCACCTCAAGCGACTGTTGTTCGAGTCGGCCGATGACAGCGGCTATGGCCTGCCGCACTGCTGAGCGGTCCCGTCCAGCGAACGCGCGGCGGCAGGTCGCATATCGGTTGGCCATGGTCGGTCCGCTCAGGACGCCGACGCCCGTCGGCTCCACGAGGGCTTGTTCGGCGGCGAAGACGACGCTGTTGCGACGAGTGTCGGACTTTATCCTGTCGAAGAAGACCTGGGCCGGGTATTCGCCGCTGCCGACGAACGACGCCGCTCCGACGTGATCACGAAAACGCTCCAGTGACCATGGGTCCGACTTCCTGGTGGCGCACCCGGTCGGTCTCCAGCTCAAGATCCATCATTGGCGCCCCGCCCCCTGGCTCCGATCCGCCACGGCCCCGTACGCCGTACCACGAGGCGGCGTCCTGAGTGGCGCGGTCGCCCGGAACGCGGCCACCCCCTGGTTGGCACCCTCACCGCGCCCAGTTCTCCGGCCCAAGGGCTACGTCCGCGACGGCGGCAGCGCTCTCATCGCGATTGCTCGAATGGCCCTCTGGGCCGAGCATGCGAGTTTCGGTACGCCGGGCGGGCCCTTAGCAGCGTCAACCGCGAATCGACGCGCTGCTCGGGGTTGCCGGAGAACGGACATCCCGGCCGGGGAGCAGCGTGGAGCGGGGAGGGCCATTCACCGTCACCGGTGAATCGTTCGCTACCGACTACCCAAGCCACGCCGCATTCGACACGCTTCTTTGCGCACGCGACGTGCGGCGAGGGGACACGCCGTCAACGGGGAAGAAGGGAGGACACGCACGCGCCCGCCGAGCACGCACGACCGCGGCCGCGCGGCGGCGGGCCACCAGGCCCTCTGCCTTCGCCGGTCCCCGTTCGCCGCTGACTCAGAACGCGCCGCCGGCCCCGGCCCCGAGGGCGGCCAGGGCCGTGCGGGTCTCCTCCGGGACCGGGATCGTGCGCCGCGTCGCGGGATCGACGCAGACCCACACCACCTGGGTCCGCACCGCCGGGGACGTGTCGGGGTGCTCGGCGGGACGGGCGGTGACGTCGAAGGTGAGGCTGGTGCGGCCGATGCGCGCCGGCCGGGCGGTGACGTCGATGAGGTCGCCGAAACCGAGCGGCCGGTGGAAGACCACCTCGACCTTCTTGACGTGGTAGACGGCGGTGCGCGAACGGGGGTCGAACCGGTCGGACAGTCCCGCCGCACGGAGGAGGTCGGTGACGGCGTCCTCGGCGTAGGCGACGTGGCGGGCGTTGTGCACGTTGCCGTGCATGTCGACGTCGGAGAACGCGATCCGCACCCGCACCCGCCCGCTCCTCCCGCCTCGGCGCCGTCCGGCCGGACCGATTCTTTCCGGGCGCCGCGCCGGATGTCCACCCGCCGGCTGCGGCATGATGGACCGGGTTTCCACCGGACCGGGGAGGTCGGCTTGTATCGCGCGATCGCGAGGTCGTTCGGCCCGGCGGCCGACGTGGTGCGGGTCGAGCCGTACCAGCCGGACCCGCCGGGGCCCGGGGAGGTCTGGGTGCGGATGACGGCGGCCACCGTGAACCCGTCGGACCTGGTGACGATCTCGGGCGCCTACGCCTCGCGGACCCGGCTGCCGCTCGTCCCGGGTTTCGAGGGGGTGGGCGTCGTCGAACGCACCGGTCCGGACGTCGGCACCCTGGCCGTGGGGGACCGGGTGCTGCCGATCGGCAGCCCGGGCGCGTGGCAGCGGATCAAGCGCACCGAGGCGCGCTGGTGCTTCCCGGTCGCCGACGGACTAACCGACGCGCAGGCGGCCACGAGCTACATCAACCCGCTGACCGCGATGCGGATGATCGAGGAGCATGTGTTCCCCGGCCGGACCCGGCACGTCGCGGTGAACGCGGCGGGCTCGGCCACCGCGGCGATGCTGGCCCGGATGCTGCACCGGCGCGGAGTCAGCGCCATCGGCCTGGTGCGCGGCGACCCCGGCGCCCCGGGACGGGCGGAGGCGCCGTGGGCGGCCGTGCTGAGCACGGGGCGGGCCGACTGGCACGAGGAGCTGCGGCGCCGTACCGGGGGCCGGGGGCCGGACGTCGCCTTCGACGCGGTCGGCGGCGCGGAGGGCGAACGCCTGGCCCTGACGACCGCCCCCGGAGGACGGCTGGTGCACTACGGCCTGCTGTCCGGCCGCCCCCTGCCCGCCGATCTCACCGCCCGCCGGCCGGACCTGGGGCTCCACCTGTTCTGGCTGCGCGCGTGGGTGCACGCCGCCGACCCCGCCGACGTCCGGCGCGCCCTGCGCGCGGCCGGCGAGCTGGTCCGCAGCGGGGACGCGGCCACCCGTGTGCAGGCCCGGTTCCCGCTGGCCGAGATCGGCACCGCACTGCGCGCCGCGGTCGAACGGGGCCGGGACGGCAAGGTCCTGCTGGAACCGTGAGGGCCGGGGCCCGCTGGCGTCGCGCCCCCGGCGCTGGGCGCCCAACGCCCCGCCGGCACCGGCGGCGGGACGAGATGCGGCCCACGCCGGCACGGGCCCTGCGCGCCGGACTGCCGCTCCCCCGTCCGGCGCGTCCTCGGTGGCCCCCGTCGGCGTTGTCGTCGCGGGCCCGGGGCCGGGCTGGGGGCCCGCCGCGCCCGTGATGCGTGCGGGGCCTGCCGACAGCGCGTTGCGCTCAGCGGCCTGCGACGGCCGCCGCCAGCCGGGTGATCTCCGCCGGCCCCACCCGGCAGCAGCCGCCGACCAGTCGCGCGCCGGCCGCGGTCCAGGCGGCCGCGTACCGCACGTCGAACTCCGAGGGCCCGCGCCAGGCGCCGGAGGCGCCGTCCCACGTCTCGCCGCTGTTCGGATAGCCGACGAGCGGTTTGCCGGTGACCCGGGCGGCCACCCGCAGCGCCTCCTCGACATCGGCCGGGGAGCAGCAGTTGGCACCCACCGCGATCACGGAGTCGGATCCGGCGGCCAGCGCGAAGGCCTCCTCCAGCGGCTGTCCGGCGCGGGTCGCACCGCCCGCGACGGTGTAGGAGAGCCACGCGGGGACGCCGAGGCCGTCGGCCGCCCGCAGCAGCGCCTCGGCCTCGCGGGTGTCCGGAACGGTCTCCAACGCGAGTACGTCCGGGCCGGCCTCGGCCAGGACCTCCAGGCGGGGCCGGTGGAAGTGCTCCAGCTCCCGCACGCTGAGCCCGTAGCGTCCCCGGTACTCGGAGCCGTCGGCGAGCATCGCGCCGTAGGGGCCCACCGACGCCGCCACCCACATCGGCCGCGAGACGCCCGCCGCCCCCGCGCGCTCCGCCGCCTCCCGCGCGAGGGCGACGCTGCGCCGCAGCAGGCCGGCGACGCCGGCCCGGTCCACCCCGTGGCGGGCGAACGCCTCGAAGGTGACCTGGTAGCTGGCGGTGGTGGCCACGCTCGCGCCCACCAGGTAGTAGTCGAGGTGCGCCCGGAGCACGGTGTCGGGGTGCTCGCGCAGCGCGCGTCCCGTCCAGAGCCCGCCGGACAGGTCCGTTCCGGCCGCGGCCAGCTGGTTGGACAGGCCGCCGTCGAGGACCACGGTCCCCGCGGAGAGCGCCGCCGCGAGCGAACCGCGCGGCGGCCGGGCGGGTGCGGGCACGGCGCCTCCCCTGGTCGCGGGCCGACCGGCCTCCGCCGGTCCACGGTCGGAGACTACCCGCCGCCGCGCCCGGCCCGCGGCGGCAGGCGGCCCGGGTGGCATCCTTGGAGGGTGGACCAGCCGACCCTGCACCTGGGCTTCGCCGCCGAGCTGCGGTTCTTCCTGCCGCGGCGGTACCGGTGCGCGCCGGTCGCGGTGCCGCACGACGGCACCTCGTCCCTGGGGCATGTGGTGGAGTCGCTGGGCGTTCCGCTGACCGAGGTCGGGGCGCTGCGCGTCGACGGCCGGACCGTCCCGCCGTCGCACCGGCCCGGCCCCGGCTCGACGGTCGAGGTGGCGGGGGTCCGGCGGCCGCAGGGGGTCCCGTGGTCGCCGCCGCGTTTCGTGCTGGACGTCCACCTCGGCGCGCTGGCGCGGCGGATGCGGCTGGTCGGCGTGGATTCCGCGTACCGCAACGACGCCGACGACGACGAGCTGGTCGTGCAGGCCAACGCCGAGCACCGCGTGCTGCTCACCCAGGACCGCGGCCTGCTGCGCCGCCGACGGCTGCGGGCGGGCGGTTTCGTGCGCGGCGCGCACCCCGACGAGCAGCTGGCCGACGTCCTCGACCGGTTCGCGCCGCCGCTGGCGCCCTGGACGCGCTGCACCGCCTGCAACGGCGAGCTGGCCGAAGTCCGCAAGGCCGACGTCGAGCCGGAGCTGCTGCCCGGTACCCGGGCGACCTACGACTCCTTCGTCCGGTGCCGGGCGTGCGGACGGGTGTACTGGCCCGGCGCCCACCACCGGCGGCTGGCCGCGATCGTGGCCGCGGCCGAGCGCCGCACCGGCTGAGGAGCGCGACGGGGCCCGCCGGTGCCCGGGCCGCTGGCGCGCCGCCCGTCCCCACCGGGTTTCGGCCGGTCGCAAACCCGCCGCGGACCCGCCGCGCGGGTTGATCCGCTACCCTGCGGGAAGTCTGCGTCACGCACCGTAGTCGCACACACCGGGGGAGCAGGGATGACCGAGGTCGCATTCGACCATGCCGCCACCGCGTACGGACTTCCGCACGCCCACTGCCTGGCGCAGGCCGCGGCACTGGCCTACCACGACGCGGACGAGGTCGCCGCGCGCACGGCCGCGTGGGGGTTCCCGATGTCGCGGTCGTTCCGCGTGGCGCACCGCCCGCCGTTCCCGCTGGAGGACACGGAGGGCTTCGTGGCCGCGAGCGACCGGATGATCGTCGTCGCCTTCCGGGGCACCGAGCCGGCCGAACTGCGCGACTGGCTCTCCGACGCCAACGCTGCGCAGGTGCCGCACTCGGCCCGCAGGGGCCGGGTGCACTCCGGGTTCGCCCAGGCCCTGGACGCGGTCTACCCGGAACTGCACGAGGCGGTCACCGCCGCGCGCACCGACGGCCAATCGCTGTGGTTCACCGGTCACAGCCTGGGCGGCGCCCTCGCCATGCTCGCGGCGGCCCGGATGTACTTCGACGATCCCGACCTGCTGGCGGACGGCGTCTACACCTTCGGCCAGCCCCGCACGTGCGACCCGGAGCTGGCCACGGCCTACGACGAGGCGTTCCGCGGCCGGATGTTCCGGTTCGTCAACAACAACGACATCGTCGCCCAGCTCCCGCCCGAGCCGCTCTACCGCCACGTGGCCGCGGAGATGTACATCGACTCCCAGGGGCGGCTGCGGGACAAGAAGGCCTCCTTCCTCGGCGGCGCCGCCGACCGCGTGCGCGGCCACACCGCCGACCTGTTCGCGCCCGGGGCCGACGGGGTCCGCGACCACTTCATCAAGAGCTACCTGGCCGCCCTCGGCAAGCTGGCCGGCTGAGTTCGCGGACGCCCGCAAAGCGGGCATGCGGATTGCTTCCGGACTTCGCCAAGCACACGCGCCTGGAACGGCACGCCGTGCGGGGTGCGAGTGGAATGTCCGTGCAGCCACGGCGCGCGGCGGTTCCGCCGCGCGCCAGCCATGTGCGGCACAGGGCCCGGCCGGCGGCCGGCACACGGACCTCGGGGGAAGGGGGCACCGCCGATGAGCGAGTTCGGTGGTCAGGAGGGCACGGCGCGCGTCGGGGTCGCGCCGTTGTACTGGAGCCGCTACGAGGGGACGGAGTGGAAGGAGCTCGGGGAGATCCCGGGGGTCCAGACCGTCGGCTCCTACGCGGCCGACCAGTACAACGGCGCCCTCTACGTCTGCTACCGCCCGGACGGCAGGGGCGGCCTGTCGTGGCTCCGCTACGAGCTGGAGGGCCAGACGTGGACGGTGCCGCAGCAGGTGCCGGACATGCTGTCCAGTCTGCCGCCGGCGCTGGTGGCCTACCACGGACTGCTGTACCTCGTCTGCGTGGAGCGTGTCACGGGCGTGGAGCGGCCGGTGAAGTGGCGCACCTACGACTCCGAGACCAACACCTGGTCCAGGGTCCAGATGGTTCCGAAGGCGCAGACGTTCAACGGGGTGCACGCGGCCGCGCTGAACAAGCTGCTCTACGTGACCCTCCGGGACGAGAACCAGAACCTGTCGTGGCTGACCTACGACTCCAAGACCGGCGAGTGGAGTGACCCCAAGCGGATTCCCGGCGTGACCTCGTCCTTCCAGTGGGACGTCGCCGCCGCCGGGGGCAGGCTGTTCGTGGTCTCCACGGATGCCTCGGGCTCCTCCGGCCCGCTCCGCTGGACCGCCTACGACCCGGAGTCCAGGAAGTGGTCGCCTCCGCAGGAGATCGTGGGCACGGACGACGCCTGGACGGTGGCGATCACCCCCGACAAGGGGCTGCTGCGGGCGTTCTTCCAGACCTCCTACCCCAACTACGGCTGGTGGTGGGTGTCGTACGACATCGAGAACCAGAAGTGGGGCGACGCCGAGAAGGCCAGCGGCGTGAAGTGGTACAACTACCCGGACTTCGCCCCGTTCGCCGGACCGCTCTACGCCGTGCACCAGGACCGCGCCTAGGTCCGCCCGGCGGGAGTCCCCGTGCGGCGCGGGCGGTGCCGCCCGCGCCGCCAGCGTCCCGCCGCACCGGCCGCACCGGCCGCACCGGGCGGAAGACCTAGTCCAGCGTGAGCTCCGCGTCGCGCGGCGGGATGGCGCCCCGGTGGGCGACGGTGCGGCCCGCCACCCGGTTGGCCGCGCGGGCAGCGGCGGCGACCTCGTCGCCGCGCAGCAGCGCCACCAGGAAGGCGGCGTTCCACGCGTCACCGGCCCCGGAGGTGTCGACGACGCGGTCCGGGGGCGCCGGCGCGACGTGCTCGGAGCGGCCGGGCGGTCCCACGTGTACGCCCGCGGCGCCGTCCTTGACGGCCACGGTCGGGGCGAGGCCCGCCAGCAGCGCGTGCGCGGCCGCCCCGTGCGCCGCGCCGTCCGGCACCGGGGCGGCGGTCAGCGCCACCAGGTCCGACGGGGTGCTGGGGAGCAGGACGTCAACCCACGGCAGCACCTCGGCGGCGGCCGCGCGGGCGGCCTCGGGACCGCCGCGCGCCGCCCAGAGGGCCGGGCGGTAGTTCGGGTCGTAGGCCACCAGGCATCCGGCCTCCCGCGCGACCCGTGCGGCGTGCGCGGTCGCCCGCTGGGCGCTCGCGGAGATGGCCTGGGTGATGCCCGAGAGCAGCAGTGCGCGGCTGCCGGCCAGGTAGGCGGGGTCGACGTCCTCCGGGGCGAGCGTGCTCGCCGCGCTCCCGGCGCGGCGGTAGGTGAACTCGCGCTCGCCGTTCTCGTCCAGGCTGATGAAGTAGACGCCGTTCACCCCCTCGACAAGGCGGGCGTGGGTGAGGTCCACCCCCTCCGCGAGCCACGTGCCGCGCATCCGCTCGGCGAAGGGGTCCCGCCCCACCCGGGTGATGAAGCCGGTGCGCGCGCCGAGCCGCGCGGCCACGGTCAGCGAGTTGAGGACGTCCCCGGCGTAGCGGACCGTGAGCGTGGCGGCGGTCGACAGCGGCTCCACCGAGCTGAGCTCGACCATGCACTCGCCGAGCGCCACGAGGTCCCGGTCAGCGGTCACGCTCGCCTCCACCCATCCGAAGTCGGTCCCGATAGTTGGGATGCATCCCGTGGAACGGGATGCCGATCACTATAGGGACCGTCGACAGCACGCCCCGCACCACCCCGGCACTGGGCGCCCCGCCCCGGGCACACCGCCGCCGGGACCCTGCGTCTCAGTCGGCGGGCCGCAGGGCGGCCAGGAGGGCCTTGGCGGCGTTGGCGAGGTCCGCGGTGTTCGGCATGCCGGCTTCCCGGGGGCTGGCGGACACGTGCGTCGGGAGTGCGCCGCGGCGCGGGTTCCCGATCCTGGCAGCCGGTCGCTACAGGGCGGCGTCCGGCCGGTGAGGTGGCCCCGGTGGCGCGGTGTGCGGCACGCCGCGTCTACGATGTCCCAGAAGTTGACAGCCATCCCTGTATGTGGGATGGCGCGAACGTCGGCCGTCAGCCTCGGACCCGCGGCGCGCCGGCGGTCCGATCCGCCACCGGAGGTTCCATGACCACGCCCACCCCGACGCCGGAGGCCGTCCTCGCGGCCATCGCCGAGGCTGTGCTGCTGCCCGTCCTGCGCACGTCCGGCGTCGACGCGACGCTGGAAGCCGCCGGCCGCCTCGCCGACGCCGGGCTGGGCGTGGTCGAGCTGACCACGAGCATCCCCGGCTGGCCCGACGCCGTCCGCGCGGTGCGGGCGCGGTTCCCGGAGGTGACGGTCGGGGTCGGCACCGTGACCGGGGCGGCGGACGCCCGGCGGGCGCTCGACGAGGGCGCCGCCTTCCTGGTCAGCCCCTACGCCGCCCCGGAGGTGCGCGAGGTCGCCGGAGCGGGGGTGCTCTTCCTGGAGGGCGGTTTCACCCCGGGCGAGGTCGCCGCCGCGCTGCGGGCCGGCGGAGCCGCCAAGCTGTTCCCGGCCCACGTCGGCGGGCCCCGCTACCTGCGCGGGCTGCTCGACGTCCTGCCGGACGCGCGCATCGTACCGACCGGCGGGATCGCGGTCGCCGAGGCGGGCGAGTGGCTGGCGGCCGGGGCGCTCGCCGTCGGGGTCGGGCGCGCCCTCCTCGACGACCCCGACCTGGGGGCCCGGCTCACCGACCTGCGCGCGCGGCGCGCCGGCTGATCCCGGGCGCCCGTCCTCAGCCCGCCTCAGAGCCAGGACAGCGCCGAGCCGCCGCCGAGCTGGCGCCCGAGCCGCGCGCCGGCCCGGGTCACGACGTCGGCGAGCTCCGCGGTCCGCTCGGCGCTCAGGTGCACGGTCGGGACGGTCACCGAGATCGCGGCGGCCGCGGGCGCCCCGGGTGCGGCGATCGGCGCGGCGACGCAGGAGATGCCCAGCTCGTTCTCCTCGCGGTCCAGCGCGTAGCCGTCGGCCCGCGCCTGGCGGACCGCCGCGCCGAACTCCTCGGCGGAGGCCGACGAGCGCCGGGTCGCCCGCGACCGGGGGTCGTAGACCTCCAGGGCCTCGGCGTCGGCGCGCGTGGCGAGCACCGCCTTTCCCAGCGCCGTGTTCTGCGCCCGGACCCGGCCGCCCACCCGGGAGGCGAGCTCGATGCCGCGGCGGGAGCGCGCCTTGTCGATGTAGACGACGTCCGCGCCGTCGAGCACCCCGACGTGCACGGCCTCGCCGGTCCGCTCGGCGACGGCGAGCACCGTCTCGTGGACCACCCCGGGGACGTCGAGTTCGGCCTCGGCCTTGGCTCCGAGCTCGATCAGCTTCGACGACAGCCGGTACCCGTCATCGTCGACCCGGAGGAACCCGGCCGCGACGAGCGCGCTGGCCAGCCGGTGGGTGGTGGACCGGCTGGTCCCCACCTCCTCGACCAGGTCGGTGAGCCGGCGCCGACCGCGCCCCACGGCCTCCAGCACCGCGAGACCGCGCAGCAGCGTCCTGGCCCCGGCCGCGCCAGAGTTCTCGGTGTCCACGGCGCCCATTATCACCGACGGCGGCGAGGGCTCCGGGGGCCGGCCGTGCCGGAGCCGGTGTGACTCCCGCGCCGGCACGGCCGGCGCTCACCCCGCGAGGGCGCCGCGCAGCGCACGGGCGCTCCGCGGCCCGTACTCCCCGTCCACGCTCAGGTCGAAGCGGTGCCGCGGCGCCCGCACGGCGTTCTCCGTCGCGGGCCCGAAGGCGCCGTCCGCGCCGCTCGGCCGCACCGGGTGCCCCGCCGCGGTCGGGGCCTGCTGGAGCTGGACGACCCGCGGTCCGGTGCAGCCGCGTCGCAGCACCGGCGAGCCCGACGGCGCGCCGGCCTCGTCCCCGGCGCCGCCGGTGAAGCCGTCGTCGCGCACGCGTGCGTACAACCTCTCGCCCGGGCAGTCGGCCGAGACGAGGTCGCGGTGCCCGCGCACGGTCCCGGCCACGCCGCGGCCCATCGGGGAGCCGCGCAGGTCCCGGACCGCCTGCACCTGGCTGTCGGTGGGGGCCTCGTCACCGCCGCGCATCAGCGTCACCGAGGACCATGCGGAGTTGCCGGCGGTGGTGCCCTGGGCCGCCTGGTAGCACCCCAGGCCGCGCCCCTCGGACACGCCGTTCCGGCAGACGCCGAACGGGTAGCCGATGCCGGCCCGCCCGTTGGCGTGCACGCGCGAGTCGCGCGTGGACTTCCAGTAGGAGACGCGCGGGGCGCGGCCGGTCAGGTGGAACGTGGGCCGCGGTGGTGCACGGCCAGCCCGAGCACGGGGTCGGCCGGCTCGGTGGGACTGGCGTCCCAGCCCCGGTGCGAACGGCTGCGGAGGACCATGGCTGCCTCTCGGAGGGAGCGGGGGCCGGCCGGGCGCGGGCCGCCCCCGGCCGGTCGGCGGAGACCGGATGACCGCCCGAATCGGGCGGGCGGCTCGGCCGCCGCGGCGGGGTCGGAGTGGCACGAGGCCCCTCCGGCTCCGGATTCGTCGGCGCGTGCGCGGCCTTTGCCGCGTTCCAGCGCCGCCCTTCCCTCCCCCGCCGCGG
>NZ_QEIO01000138.1 GCF_003336425.1 Marinitenerispora sediminis | reverse complement strand
CTCCGCGACCTCCCCCGCCTCGACCGCCACCCCGGCCCGCACCCCGGCGGCCGACCAGGCGTCGACGCGCTCGAAGACGACCGTGCCCAGGTCGCACACCTCCTCCTCCGCCGGGTCGCCCGGGGACTGGGCGCGGGCGGCCAGGCTCGTGGCGCGGCTCTCTGCGGTGGCCAGGCTGAGCAGCCCCTCCAGCAGGTCCTCCAGCCGCTCCACCTCAGCCACCGTCGCGGCGTAGGCCGGGCGGGCGTCCTCGGCCACCCGCCCGGACAGGCCGTCGATGCGCAGCCGCAGCGCCGCCATCGGGTTGCGCAGCTGGTGGGAGGCGTCCGCGACCAGCCGCGCCTGGGTGCGGGCCGCCTCCCCCACCACCCGGGACATCCGGTTGAACGACTCGGCGAGGTCGCGCAGCTCCGGCGGCCCGGCGCGCTCGGTGACCTGCGCGCCGGACGCCCCGGCGGTGAGCGCCTGGACCCCCGCGTTCAGCTCGCCCAGCGGCCGCAGCAGCCAGCGCGCGACCGACGCCGACAGCACGGCGCACGCGGCGAGCGCGGCCAGCGCCCCCAGGACGACGGCCGCCCACCGCCACGCGACGTCGGCGGCCGCCGCCCGCGTGGACGCCCGCAGCACGATCGCGCCGTCTGCGCGGATGCCGTCGCCGATCGGACCGGCGAGCAGCATGTCCTCGCGCGTCCAGGGCCGCAGGTCCGAGACCCGCCGCGGCGTCTGGCCGCGCAGCGCGGCGTCCACGAGCGGCGCCACGCCCGGGTCGTCGGCCCGCAGCCCGCCGGCGGCGGCGATCTCGGACCGCCGGGCGTCCACCACGAGCACCGACTCCCCGTACAGCGAGGCGTAGCGCTGCGCCTCCCGGCGCAGCGGTCCGGTGTCGCCGGTGGCGACGGCCTGCCGGGCCAGGGCGGCGAACCAGTCGAGGTCGGCCGCGCGGGCCAGCTCCAGCCGCTGGGTGCGCTGCTGCGCGGTGGCGGCCAGCAGCGGGACGGCGAAGCAGGTGACGGCGACCGCGGAGAAGGTCAGCAGGACCGCGAGGAGTCGGCGCCGCACCGCTCACTCCTCGCCGAACCGGTAGCCGAAGCCCCGGATGGTGACGAACAGTTCGGGCCGCCCGATCTTGGCGCGCAGCTGCGCGATGTGCACGTCCAGGGAGCGGGAGACCGCCACGTAGGCGTCCCCCCACACCTCGTCCATGAGGCGCTGCCGGCTCACCGCGCTGCCGCGGCGGGCCGCCAGCGCCGCGAGGAGGTCGAACTCCTTGCCGGTGAGCTCGACCTCCGCGCCGGCCACGTACACCCGCCGCGCGTCCAGGTCGATCCGCACGTCGGCGACGCGCACCTCGGCGGGCGGTGGCTGCTCGCGCAGCACCGCGCGCCGGGAGACCGCCTCGATACGGGCCAGCATCTCGCCGGCCCGGACCGGTTTGACCAGGTAGTCGTCGGCGCCCCACCGCAGCCCCCGCACCACGGACCGCTCGTCGGAGCGGGCGGTCAGGATGAGGACGGGCACCTCGGTGACGCGCCGCAGCTTGCGGAGCACGTCGAGGCCGTCGGCGTCGGGCAGGCCGAGGTCGAGGAGGATGACGTCGGCCTCCCGGTGCCGGGTGAGGGCGTCGGCCCCGAAGCGGAGCTGGGTGGGGGCGTGGCCGTTGGCCCTGAGGAACTCGGCGATCGCGTTCGACACGCCCTCGTCGTCCTCGACGAGTACGATCCGCACGGTCCGCGCCCCCTCCCCTCACATGCGCGTCAGCGCCCGGCTTGCGTCCGCTCCTCCGGGCCGGCGGCGTGGTCGCGGTCCAGCTGGGAGTTCTTCGACGACTCGCTCATCCGCAGGTAGACGAGCAGTGACACCAGGATGCACCCGGAGACGTACCAGAAGAACCACGACTCGTGCCCGGCCTGCTTCAGCCACAGCGCGACGTACTCGGCGGTGCCGCCGAAGAGCGAGACGGTCAGCGCGTAGGGCAGCCCCACGCCGAGCGCGCGGATGCTGGTGGGGAACAGCTCCGCCTTCACGATGGCGTTGATCGAGGTGTAGCCGGTGACGATGAACAGCGCGCCGAGCATCAGCAGGAACGCCAGGAGCGGCGAACGCGTGCCGGCCAGGGTGGACAGCAGCGGGACGGTGCACACGGTGCCGGCGACGCCGAAGAAGAGCAGCAGCGGACGGCGGCCGATCCGGTCGGACAGCGCGCCGGCGACCGGCTGGAAGACGACGAACACCAGCAGGGCGAGGAAGTTGACCAGGGCCACCGACTCCTTGTCGATGCCGCTGGTGTTGATCATGAACTTCTGGAGGTAGGTGGTGTAGGTGTAGAACGCCACCGTGCCGCCGAGCGTCAGCCCCACCACGGTGAGCAGCGCCTTGGGGTGCGCGAGCAGCGCCCGGATCGTGCCGCGGGCGGCCGGCCGCCCGCCGCCTCCGCTGCTCGCCTCCCGCTGGAAGCTCTCCGACTCCTCCATGGAGCGGCGCAGCCACATGACGACCACGGCCCCGGTCGCCCCGATGACGAACGCGATCCGCCACCCCCAGGCGTCCATCTGCTCGGTGGTCAGCACCAGCTGCAGCACGATCTGCACACCGAGCGCGATCAGCTGGCCGGCCGTCAGGGTGACGTACTGGAAGCTGGAGTAGAAGCCGCGCCGCCCCGGCGAGGCGACCTCGGAGAGGTAGGTGGCCGAGGTGGCGTACTCCCCGCCCACCGAGACGCCCTGCGTCAGCCGGGCGAGCACCAGCAGCACCGGAGCCGCCACCCCGATGCTGGCGTAGCTCGGCGTGAGGGCGATGACCAGCGACCCGAGCGCCATGAGGGTCACGGAGAGCGTCAGCGCCGCCCGGCGCCCGAACCGGTCGGCGTAGCGCCCGAGCATCCAGCCGCCGATGGGCCGCATCAGGAAGCCGACGGCGAAGACCGCCGCGGTGTTCAGCAACTGCGCGGTCTGGTCGCCCTCGGGAAAGAACGCCTGCGCGAAGTAGACACTGAACGCGGTGTAGGCGTACCAGTCGTACCACTCGATGAGGTTGCCGATGGAACCTCGGATCACATTGGACACGACCCGCCGCTCACCTGCGCGGGAACCTGTCTGCGTAGTCGCCACGAAGCCTCCTTGATGTGTTGCACCACACACCGTGCTGTGCGCTGATCGACAGGGGCAACATGAGGGCCCGGTTTCTTACATTCGCTTTACATTTCTCCGCAGCTGACGGCAGCCGCGGCGCGCCTCCGCGGGCCGGGGCGGCGGGACCAGCGGGGACGCGGCGGGGAGCCGGTGCGGGCGGGCCGGCGGGCGCTCCGGTGGTCCGGGCCGGCGGCGGCGACGGCGCTCGGCTGGCGTCGAGCGGGTGCGCGTCGCCGCCGGCCGAGGAGCTCGACGCCGCGCACCGACCGCCTGCGACCCGCTCGGCCGCTCGGGCCCGCGGGTCCGGACGGGACGGCACCGGCGAGGAGCGGCCACCGGCCCCCGGGCCGCTCCGGGTGGGTCCCGGCCGCATCGTTCCCGGCCGGCTCGCCCCGATGCCGGTGGCCCCGTCCCACCGCGACGTCCGCGGCGGCCGCTGGGAGGACCCGTCCGGCGGGTAGCCGCCGATCGCGCTCGGAGCGGTCGGCACCGCCGCCAACGCAGCCGCGGAAGCAGCTCGCGACCCCACGCCTGGACGGTGTAGATCCGTCCGCCGGAGCGGCGCCGGACGCCCGGGGTGGCCCGCGCATGGGCCACCGGGGCAGGCCGGGGCTCGGCCGGGCGCCGCCGACGACGGGGGCGGGACGGCGCGCGGGTGCCTTCCGCGGGCGGACCATGCGCGAGGTGCTGCCGACACTACTTCTCGGCGCCGGACCACCGCGCCGCCTTCTCCGCAGGTCGGCCCGTGCTTTGGGGGCGTGCGTCCCGGTCCGTGGCGATGTGCCGCCCGGCCGGTGGCCGGTTCAGGTCAGCGGGCGCGACGCCGTCCGCGAGGATCGGCGGCGTGACCGCCGCCGCGGGCACCTTCCGCAATCCGGCGAAGCGTTACCATGCTCGTGTTCGCGGTCGACGCACCGCGGAACACCGACCGGCGCCCCCGATCGAGCGGTGAGGAAACCATGCCCACTCGGCAGGAGACGACGGCGGTCCGGCGCCAGGAGCGCGGCCGCCGCAGGATGGCGGAGATCCTGGACGCCGCCGAGGAGGTCATCGCCGAGGTCGGCTTCGAGGACGCGACGACGAACGCCATCGCCGCGCGCGCCGGGATCTCCCCGGGATCGCTCTACCAGTTCTTCCGCAACAAGGACGAGATCCTGGCCGCCCTGGTCCCCCGCTACACGGAGCGCTCCCACGCGTTCTGGGACGCCCAGCTCGCGGCCGGCGCCGCCCGGCTGCCGCTGGAGGAGTTACTCGACCGCGTCGTCGCGGCGATGGCGGCCTTCAAGGCCGAGCGCCCGGCCTTCTGGGTGCTGTTCCACGGTTCGGCCACCTCCGAGCAGCTGGCCGGCGTGGCCAAGGAGCTGCACGAGGGCATCGCCGACCGGCTGTGCGCGCTCTTCGCGGTGCGCGCCCCCGACCTGCCGGAGGAGCGGCGCCGCATGCTCGCCCAGGTGGCGATCTCCGCCGTCAACGGCATGTTCCCCCTCGTGATGGCCGCGCCCCCGGAGGAGCGGCCGGCCGTCCTCGCCGAGCTGCGGGACCTGCTGCGCGGCTACCTCGCGCCGCACCTCGGGCTGGGCCCCGTGCAGCGGTGAGAGCCGCACGGCGCACTCCGCGGGAGCCGGCGGCCGTGGCCCCGCTGCTGGGTAGGGCACCGTTATGGAGCCGATGCTGGCGCGGACCGTCGACCACCTTCCGGTGGGCGAGCAGCTCGTGTACGAACCGAAGTGGGACGGATTCCGGGCGATCGCCGACCACGGGGACGGGCGCGTCACGCTGACCTCCCGCTCCGGCAAGCGCCTGGACCTCCGCTTCCCCGAGGTCGCCGACGCGGTGCGGGAGCAGATCCCGCCGCAGACCGTGCTGGACGGCGAACTCGTACGCTGGTCCGGGGACCGCCTGGACTTCGAGGCGCTGCAGCGCCGCAACCGGGCCAGCACCCGCACCGCGCGGGCTCTGGCCCGGCGGGAGCCCTGCCACTACATCGTCTTCGACCTGCTCCGCCTGGAGGGCGCCGACCTCGCCCGCCGCAGCCTGGAGCGCCGCCGCGAGGCCCTCGAACGCCTCTTCGACGGCGTCGAGCAGCCCTCCCCGCTCACCCTCGGCTGGCAGACCGCCGACCCCGAGACCGCCCGCGACTGGTACGACACCCTGCCCGAGGTCGGCGTGGAGGGCCTGGTGGTCAAGGACGCCCGCCGCTCCTACCGGCCCGGCCGCCGCGACTGGGAGAAGTACAAGCACCACCTCACCACCGAGGCCATCGTCGCCGGCACCATCGGCCCGCCCGACCAGCCCCGCGAGCTGCTGCTGGGCCGCTACGACTCGCGCACCGGCGACCTGCGGGTGGCCGGCCACACCACGGAGCTGGCCCCGGAGCAGCGCGACGCCCTGGGCGAGCTGCTGCGCCGCGCCGAGGGCGACCACCCGTGGCCGCGCCGCCTCGCGCCCCGGTGGGGCGGCAAGGACCCGATCGTCTACGTGCAGGTCGAGCCGGAGG
Organism: Marinitenerispora sediminis; assembly: GCF_003336425.1. Lineage (GTDB taxonomy): Bacteria > Actinomycetota > Actinomycetes > Streptosporangiales > Streptosporangiaceae > Marinitenerispora > Marinitenerispora sediminis. The sequence goes on along the minus strand of NZ_QEIO01000138.1, from coordinate 8,704 downwards.
TGGTCGTGGAGGTGCGCGTGGACCCGGCGAGCACGGCCGAGCGGTGGCGGCACGTGGTGCGCTACCTGCGCCCCCGCACCGAGCTCCGGGCGCAGGACGTGCCCCGCGACCTCGACATCGAGACGTGAACGCGGCGGCGGGCCGCGGCGCGCGTCAGGACGCGGCCCGCTTCCCCCGCCGCGCGCGCCGCTCGGCCTTCGCGACGGCCTGCTCCAGCTCCGCGCGGTCCATCCGGCTGCGGCCCGCGATCCCGAGCTCGCCGGCGAGCCGCGCCAGGTCCCGCTTGGTCATCTCCGCCGGCGGCGGGTGCTCCCGCGTCCGGCCCCCGGCGGCCGGCTCGGCCGCACGCCGGCCCTTCCCGCCCTTGGCGGCGGCCGCGCGGCGCCGGGCCCCCCGGGACGCCTCCGCCCCCTCGCCCGCGGTGGTGCGGCGGCTGCGGATGCTCTCCCGCAGCGCGCTGGTGAGCTCGACGACGTTGGTCTCCTCCGGAGGGGCGGTGCCGGCGTACTTCAGCCGCCGCCCCTGGCTCTTGGCCTCGACCAGTTCGGTGAGGCGCTCGTGGTAGAGGTCGGAGTAGCGCTCCGGGCGCCACTCCTCGGCCATGGCCTCGATCAGCTGCGTGGCCAGGGTGAGTTCGCGGTCGTCGATCTCGACGTCGGGCACGGAGGGCAGCACCTCCTCCGGGTCGCGGATCTCGTCGGCGAAGTACAGCGTGCCCAGCGTCAGCACGCCGTTCTGCGGCCCGATGACGGCCAGGTGCTGCCGGTCCCGCATGACCAGGCTCGCCACGCCGAGCCGCCCGGTGCGGGCCAGCGCCGCGCACAACAGCGCGTAAGGCTTGGCGGCCGCCTTGGAGTCCGGCCCCAGGTAGTAGCTGCGGTCGTAGGTGAGGGGCTCGATGGCGCCGGAAGGCACGAACGCCGCGATCTCCAGGGTGCGGGACCGCCCCGGCGCGATCGACTCCAGGTCGCTGCGTTCGAGCACGACGTAGTCGCCCTCGTCGGTCTCGGCGCCCTTGACGATGTCGCCCAGCGGGACCTCGTCGCCGGTCCGCTCGTTCACCCGCTTGTAGCGGACGCGGTCGGAGGTCCCGCGCTGGAACTGGTGCATCGAGTAGCTGTGCCGCTCCGTGGCGGCGTACAGCCCGACCGGCAGGCTCACGAGTCCGAACGACAGGCTGCCCTTCCACACCGATGCCATGGCGCCCCCTCCTCCACTGCCGTCCTACCCGCCTACCGCCTCCGACCACGTAAAACATGCCGGGCGGGCGCGATGTCCGCGCCCGCCCGGCGGTGGTGGCGGCCGCTCAGCCGTTCGCCGGGAAGCCCAGGTCGACTCCGGCGTCGGCGGGGTCGGGCCAGCGCGTGGTGACCACCTTGCCGCGGGTGTAGAAGTGCACGCTGTCGTTGCCGTAGACGTGGTGCTCGCCGAACAGCGACGCCTTCCAGCCGCCGAAGGAGTGGTAGCCCACCGGGACCGGGATCGGCACGTTCACGCCGACCATGCCGGCCTGCACCTCCAGCCGGAACCGGCGCGCCGCGCCGCCGTCGCGGGTGAAGACGGCGGCTCCGTTGCCCCACGGCGAGGCGTTGATCAGGTCGATCGCCTCGGTGTAGTCGGCGGCGCGCACCACCGAGAGCACGGGGCCGAAGATCTCGTCGCGGTAGGCGTCCATGCCAGGGGTGACGCGGTCGAGCAGGCTGGCACCGGTGAAGAAGCCGCCCTCGTACCCGGGCACGCTCAGGCCGGTACCGTCCACGACCACCGTGGCGCCCTGCTCGCGGGCCCGCGGTACGTAGGAGGCGACCCGGTCGCGGTGCTCGCGGGTGATGAGCGGCCCCATCTCCGAGGCGGGGTCGTCGCCCGGGCCGACGGTGAGCTTGCGGGCGCGCTCGGCGATGCGCTCCACCAGCGGGTCGGCGGCGGCGCCCACCGCGACGACCACCGACACGGCCATGCACCGCTCGCCGGCCGAGCCGTAGGCCGCGGAGACGGCGGCGTCGGCGGCCAGGTCGAGGTCGGCGTCGGGCAGCACCAGCATGTGGTTCTTGGCGCCCCCGAGTGCCTGGACCCGCTTGCCGGCGGCGGAGGCCGTGCGGTGCACGTGCCGGGCGACGGGGGTGGAGCCGACGAAGCTGACCGCGTCGACGTCGGGGTGCTCTAGGAGGCGGTCCACGGCCGGCTTGTCGCCGTTGACGAGGTTGAGGACGCCGTCGGGCAGTCCGGCCTCGGTTGCCAGCCGCACCAGGCGCAGGGTGGCCGACGGGTCCTTCTCGCTCGGCTTGAGCACGACGGTGTTGCCGCAGGCGACGGCCATGGGGAACATCCACAGCGGCACCATGGCGGGGAAGTTGAACGGGGTGATGGCGGCGACCACGCCGACGGGCTGCCGGATGGCCTCGACGTCCACCCGCTCCGACACCTGGGTGGAGGTCTCGCCCTTGAGCAGCTGCGCGATGCCGCAGGCCAGCTCCACGATCTCCAGGCCGCGGGCCACCTCGCCGAGGGCGTCGGCGCGCACCTTGCCGTGCTCGGCGGTGATCAGCCGGGCGATCTCGTCGCGGTGCGCGTGGAGCAGCTCCCGGTAGGCGAACAGCGCGGCGGTGCGCCGGGCCAGCGACGAGGCCGCCCAGTGGGGGGCCGCCGCCTTCGCCGCGGCGACCGCGGCGTCGACCTCGGCGGCGTCGGCCAGCGCGACGCGCGCGGTCTCGGCACCGGTCGCGGGATCGGTGACGGTGGCCGTGCGGCCGGACCGGCCGGCGGCGGAGCGCCCGCCGATCCAGTGCTCGATGGTGGTCGTGGTCATGGCTTCCTCTCCAGGTGCGCGTACGGCGGGTGCGCGTACGGCCGGGCGCGGCCGCCCGGCAGGCCGGGGGTCACAGGTGGCGGCGCCGCCCGCGCGCCCGCTCGTCGTAGGCCGCGCGCGCCTCGACGGCGGCGGGCCGGGCGGCGACCTCGGCCACGGGGACGTCCCACCACGCCTGGGCGCCGGGGGCGGTGTCCTCGGGGGCGGTCTCGACGTAGACGGCGGCGGGCCGGTCGCCGTCGCGGGCCGCGCGCAGGGCCGCGCGGAGCTCGCCGACCGTGTCGGCGCGGTACACGGCCGCGCCCAGGCTGGCGGCGTTGGCGGCGAGGTCGACCGGCAGCGGAGCCCCGGTGAAGGCGCCCGCCTCGTCGCGGAACCGGTAGGCGGTGCCGAACCGCTCGGCGCCGACCTGCTCGGACAGCCCGCCGATGGAGGCGTAGCCGTGGTTCTGCACGATGACCACGACGACCTTGATCCCCTCCTGGACCGCGGTCACGAGCTCGGTGGGCATCATGAGGTAGGTGCCGTCGCCGACCAGCGCGAAGACCTCGCGTCCGGGGTCGGCCAGCCGGACGCCCAGGGCGGCGGGGATCTCATAGCCCATGCAGGAGTAGCCGTACTCGACGTGGTACTGGCGGGCGTCGCGGGCCCGCCACAGCTTGTGGAGGTCGCCGGGCATGGATCCGGCGGCGTTCACGACGACGTCGGTGTCGGCGGTGACCTCGCCGAGCACGCCGAGGACCTGGGCCTGGCTGGGGCGCGCGGTGTCGTCGGCGGCGCGGCAGGCGCCGTCGACCACCCGCTGCCAGCGGCGCGCCGCGTCCCGGTACTCGCGCAGGTAGTCCGCGGCGACCCGGTGGCCGGCCAGGGCCCGGCCGAGCGCGCCGAGCGCGGCGCGCGCGTCGCCGACCACGGGGTCGGCGGCCTGCTTGTGGGCGTCGAAGCCGGTGATGTTGACGTTGACGAACCGCACGCCGGGCGCGGCGAACAGCGTGTTGGACGCGGTGGTGAAGTCGGAGTAGCGGGTGCCGACCCCGATGACCAGGTCGGCGGTGCGGGCGATGTCGTCGGCGGCGGCGGTGCCGGTGTGGCCGACCGCGCCGAGCTGGGCGGGGTGGTCGTGGCGCAGCGAGCCGCGGCCGGACTGCGTCTCGCAGACGGGGATGCCGGTGGCGTCGGCGAACGCCGCCAGCTCGGCCTCGGCGCCGCTGTGGTGCACGCCGCCGCCGGCGACGAGGAGCGGGCGGCGGGCCGCCGTGATCCGCTCGGCGGCGATCCGCACGGACTCCTCGTCGGGGACCGGCCGGTGCACCCGCCAGACCCGCTCGGCGAGGAACTCCGCGGGCCACTCGAACGCCTCGGCCTGCACGTCCTGCGGCAGCGCGAGCGTGACGGCTCCGGTCTCGGCGGGGTCGGTGAGGACCCGCACGGCGTTCAGGGCTGAGGGGACGAGCTGCTCGGGGCGCCAGATCCGGTCGAAGTAGCGGGAGACCGGGCGCAGGCAGTCGTTGACCGTGACGTCGGGGCCGCCCGGTGCCTCCAGTTGCTGCAGGACGGGGTCGGCCGGCCGGGTGGCGAAGACGTCGCCGGGCAGCAGGAGCACGGGGAGGCGGTTGATGGTGGCCAGCGCGGCACCGGTGACGAGGTTGGTGGCCCCGGGCCCGATGGAGGTGGTGACGGCCTGGGTGGCCAGCCGCCCGCTCTGCCGGGCGTAGCCCACGGCGGCGTGCGCCATCGCCTGCTCGTTGCGGCCCTGCAGGTAGGGCATGTCGGGGCCGGCCTCCAGCAGCGCCTGGCCGATCCCGGCGACGTTGCCGTGGCCGAAGATGCCCCAGCAGCCGGCGATGAGCCGGCGGCGCTCGCCGTCGCGCTCGGTGTACTGGTTGGCGAGGAAGCGCACCAGTGCCTGGGCCACGGTCAGGCGCACCGTCCGGCCGCTCACGCGTCCGCCTCCGCCGCGTCGGCGGCCGGCGCGGTGTACAGGGGCAGCCGGGGGTCGACGGGCTGGTCGGACCAGGTGCCGCGGACCCAGGCGTGCGCGGGGTCGTCGCAGATCAGCCAGGCGCGTTCGGGCGCGGGTCCGGCCATCACGTTGAGGTAGTACATGTCGTAGCCGGGCGCCGCCATGGAGGGCCCGTGCCAGCCGTCGGGGATGAGGACGACGTCGCCGCTGCGCACCTCGGCGAGCACGTCGCTGCGGTGGCCGGGGCCGGAGGGGTACACGCGCTGGTAGCCGACTCCGGGGCCGGCCGGGCCGTCGGCCAGCTCGAAGTAGTAGATCTCCTCCAGCCGCGACTCGCCCTCGCGCTCGGTGTCGTGCTTGTGCGGCGGGAAGGAGGACCAGTTGCCGGCGGGGGTGAGCACCTCCACCGCGATGAGCCGGTCGGCCTCGAAGACCCCGGCCGCGCAGAAGTTGTTGACCTGCCGGCTGGCCTGGCCGGCGCCGCGCAGCTCCACGGGAACGCCGGAGGCGGGGCCGTAGCGGGCGGGCAGCCGGCGCTCGCAGCGGGCGCCGGCGAGCGCGAACCGGCCGCCGCCCTCGGAGGCGACGGCGGCGCGGGCGTCGCGCGGGAGGTAGGCGAAGTCGGTGACGCCGGCGAAGACGCCGGTGCGGCCGGCGAGGCGGAAGGTGCCGCCGTCGCACTCGACCGTGCAGCCGCCCGAGAGCGGCAGCAGCACCCATTCGCTGTCGCCGGTGTCGAAGGAGTGCCGGCCGCCGGGCGGCAGCTCCAGCACGCGCAGCGCGGAGTAGCCCCAGCCGGCGCTCTCCGGGTCGACGTGGGTGCGGTAGGGGCCGGTCGCGGTGCTGCCCGCGGGGCGGTGCAGGGTCGGGCTCACGTGGGTGCCTCCTCGGAGGATCGGGTTCCCGGGCTGCGGGGGCGGTGCCCGCGCGGGGCGGTCGGCCGTGGGGCCACCGGCCTCACAGCAGCCGGACGGCGGTGTCGACGGCCGCGGCGACGTCGTCGCCGGGCGGGTAGAGCAGGGTGCGGCCGGCGACGAGCCCGTAGACCGAGGGCAGCCGCAGCGCCTGGTGCCAGCGGTCGAAGGTGGCGTCGGCGTCGTCGGGCACGTCGCCGCCCAGGAGGACGAGCGGCAGCGTGGTGGCCTCGGCGACCCGGGCCATGTCGCCGGCGTTCTCGGTGAGGGGGACCTTCAGCCAGGTGTAGGCGGAGGTGGCGCCGAGCCCGGAGGCGATGGCGGCGGAGCGGACCACGGCCGCCGCCGAGAGGTCGTTGCGGACCCGGCCGCCGACGCGGCGGGCCATGAACGGCTCGACCAGGGCCGTCAGGCCGCGTTCGGCGAGTTCGGTGACGGCCCTGGCCGCGCCCGCCATGGTGGCCAGGCTGCCGGGGTCGGACTCGTCGATGCGCAGCAGGAGCTTGCCGGCGTCGAAGCGGAAGCGCTCGATGTCGGCGGCACGGTAGGCGGTGAAGCGGTCGTCCATCTCGAAGGCGGCGCCGGCCAGTCCGCCGCGGTTCATGGAGCCGACCACCACCTTGCCCTCCAGGGCCCCGAGCAGCAGCAGGTCCTCCAGGATGTCGGGGGTGGCGAGGACGCCGTCCACGCCGGGCCGCTCCAGCGCGACGCACAGCCGCTCCAGCAGGTCGGGCCGGCTGGCCATGGCGAGCGGCCGGCCGGCCACGCCGAGCGCGCCTCGGGCGGGGTGGTCGGCGGCGATGATCAGCACGCGGCCGCCGCCGCTGAGCAGCGGCCGGCGGCGCCGCCGCCGGGCCGCGTCCAGGACCGCCTCGGGCCGGGTCGCGCGCAGCCGCGTCAGCTCGCTGATGCCGGGAGTGGACACGGTGGTGGCCTTTCGGGTCACGCGGAGGGGGCGCTGGGGGTCGCGCGGGCCGGGCGGCCCGCCAGGACCTCCTCGATCTCGGCGGCGTGCGGCATGGCGGAGGAGCAGGCGAGCCGCCCGGCGACGATGGCGCCGGCGGCGTTGGCGGCATCGACGGTGCGCCGCAGGTCCCAGCCGGAGAGCAGGCCGTGGCAGAGCGCGCCGCCGAAGGCGTCGCCCGCGCCGAGGCCGTTGACGACGTCCACGGGAACGGGTGCAGCGGTGATCCGCTCGTCCCGCGTGGCGGCGAGCACGCCGGCGGGCCCCTGCTTGACGACGGCGAGTTCGACCCCGGCGTCCAGCAGCGCGTCGGCCGCGGCCTCGGGGTCGCGGGTGCCCACGGCGCGCTCGCACTCGGCGAGGTTGCCCACGGCGATGGTGGCGTGCTCCAGGGCGCGCCGGTACTGGGCGCGCGCCTCGTCGTGGTCGGCCCAGAACATCGGCCGCCAGTCGAGGTCGAAGACGGTGCGGCCGCGCCGGGCGCGGTGCTCCAGGGCGGCGAGGGTGGCGGTCCGGCTCGGTTCGGCGCACAGGCCGGTGCCGGTCATCCAGAAGACGGCGGCCGCGGCGATCGCGTCGAGGTCGAGCTCTCCGGGGTGGATCTCCAGGTCGGGGGCCTTGGGCTCGCGGTAGAAGTAGAGGGGGAAGTCGTCGGGCGGGAAGATCTCGCAGAAGGTCACGGGGGTGGGGTAGCGCGGCACGGGGGCGACCCACCGGTCGTCGACGCCGAAGTCGGCGAGTGCGCGGTGCAGGTAGGCGCCGAACGGGTCGTCGCCGGTGCGGGTGATGACAGCGGTGCGCTGGCCGAGCCGTGCGGCGGCGACCGCGACGTTGGCCGCCGAGCCGCCGAGGAACTTGCCGAACGTCTCCACGTCGGCCAGCGGGACGCCGGTCTGGAGGGGGTAGATGTCGACGCCGATGCGTCCCATCGTGATGACGTCGAACGCTTCCGCCATGGGGCGACCTCCGCTGCTCGTCCTGCCGGGACCATCTCTACTAGCCGCACCGAAAGCATGTCAACCATTTGTCTTGACATCCTGACTTCACGACGTCCTGCCCTGTTGGTAAGGTGGGTGGGTGACGACGCCGAAGACGACGCCGGCCGACGGCGGGGGCTCCTGGGACCCGGGTACCGACATCGTGGTGGACCATTCCAGCCCCATGCCGCTGTACTTCCAGGTCGCCACCCAGCTGGAGGCCGCGATCGACTCCGGGGCGCTGCCCCCCGGCAGCCGCCTCGACAACGAGGTCCAGCTGGCCGGCCGGCTCGGACTGTCGCGGCCGACCGTCCGCCAGGCCATCCAGACCCTGGTGGACAAGGGGCTCGTCGTCCGCAAGCGCGGGGTGGGCAGCCAGGTCGTCCACAACCGGGTCAAGCGCTCGCTGGAGCTGAGCAGCCTCTACGACGACCTCTCCCGCATCGGCCAGCAGCCGACCACCCGGGTCCTCACCAACACGGTCGAGCCCGCGTCCCCGCCGGTGGCGCGCGCCCTCGACGTCCCGGAGAAGACCCCGGTCTGGCACCTGGAGCGGGTGCGCTACGCCCGCTCCGAACCCATCGCCCGGATGCGCAACCACCTGCCCGCGGACCTCATCGCGCAGCCCGGCGACGAACTGCTCGCGGAACGCGGGCTGTACCAGCTGCTGCGCGCCGGCGGCATGCGGCTGCACGCCGCCCGCCAGACCATCGGCGCCCGCGCCGCGAACCGCGCCGAGGCCGAGCTCCTGGAGGAGCCCGAGGGCGCCCCGCTGCTCACCATGGAGCGCACCGCCTACGACGCCGAGGGGCGCGCGGTGGAGTACGGCTCGCACCTGTATCGCGCCTCCCGGTACTCGTTCGACCTCTCCCTGCGCGGACCCGCCTGACCCCGCTCCCCCGGCGGGTCGCCGGGGCCACTCCACCCTGACGTCCGCATGTACGTATGTCAGGACTATCTATTGACAGTGCTGTCTCCGGAGTGAAAACTACGGGTGAGTCCGCACCGCACGGCGGTGTCGTTCCCCGCGCCGCCACCGCCCGAACATCGCCCGCGCCGGTCCCGCGCCCCGTCCCGGCC
>NZ_QEIO01000137.1 GCF_003336425.1 Marinitenerispora sediminis | reverse complement strand
GTCAAGTTGGATGGCGAGGTCGGCATCATCGGTAATGGTGCTGGTCTGGTGATGTCGACGTTGGACGTGGTGGCTTATGCGGGGCAGGCGCATGGCGGGGTGAAGCCGGCGAACTTCCTGGACATCGGTGGTGGCGCGTCGGCTGAGGTGATGGCCAACGGGTTGGAGGTCATCCTGGGTGATCCGGCGGTGAAGAGCGTGTTCGTGAACGTGTTCGGTGGGATCACGGCGTGTGACGCGGTGGCCAACGGGATCGTGCAGGCGCTGGAGCTGCTGGAGTCGCGGGGTGAGGATGTGTCCAAGCCGCTGGTGGTGCGGTTGGACGGTAACAACGCGGAGCTGGGGCGCGAGATCCTGGCGAATCGGGCGCATCCCTCGGTGCGTCGGGTGGACACGATGGACGGCGCCGCGGCGCTGGCCGCTGAGCTGGCGAACGCGTAGGGAAGGGCGAGAGCACGTGGCGATCTTTCTGACCAAGGACTCGCGTGTCCTGGTGCAGGGCATGACGGGGTCGGAGGGTTCCAAGCACACCGCGCGGATGCTGGCTTCGGGCACGCAGGTGGTGGGCGGGGTGAACCCGCGTAAGGCTGGGACGTCGGTGGAGTTCGGGCCGGTGAGTGTGCCGGTGTTCGGGTCGGTGGCCGAGGGGATGGCGGCTACGGGCGCGGATGTGTCGGTGATCTTCGTGCCGCCGCGGTTCGCTAGGGACGCGGTGGTGGAGGCGGTTGATGCGGGGATCGGGTTGGCGGTGGTGATCACCGAGGGGATCCCGGTGCATGACACGGCGGCGTTTTGGGCGCATGCCTCGGCGCGGGGGAATCGGACGCGGATTATTGGTCCGAACTGTCCGGGGTTGATTTCTCCGGGGCAGTCCAACGCGGGGATTATTCCGGCGGATATTACGAAGCCGGGGCGGATCGGGTTGGTGTCGAAGTCGGGGACGCTGACGTATCAGATGATGTTTGAGTTGCGGGATATCGGGTTCTCTACGGCGGTGGGGATTGGTGGGGATCCGGTGATCGGGACGACGCATATTGATGCGTTGGCGGCTTTTGAGGCTGATCCGGATACGGATGCGATCGTGATGATCGGTGAGATCGGTGGGGATGCGGAGGAGCGGGCGGCGGAGTTCGTGCGTTCGTCGGTGTCCAAGCCGGTGGTGGGGTATGTGGCGGGGTTCACGGCTCCGGAGGGTAAGACGATGGGGCATGCGGGGGCGATCGTGTCGGGGTCGTCGGGGACCGCTGCTGCGAAGAAGGAGGCGTTGGAGGCGGCTGGTGTTCGGGTGGGGAAGACCCCGTCGGAGACCGCTGCTCTGGCCCGCCAACTCTTCTGAGTGACGGGCTCGCTCCACGGGCCCGTCCGGCTGACGAACGCCCGCCGTGTCGACGAGACGCGGCGGGCGTCGCCTTTCTCCCCCCCCCCCGGGCCGGGGGACCGCCCGATGGGGGCCTGCCCGGTGGTACTCGGCCCGGTACCGGGCGAGTGGCCCCCGCGGCGAGCGGGGCGCGTCGTGGCCCGTGACGCGGTACCCCCCGGGGAGCCGGTTTCACGCCGGGGTGCGCGGGCGTCGCGGTCCTCTCCGCCTGTCCGGCCGTGAGTGGGGCGGCAGACACACGTCGGCACGTCCGCCGACGGATTTCGGTGGCTGCGGAGTTCCCTTTCCAGAGGGCCGGATAGCGGGTGCCGGCCGCGGGTCCGGGCGAGATCCCCCGGTCAGCCGTCCGGTATCACAAACCACCGCGAATCACCCGGACAACACGCCCGGCCGGTTCACTCGCCCGATGCGGTCCGGCTGGGAGCATGGACGGGTGAGTGCGCCCGCAGGTTCTTCCGTACGTCGTGGTAAGTCCCGTGACGGTGGCCGCCGTGCGCCCGGTGCGGCGCGCGGCCGGTCGGCCGCGCCTTCGGTGCCGGCGGCGGCGACGGGCGCCCGGCCGCTGTACACGGCCGGCGGTATGGCGGCGGGATCAGCTGCGGGCATCGGGTTGACGACGCTTGTCACCCTCACGCTGATCGGCTGGGTCGCCGCGCCGCACGCCACCTTCGGCGAGGACATCGGCGACGTCTTCCGGGTGGCCGTCCAGGCGTGGCTGGTCGGAAACCACGCCGGCTTCGCCATCCCGGGCGGCCACGTCGGCCTGCTGCCCATCGGCCTGCTGGTGCTGCCCGGGCTGCTGCTCTACCGCTCGGGCCGCTGGCTGGCGCGCAGCTGCCACCTGCCGCGGCTCCGGCACGTCTTCCAGGCCGCCCTCGCGCTCGCGGGGCCCTACGCGGCGATCTCCGGGACGCTGGCGCTGGTGGGGCAGACCGAGGTGGTGCGGCCGAGCATGGTGCAGGCGCTCGCCTCGGGGTTCCTGCTGGCGTCCGTCGCGGGCGGGCTGGGGGTGCTGCGCCAGCTCCTGAAGGACAAGGAGATCCCGTGGAGCCGGCTGCTGGGCATCATGCCGGCCCGGCCGCGGTCGCTGCTCGTGGGCACGCTCAGCGCCACGAGCACGCTGCTGGTCTCCGGGGCGCTGCTGTTCTTCGCCGCGCTGCTGATGAGCATGCGGGAGGCGGTCGACGTCACGCAGGAGTTGGCGCCCGGACCGGTCGGCGGCGCGCTGCTGCTCGTCATCCAGCTGCTGTACCTGCCCAACGCCGTCATCTTCGCGATGTCGTACACGGTCGGCCCCGGGTTCACGGTCGGCGCGGACACCATCGTGGCGCCCACCGGTGTGGCCCTCGGGCCCCTCCCGCAGCTTCCGATGCTCGCCGCGCTGCCCGAGAGCGGGGCGGCACCGGTCGCCTCGCTGGTGGCGTTGGCGGCGCCGTTCGTCGCGGGCGGTGTCGGCGGCGCCCTCACCCTGCGCAGCGCGCCCACCGTGGTCAGCGAGGCGGCGCCGCTGTGGGGGCTGGTGTGCGGGGTGACCACCGGGCTGGCCTGCGCCGGGCTCTCCGTGCTCGCGGGCGGCTCGATCGGCGCCGAGCGGCTCGCGGAGGTGGGGCCGTCGGCCTGGCAGGTGGGCCTGATCACCGCGCTGGAGGTGGGAGTCTCCGCGGCGGTCGTGGCCTGGGTGGCCAACTGGCTGTCGTTCCGCCCGCCGGCCATGCCCGTGTACCGGCCCGCGCCGGACAAGGTCCGCCGGTCGCGCTCGGCGGCGTCCGGAGGGGCGCCGGCGGAGCTGTCCGGGCGCCTGGCGCGGGCGGCGCGGCGGGTGCCGCGCCCGCGGGCCGCGGCCGCCGCGGACCCCGATGCGCCGCACGGCGGTGACCGCGGCGGGGACGGTGCTGTGCCGAAGCCCCGGCCGACGGAGGGCGGCCGCCGGGAGCGCCGCCGGCCGGCGGCGGCGGTCACCGCCTGGTGGTCCCGGCGGCGCGGGGGCCAGGACCTCGACGAGGACGACGCCGCCGGGCTGTTCGGTATCAGCTACGAGGCGGGCGTCGGCGACGCGGCCGACCGGGCGGACGGTGACGAAGAGGCGGTCTCCGGGGACGGCGGCGCGGCAGCGGCCGACAGTCCGGACCGCCCGGCGTCGGCGCGGACCACCCGGTTGAAGCGGCTGCGGTTCGACGACGGTGCGTCCATCACCTTCCTCAGCCGCCGGGAATCGGGGCCGGAGACCGGCGCCGACGGGTGACGCCCGCGGCCGCGTGGCTGGCGGCCGCCGCCGAGGAGTGGCGGTTCCGCGGTCCCGGAATGTCTCCGTGGGCGGCCGGTCCGCCGCTGCCGCACGGGCGGCCCCGCCCGTAACGGCCTGCGACCGTCTCGCCGTCGCGCGCCGGGGAGCCCTCCGCCGGCCGCGACCGTCCCGGGCGTGTGCGCCGGCCATGACCTCCGCCGGCCGGCGATGACGCGGCCGGGGTGCTCCGCGGTGTGCCGCCGGGCAGCCTCCCAGCGGGGGGCAGCTCACGGAATCGGGCGTCCTCGCTTGCAAGGTACCTTGCTGTGCAAGGTACTATGTTCGACATGAGTACGGATCCTCCCCGCAAGACCATGAGCCAGCTGCGGCGCGGCACCGTGGGCTACTGCGTGATGGCCCTGCTCGGCCGGCGGGAGCGCTACGCGGTCGAACTGGTGCGCGAACTGGCGGCCCACCAGGCGCTGGCAGCGGGGCAGGGGACGATCTACCCCCTGCTGTCCCGCCTGCGTTCCGATGGGATGGTCGCCACCGAGTGGAAGGAGTCCCCCTCCGGTCCGCCCCGCCGCTACTACTCGCTCACCGACAAGGGACGGGCCTCACTGGAGAGGTTCCGGGGCGAGTGGAAGCAGTTCAGCGACGCTGTCGACACCTTCATGGAGGACTGAGATGAGCACCCGACTCGACACGAGGAGCAGCCGGATGACCGAGACCGACCACCCCCTCGTCCAGCGCTACCTGCGGCGGCTGCGCCGTGCCGCGGCCGACCTTCCGGCCGGTACGCGCAACGAGCTGCTGGACAACGTCCAGGCTCACCTCGCCGAGACGACGGCCGAGGCCGACGAGGCCGGTGTGCGCACGGCTCTGGACGAGCTGGGCACCCCCGAGGAGGTCGCCGCGGCGGCGCGCGCCGAGACCGAGCCCCGCTCCTCCGGTGACCGCCTCTACGACATCGCGACCGTGTTCATCCTGTTCGCAGGCGGTTTCGCCGTGCCGGTCCTGGGGTGGATCGCGGGCGTGGTGATGCTCTGGAACGGCCCCCGGTGGACCCGGGGGGAGAAGATCCTCGGCACCGCGGCCCTGCCCGTCGCGATCATCATCCCGGCCGCCGCCTTCCTCTCCTCGCTCCTGGTCCCCTCCTCGTCCGCTCCCACGGTGCTCGGCCCCGTGCTGCTGATCGGACTCGCCGTCGTGGCGATCGGCCTGGTGGCGGTGTTCGTCCACCTGCTCCGCGCCGCGGCGCGGGTCCGCACCTGACGGTGGACCGGGTCGGGCGCCGCGGCCCGCCCGGCAGCGGTCCGCGGTGTGCGGCGGCGGAAGCGGCCGAGGCCCCACCGGTCACCGGTGGGGCCTCGGCGCGTGCCCGGTAGGGGGTGCCGTACCTGCGGCTACAGCCCGCTCGGCGACGGGATGCTCTCGGCGGGCAGGCCGGTGCGTTCGGCGAGGCTCTCGCGCAGGCCGTTGTCGCACGTCGTCTGGGTGGCGACGGTGTGGGCGGCTGCGGTGCAGTCCCGCCAGGCGGAGTACTCCGTCCAGAACATGGCGTACCCGGCGATCGCGAACACCGAGAACACCACGCCGATCCAACCGACGACGACGCTGAGCAGCGCGCCGGGGGCCTGCCCGTTGCTGGCCTTGGCCGCGCGGCGGGCCCGGTGGCCCTGGCTGATGCCGAAGACCGACAGCAGCAGACCGAAGGGCGGCAGCAGCAGCCCCGCGGTGGAGAAGAACAGCCCCCACAGGCCGCCTCGTTCCACGGTGGGCTCGCGCCCGTCGGCGTCCTGCGTGGGCGGCTCGTTGGTCACGGGGGCTCCTTCTACTGCGCAAGGCGGTTCTCTCTTGGTAAGACGCTACCCGCCGGCCAGGAGGTTCGCGTCACGCGGTGATCGGGGCCGGCCGGGGGAGCCCCGGGTGCCGGCGCCGGCGGTTTGGCGCCGCGCCCGCGTCCGGCCCCGCCAGCTGGGCCGCGGGGGGCGGCGGGATAGGCTGGCCGAGCAGGGGATCGTCCAGTCGCCCCTGCTCTATCATGTGCGCCTGGGACCGCCGAGGGCCCTGGGACGCACGGCCCGGACGCCGCGCGGGCCCGGCCCGCGCCCCCGGGGGCGGGGACATCGTCCCCGCACGGTCTTTCCCATGAGGAGGAAGCACACTGTCGGCGCGAGTAGTCGTCCTCATCTCGGGCACGGGCAGCAACATGGCCGCGCTGCTCGACGCGGCGTCCGATCCGGCGTACGGCGCGACCATCGCCGCGGTCGGGGCCGACCGGGAGGGCACGCAGGGCATCACGCGGGCGGCCGAGGCGGGGGTGCCGACCTTCGTCACCCCCTTCTCCGCCTACGCCGATCGGTCGCGGTGGAACGCCGCACTCGCCGAGCGGCTCGCGGAGTACCGTCCGGACCTGGTCGTCTCGGCGGGGTTCATGCGGATCCTCGGTCCGGAGGTGCTGAGCGCCTACCTCGTCATCAACATCCATCCGGCGCTGCTGCCGGCCTTCCCGGGCGCGCACGCGGTGCGCGACGCGCTCGCCTACGGCGTGCGGGTCACCGGTGCGACGGTGCACTTCGTCGACGAGGGCGTGGACACCGGCCCGGTCATCGAGCAGGTCGTGGTCCGCGTCGAGCCCGACGACGACGTGGCCAGCCTGCACGAGCGCATCAAACAGGTCGAACGGGCGATGTTGGTCGACGTCGTGGGTCGCCTCGCCCGGGAGGACTGGACCCTGGAGAATCGGCGGGTGAGGTGGGGCGCCGCCGGCGCGCGGAGCCGCGCGGGTTCCGCGGACGGTCCGGGTGGCCGCGGGACGGACGACCCCGGAAACGGAACAGAGGAGAACCGGTGAGCCAGCAGGCCGTTCGGCGTGCGTTGATCAGCGTCTATGACAAGACCGGCCTGGAGGAGTTGGCCCTGGGCCTGGCGGAGGCCGGGGTGGAGATCGTCTCCACGGGCTCGACCGCCGCCCGGCTGAGCGCGATCGAGGTCCCCGTGACGCCGGTCGAGGAGGTCACCGGGTTCCCGGAGTGCCTGGAGGGCAGGGTCAAGACGCTGCACCCGAAGGTGCACGCGGGGCTGCTCGCGGACCGGTCCAAGGCGGAGCACCGCGCCACGCTCGCCGACTTCGGCATCGAGCCGTTCGACCTGGTCGTGGTCAACCTGTACCCGTTCCGGGAGACGGTGGCCTCGGGGGCGTCGCCCGAGGAGTGCATCGAGAAGATCGACATCGGCGGTCCGGCCATGGTGCGGGCCGCCGCGAAGAACCACGGCAGCGTCGCGGTCGTGGTGGACCCGGGCCGCTACGACGAGGTGCTGGAGTCGATCCGGGCCGGCGGGTTCACCCTGGAGCAGCGCCGGCGGCTCGCCGCGCAGGCCTACGCGCACACCGCGAGCTACGACGCCGCCGTGGCGTCGTGGTTCGCCGCCGAGTACGCGCCGGACGACGTCGCGCGGGAGACCGGATGGCCGGACTTCGCCGCGGCCGCGCACCGGCGCGCCGCGACGCTGCGCTACGGCGAGAACCCCCACCAGCGCGCCGCGCTGTACCTCGACGAGGGGGCGTCCGGCGCCGGACTGGCCGGCGCGGAGCAGCTGCACGGCAAGGAGATGTCGTACAACAACTACGTGGACGGCGACGCCGCGCTGCGTGCCGCCTACGACTTCGCCGACCCGTGCGTGGCCATCATCAAGCACGCCAACCCGTGCGGTATCGCGCTGGGCGCGGACATCGCCGAGGCGCACCGCAAGGCGCACGCCTGCGACCCGGTCTCGGCCTACGGCGGGGTGATCGCGGTGAACCGGCCGGTGAGCGCGGCGATGGCCGAGCAGGTCGCGGAGATCTTCACCGAGGTCGTCGTGGCGCCGGACTTCGAGCCGGCCGCGATCGAGACGCTGACCCGCAAGAAGAACATCCGGCTGCTGCGGGTGACTCCGCCGGACCGCACGGCGCGGCCGGAGTCGCGCGCGGTCAGCGGGGGCGTGCTGCTCCAGACGACTGACGCGATCGACGCGCCGGGCGACGACCCGCAAGCGTGGGAGCTGCGGGCCGGGGCGGCCGCCGACGCCGCGACCCTGGCCGACCTGGCGTTCGCCTGGCGGGCGGTGCGCGCGGTGAAGTCCAACGCGATCCTGCTGGCCGACGACCGCGCCACGGTGGGGGTCGGCATGGGCCAGGTGAACCGGGTCGACTCCGCGCGCCTCGCGGTCACCCGCGCCGGTGAGCGGGTGCGCGGTTCGGTGGCCGCGAGCGACGCGTTCTTCCCGTTCGCCGACGGCCTGGAGGTGCTCACCGGCGCCGGGGTGCGCGCCGTGGTCCAGCCCGGCGGTTCAGTGCGGGACGAGGAGGTGATCGCCGCCGCCGAGCGCGCCGGGATCACCCTGTACTTCACGGGGACGCGGCACTTCTTCCACTGAGGCCGCCGAGACGGCGGCGGGGCGGTGCCCCCGCTCCGCCGCCGCTACCCCCTGATCCGGCGTCCGGAGTCGGCCGCCGGCGCCGGGCACCCGCCGCCTACCCTTGAGGCATGCGCAATCGTGGGGCGACCTGGGTCGCCGTGCTGTGCTCGGCGGCCCTGCTGGCCGCCTGCGCGGCGGGCGGGGGCGGCCGCCCGCCCCTGCCCGAGACCTCCGAAGGCGTGCGCGCCTTCGCCGAACTGGAGGTGCCCGAGTCGGCCGGGGACCTCGACATCGCCGCCGCGTACACCGACCGAGGGACGGCCCGCTACCAGGGCTCCTTCACGACCGGCCACGTCGACGCCATGGCGTTCTGCGGCGCCGAGGGTATGACGGTGGTGCGCCACCCCGAGACCGACGTCCCCGAGGACACCCGGGAGCGGCTGGGCATCGAGGACGACGGGGTGACCGGGTACGTGGTGTGCGCCGGCGCGCGGCCGGACGCCCCCCGGCTGCGCCGCGAGGTGGTGGTCGTGTACGCGCCGGGGACGGTCCGGGTCTACTTCCGCGCGGAGGAGAGGCCGCCGGGGACGTGACCGCGGGCCGGCGCGGGGCCGCGGCGCGGCACGCTCGTGCGGGCCACCGCCCTCGGGCGCGGGCCGGATGGAACAATGGTGGCCGTGAGCGCACAGATTCTCGATGGCAAGGCCACCGCCGCGGCGATCCGGGCGGAGCTCAAGGAACGCGTCACCGCGCTGAAGGCCCGGGGCGTGACGCCCGGGCTGGGCACGGTCCTGGTGGGCGACGACCCGGGCAGCCACTCCTACGTGGCGGGCAAGCACCGCGACTGCGCGGAGGTGGGGATCCACAGCATCCGGCGGGAGCTTCCGGCCACGGCGACCCAGGCGGAGGTCGAGGCGGTCGTCGACGAGCTGAACGCCGACCCGGCCTGTACGGGCTACATCGTGCAGCTGCCGCTGCCGAGGGGGCTGGACGAGGGGCGGGTGCT
Source organism: Marinitenerispora sediminis (assembly GCF_003336425.1). Lineage (GTDB taxonomy): Bacteria > Actinomycetota > Actinomycetes > Streptosporangiales > Streptosporangiaceae > Marinitenerispora > Marinitenerispora sediminis. The sequence goes on along the minus strand of NZ_QEIO01000137.1, from coordinate 5,317 downwards.
GGCGCGCATCGCCCCCGACAAGGACGCCGACGGCCTGCAGCCGGCCAACCTCGGCCGGCTGGTGCTGATGCAGGAGGGCCCGCTGCCGTGCACGCCGCGCGGCATCGTGGAGCTGCTGAACCGCTACGGCGTACCGCTGAAGGGCGCCGAGGTCGTGGTGGTGGGCCGGGGGGTGACCGTGGGCCGGCCGCTCGGCCTGCTGCTCACCCGGCGCAGCGAGAACGCCACCGTGACGCTCTGCCACACCGGCACCCGGGACCTGGCCGAGCACACCCGCCGGGCCGACATCGTCGTGGCGGGCGCCGGGGTCCCCGGGCTCATCACCCGCGACATGGTGCGGCCGGGGGCGGCGGTGCTGGACGTGGGGGTCACCCGGACCGATGCCGGGCTGGTCGGCGACGTCGCGCTGGACGTCCGCGATGTCGCGGGGCACTTCTCCCCGAACCCGGGCGGTGTGGGGCCGATGACGCGCGCCATGCTGCTGGTGAACGTAGTGGAGGCGGCCGAGCGCTCCGCCGCGGGCCGGTAGCCGGCGCGGAGCGGCCGGGAGGGTGTCACGGGAGGTCAAGGGGCCCCCGGGCGGTGAGGCCCCTTGCCTGTCAACTCGCCTGCGGCGATGCGGGTTCGGCTCGCCGTCGGCGTGATGGCTGCAGCTGCCTTCGGTGTGGGCTTCAGCTCGCCTTCAGCGTTGTGCTTCAGCTCGCCTTGCGCGTTGTGCTTCAGCTCGCCTTGCGTTCCCGATCCAACACGGGCATGGGCCGCACCAGGCCGAGGGCCACGACCTCGTTGGCCAGGCGGGTGCGGCGGTTCGGGCCTTCGGGTACCCGGAACTTCTGGTAGAGGCGGAGCAGGTGCTGCTTGACCGCCGCCTCGGTGACCACCAGGTCCTCGGCGATCTCGCGGGCGGTGGCCGGCGAGACGAACGCCTCGTCGGAGAGCGCGGGCCGGCACAGCGACGTCAGCACGTCGAGTTCGCGCCGGGTCAGCTCGGGCGCGGCGCCGCGGCGCAGCTCCACATCGGGGTTGAGTTCTTCGTGCGGGAGCCCGCCGATCTTGCATCGGGCGGCGCCGAAGCTGAGCACGTCGCCCTCTTCCAGGACCCGACGCGCGATCGGCCGGCCGTTGACGCGGGTGCCGTTGCGCGAGAGGCCGAGGTCGACGACGTAGACGTAGGGTCCACGCCGGATCAGTTCGGCGTGGAGTTGGGAAACGCTGGGGTCGGTCAGCCGGATGTCGACGCCCTGCCCGCGTCCGACCGTGGTGACCTCGCTGCTCAGGGGCTGGATGTCACCGCTCTCCTCGACCCGTATATAGGGCCCGTCCACGGTTGTTCCTCCCAAACTGGGGCGCGACCGATGAGGGTGTTTGCGACGGGGCGTGACAGGGTGTGCCTGACCCGGCGTAGGCCGCGTGGGGGTTGCTGGTCGAGTGGGATTCATTGGGGGGCTGTCCTCGCTCACCGTGGCACTCATCTCATGACTGGTTACCCGTGGGGCGCCACTTCTACGCGCTTACTCATGGGTAAGGCAGAGGGGCAAGAGGGACATGTCCATGTTCAGGGAGATACGGGCCGTCGAGTCGGTGATGTGCGTGTGACCGATTCGACAGCCAGTGGCGGCGGACGTGCTTCCGGCCGACCGGAGCCGTCCGCCCCTGTCCAGTCACGATACGTAGTCGATCACCGCGGTTCGCGGCGACGATCATGCGCACGGCGGGGTTTCGGTCCCGGCATAATCGGGAGTGGCCGGACCGCGCCACGAGGCGCGTCGCCCCCACGGCCTGTTCCGCAAATGGTTGTGCGCTAGCGTGAGGTTTACGGTGAGCCAGAAAACGGTGGAGGCAGCGGTAGCACCCGAATCACGCGCGCCCGAGGAGGAGCCAGCGGACCGGCCGGACCCGCGCGGCGAGGTTCCCGGCTGGCTCACGCAGGTGCCCTACTTCCTGGTGCTCGCCACCATGGCCGCGGGCATCGTCGTGGTGGCCGCCGCGTACTTCAAGCGCGGCCCGGCGCTGATAGCCGGGGCCCTGCTGCTCGGCGCGGTGTTCCGGGCCTTCCTGCCGCCCGAGCGCGTCGGGATGCTCGCCGTGCGCCGCCGCTGGATCGACGTGGCCACCCTCGTCACGCTCGCGGTGCTGCTCATCGTCTTGGCATGGGTGGCCCCGCAACTGTGACCGCGCCCTCTAATAAGCTTGATGTCGAGATACCGACGTGTTTCACCGAAGGAGCCTTCGCCCCGGCCCGGCACCCCGCCGCGGCCGGGCCGACCAGGGCTCTTGCGGCGAGCTCATGAGGCACGACGCGGCCGGGCCGGCGGACGGCCGGGTCCCGCGCTCCCGCCTCCAGCCACATGACGGCTAGCCGATACGAAGGGACAGCCACACCGCCATGGCCAAGATCAAGGTTGAGAACCCCGTCGTCGAACTCGACGGCGACGAGATGACCCGCATCATCTGGTCGTTCATCAAGGACCGGCTCATCCTGCCGTACCTCGACGTCGACCTGAAGTACTACGACCTCGGCATCGAGGAGCGGGACCGCACCGACGACCAGATCACCATCGACGCCGCGAACGCCATCAAGGAGCACGGCGTCGGCGTCAAGTGCGCCACCATCACCCCGGACGAGGCGCGGGTCGAGGAGTTCGGCCTCAAGAAGATGTGGCGCTCCCCGAACGGGACCATCCGCAACATCCTCGGCGGCGTGGTCTTCCGCGAGCCGATCATCTGCTCCAACGTGCCGCGGCTGGTCCCGGGCTGGACCAAGCCGATCATCATCGGCCGCCACGCCCACGGCGACCAGTACAAGGCCAGCGACTTCAAGGTCCCCGGCCCGGGCACCGTCACGATCAGCTACACGCCCGAGGACGGCGGCGAGCCGATCGAGCTGGAGGTCGCCCGGTTCCCCGAGGGCGGCGGCGTCGCGCTGGGCATGTACAACTACCGCAAGTCCATCGAGGACTTCGCGCGCGCCAGCCTGAACTACGGCCTGGACCGCAACTACCCGGTCTACATGTCCACCAAGAACACGATCCTCAAGGCCTACGACGGCATGTTCAAGGACGTGTTCGCCGAGGTCTACGAGTCCGAGTTCAAGGAGAAGTTCGAGGCCGCCGGCCTGACCTACGAGCACCGCCTCATCGACGACATGGTCGCGGCGGCGCTGAAGTGGGAGGGCGGCTACGTCTGGGCCTGCAAGAACTACGACGGCGACGTGCAGTCCGACACCGTCGCGCAGGGCTTCGGCTCCCTGGGCCTCATGACCTCCGTGCTGCGCACGGCCGACGGCCGCACCGTCGAGGCCGAGGCCGCGCACGGCACGGTCACCCGGCACTTCCGCCAGCACCAGCAGGGCAAGCCGACCTCCACCAACCCGATCGCCTCCATCTTCGCCTGGACGCGCGGTCTGGAGCACCGCGGCAAGCTCGACAACACCCCCGCGGTGATCGAGTTCGCCACGACCCTGGAGGACGTCGTCATCAAGACCGTCGAGGGCGGCCAGATGACGAAGGACCTCGCGCTGCTCGTCGGCGGAGACCAGGGCTTCCTCACCACCGAGGAGTTCCTCGCCGCTCTGGACGAGAACCTGCAGAAGCGCCTGGCCTGATCCGGCCCGGCGTCCGGTGGGCCGCTCCCGACGTGCTCGGGGGCGGCCCTCGCCGTTCGCGGCCCGCCGCGCCCCGCGGAGTTGACTTATTCGAGGGGCGATCGCTGTACGCGCTTTACCCTGCGGCGGCTAGCGTCGGTGGGGACGTGGGGCGCCGGTTCACCGGCGCGCGAGTCCGCGCGGCCACTGGGGGGTAGGCACACGGACCGGCACGTCAGTCGAGGGCCCGCCACCTGTCGGACCAGGTGGCCGGGCCCTCCTTTCGTGCGCGGAGCGGGCGGCTCAGTCCTGCAGCGCCGACTCCGGGATCTCCTCGCCGTTCTGCATGGCGGTGAACATCTGCTGGGACAGGGTCTCGTCCCACTCGACCACGGAGCCCAGGACCGGATGGTTCGGGGTCGAACCGACGGGGATCGTGGTGGTCGCCGGGTCCTCCCGCATGGCCAGCGCCATGGAGGCGAGGTCGGACAGGTGGTCGCCCTCGTCGACGTCGAACGTCTCGGTCCCCTCGGTGACCAGCGGGATGGACCGGAACGGGTTGACGAGCGTGCTGGTGTCGGTCGCCTTGCTGATCAGCGCGCTGAAGAACTCCCGCTGCCGCTGGATCCGGTCCAGGTCGGCGCGGACCGAGGCGCGGGTCCGCACGTAGCCGAGCGCGGTCGTGCCGTCCATGTCCTGGCACCCCGCCTCGATGTCGAGCCCCGCCTTGGGGTCCTCCATCGGCTCCTCCGGGCACATCTCCACGCCGCCGACCGCGTCGACGATGTCCACGAAGCCGGCGAAGCCGATCTCGACGTAGTGGTCGATGCGGACGCCGCTCTCCTGCTCGAAGGTCCGCACCAGCGTGGACGGTCCGCCGCCGAGGTCGGCGGAGAACGCGGCGTTGATCTTGTTCTCGCCGATCTCGGGGATCTCGACCCGGGAGTCGCGGGGGACGCTGATGATGGACGGGCGCCCGCTCGTGGGGACGTACAGCACCATGATGGTGTCGGTCCGCTTGCCCTCGGCGCGGCCGGTCCGCAGGTCCTGCATGTCCTCGTCGGTCAGGCCCTCGCGGCTGTCGGAGCCGACGATCATGTACGTGGTGCCGGGCTGGTTCTCGGGGCGGCCCTCGTAGTCGGGCAGCGCCTCCACCCGCCGCAGCCGGGAGTCGGCCCAGAGGTAGAAGACCGTCGGCAGCAGGACCAGGAGCACCAGCACGGTGATGACGACAGTGCGGCGCCGGCGGCGGCGCAGCTCCCGATCGCGCCGGGTCCGTCCGGAACCGTCGTAGACGCGTCCGCGCCCGCGGCCGTCGCGGCCGCCACCGCCGCCGGGGGCGCTGCGGGGCCCGTCGGGAATGTCCTCGACCGGCGGCATCCGGCGGGTCGGCCGCGGGGCCGCACCGGCCCCCTGTTCGGACCGGCGCGGCCGGTACAGCTTCTCGATCTCCTCTGGCATCCCGCCGCCAGGCTGGCGCCGGAACACCGCTGTGCGGTCGTGGTCGTCGGAAGCCGCGGCTCCCGGCGCCCCGTCTGGCCTGTCGCCCATCGCTGTGCTCGCCCGTCTGCTCGGTCGCGTCGCTGTCGTGTCTCGTCGGGTTGGACTCGGCATATGGTAGTTCGGTTCATTCCCGAAACGACGGAGTCCTGGTCCGCGTGCCCGGAGCGCTCCAGGCGCCTCCGTGGCCGTCCGTGCGGCGGCGGGGGCGGCGGGGCCTGCTCCGGACGCGGA
>NZ_QEIO01000136.1 GCF_003336425.1 Marinitenerispora sediminis | reverse complement strand
GAAGGCCGGGACGGACTCCTTCACCCGGCGCAGCTGGGCGGTGTCGTCCCGGGTGAGCAGGAGCGCGGTGTCGGCGTGCCGGGCCAGGTGGGCGGTCGGAGAGCGCGGGGTGAGCCGGCCCAGATCGGTGACGACGGCGGGCCCCGGCCCGGTGGCCAGCATGGGGCTGGCGTCGGCGAGCAGCCGGACGGCGCCGCCCGCGCGGTCCGCGGTGACGGGGGCGACGCAGACGGACAGGCCGCCGGGCAGGCCTTGGGCGTGCTCGCCGGGCCCGGTGGCCGTGGCCGGCCCCGCGGGCCGGCGCCGGGCCGCGGCGGCGAGGTCGGTCAGCCCCGGGGACGGCGGCAGCCGGTGCCAGGTGGCGACGTCGCCGCCGGCCGCGTCGGCCTCCAGCAGCACGGCCCCGGCCTCCTCCGGCCAGGTGCCGGCCAGGGCCAGGGCGACGGTGGTCACGCCCGGGGCACCGCCGAGGGAGAAGAGCGCGACGGTGCGGGGCATCAGGCGCCTCCGTCCGGCGCGACCTGGACGACGGTGATCCGCTCGGCCGCGGCCGCGGCGGAGATCTGGGCGGCGTCGGCGGCGTCCACGATGAGTTCGACGACGGCGGGCCCGTCGGGGGTCGCGGCCTCGAAGGTCTGCACGTGCGCGGGGTAGGCCTCGACACCGGCGCCGCGCCCGGGGGTGCCGGCGCCGCCGCCGTCGGTGACGACGATGGACACCGGCGCGCCCTCGCTCAGCGAGACCGGGAACCGGCCGGGCTGGAGGGAGGCGCCGACCATGGCCTGGCCGGGCTCGGGGTAGCCGGCCTCCGCGCCGAGGGCGGTCTCGGGCAGCACGCTGCCCTCGGCGACCGGGACGGTGAGGGTGCGCCCGACGGTCTCGGCCAGCTGGTTCTCACCGACCACCGAGAGCCCGTCGGTGCCCGCGAGCTGGGCGATCCGCAGGTCCGCCGCCGTGACGACGTGCCCGGCGGGCAGGTCGGCGCCGGCGACGAGGACGCCGCGCCGGTCGTCCAGGCGGTCCACGGCGAGCGCCGCCACCAGGCCGCCCGCGGCCATGAGGGCCACGCCGAAGCCGAGCCAGCGCCAGCGCCGCGGACCGGTCCCCAGCAGCCGGACCGGGGTCCCGCCGGGGGCGGGCGGTCGTGGTCCGGTCGTCGCTGTCTCCACCAATGTCTCCTCGTCAGTTCCGGGTCGGCGGGCCGGGCCCGCCGGAGTGCGTCCGGCGCCGGCGGCGGCCCGGGGAGGGGGACGCGACTCTCCCCGGGGCGCCGGCGTCGGTGGGTGGTGCGGGTCAGGCGCCGGTCTCGGTCACCAGGCTCTGCGCCTCGCGCACCATCAGGGCGGTCTCCGCGCTGGTCACGAGGGCGTCGAGTTCTCCGCTGTTGCCGTCGGAGAAGTCGTAGGCGACGGCCCAGGTGACCTCGGCGCGCAGGGTGTACGTCGCGTCGGGGTCGGCGAGCGAGGCGCGCTCGTAGATGTGCCCGCAGTCGGGGGACTCCGCGTCGGGCTCGTGGACCGCCGGGTCGAAGGGGGTGCCGGGTCCGTCGCAGACCACCTCGGAACCGTCGCCCATGAACCAGCGCACCTGGGTGGGGGTGGCGGTGAGGTCGAGCGAGAGTCCCGGCACCTCCGCGTTCGCGGTGGCGGGCTCCCAGATACCGGAGTCGATCCAGAGCCAGACCGGGGTGCGCACCAGGATCGGGGAGTCGATTCCCGGGGAGGTGGCGATCTCCGGCCGCGGCACCTCGAAGGAGTCCAGGGACTCCTGGATGATGAGCTCGGGGTTGGCCGGCTCCTCGCCGTCGGTGCCGTCGTAGTCGATGGCGTCCCAGTCGATCGCGTCCCAGTCGACGGCGTCCCAGTCCACGGCGTCCCAGTCGATCGCGTCCCAGTCCACGGCGTCCCATTCCGAGCCGCCGCTCTCCTGGCCGGAGCCGGAGCCGGTGCTCGGGGTGCCGGGCGCGTAGCCGTTCTCCTGCAGCCACTTGAGCAGGACCGTGCAGCCGGAGCCGCCGTTCGTCCCGCACTCGATGCTGCCGAGGAACGAGGGGGTGTCGGCGTGGACGGGGGTCGCGGTCGTCAGCGCGACCGTGGCGGCGACCACCGCGGTCGCCGTGGTTCGTCTCAGCATGTGCCGGGCTCCCAGATTCGAAGTTCGGATACGCGCCAGACGAGTCCGTCGTGGGTGACGTCGGCGTCGACGCGGCGTTGACCCGCTCCCCCCGCGGCGGACCCGGTCCCGATGGTCCAGGTCGAGTCGTCCAGGCAGTCGGTGATCTCGGCCCGGCCGGGCTCGGCGACCACCGCCTCCGGGCTCAGGACGGGCTCGCCGCTGACCTCGGCCTCGGCGGCCCCCTGGAGGGCCTCCCGCATGAGGACGAGGGCGCCCCCGGTGGCGTGGCGCTCCAGCTCCGCGGGGTCGGTCTCCCCCTCGTGCGAGGCGGCCACCACGGTCTCCCACATCTCGGTGTAGGCCCGCAGTGCCGCCTCCTCGGGCGGGAGGGTGGAGCTCGGGGCGGCACCGGTGGGAGTGGGCGCCGGCGTGGTGGCGGACTCCGACGAGCCCGCGCAGCCGGCGGCGAGGAGGAGCACCGCCGCGCATCCCACCGCGGTCGTCCGGCCGCCCGCGCTGGAGGCCCTCATCTCCTCACCCCTGTTCCGTCCGTCTGGACCAGCGACGTTGCAGTGTGCCGGGTGGCAGAGGGTACTGGTCCGAACGGTGTCGGGTACCGAATTTTCGACCGGTTGCGACCGAAGTTTCGGCCTTTACCGCGAAGCGATACTAGAGCGCGGAAAGGTTAGAGGCAACCATTACCGGAAAGGAACATCGAACCGAAATACCCCCGCACGGAGGCCGCGTCCCGCGCGACCGCGGCGGCGGCGCCCAGGCGCCCCGCGACGCCCGGCGGGGAGCCGGAAATCATGTCCCGCGGCACCGCACCGTCGACGACCAGAGCCACTTCTACCTGCATTGACCTGCGTTTTTTCCAATACCGTCGCCGCGGCTCCGAAGAAGCGGGGCGGCGCACCGCACGCCGACCGGGTCAGCGCGATCCGATCCCCTTCCACCGGACACCGGAAATCCGACCACGCTCGAAAGAGCCGACCACGAGCACGCGCAACCGACCTGACGTACGCGGTGTCCGCGACGGAAATAGGAGGTTAATTTCGGACCGAGACCGACTCCATTTCTTTATCGAAATGCCACCTGCCGGTGAGGCTGCGGGGTCGGATGCGCGGCGCGGTCGCACGGGGGCGATCGCCGGGGCGGCGTCCCGCCTCCTGGGTACGGACCGCGCGGGCGCGCACCGCTCCAAGGCCGGTACATGTGGCATCATATGCTCTTCCTCTTGGCATTACGTGAGCCTAGGAAAGTGGCAGACGCCACACAAGCCCTCTACCTGGAACTCTTCGCCGCCGACCTCCAGGAATCCACGTCGTCCCATGTCACGACTCGCCCCCTGGTAAGGAAACGCTGTCGGTGCGGCGAGACCGCGGCCGCTCGGCCGCGGGAGGGGAGTGCCCAGAGGCACGGTACGCGGTGGCTAGAGTGTTCGCGACCCGAGCCCGAGCGGCGGCCTGGAAAGGGAACCTGCCGATGGAGTACCGGTCCACGACCCGCCGCTCCGCCCCGCGCGGGCGGCGCCCGCTGCGCGGGGCGGCCGCCGTCGCGCTGCTCGCCCTCGGCCCGATGGCGGCCCCGGCCCACGCCGCCTCCCCGGAGCCCTCCGCCTCCCCCAGTGCGGAGCCGACGGCGCTACCGGAGATCACCGCGCTGAAGGTGCCGGACGACCCCTGCGTGAGCGCCGGGAGCGACGTCGTGGCGGAGGCCCCGTGGACGCACCACGCCCTCGGTCTCACCGAGGCGCACGAACTGAGCCGGGGATCGGGCACGACCGTGGCCGTCCTCGCCACCGCCGTCGACGACGGCGCCGGCGCCCTCTCCGGCGCGGTGGCCGGTGCCAGCACTGACTGCCTCGGGTTCGGCAGCTTCCTCGCCGGAGTCGCGGCCGCCCGTACCGAACCCGGCAGCGGGTTCGTCGGCGTGGCCCCGGGGGCGCGGATCACCGCCGTCGCGACCGGCGAGCGGGACTCCGGGCTCACCTCCGCCGGCCAGATCGCCTCCGGCATCACCGACGCGGTCGCCGCCGACGCCGACGTGATCCTGGTCGGCACCGCCGCGCTCGCGGGCTCCGCGGCGCTGGACGAGGCGGTGGCCGCCGCCGTCGCCGCCGACGCGGTCGTCGTCGCGCCGGCGACGGCCCAGGGCCCCGACGGCCCGGTGCCCGGCCATCCGGCGCAGAACCCCGACGTGCTCAGCGTCGCCTCGCACGACGTCGCGGGCGTCCCGGTGCTGGAGGCCCCGCTCATGGGCGAGGACGACGAGCCCGCCCGCGTGGACGTGATCGCCCCCGGCGACCGGGTCATGGGGGTCGGCCCGGGCGGCGACGGGCACTTCGTGAGCGCCGGCGACGGCGTGGCAGCGGCGTTCGCCGCCGGTGCGGCGGCGCTGCTGCGCTCCCACGCCCCCGACCTCACCGGGGCGCAGGTGCGGGAGCGGCTCACCTCGACCGCCTACGCCTCCCCCGGTGGTGCGAGCGACCCGCTGGCCGGCCACGGCCGGATCGACCCGCTGGCCGCGCTGACCGGCCGGCCGGCCGCCGGCGACACCCGCGTGCCAGGCGAGGAGTACGTCCCCGACCCCTCGCCGCGCGGCTCCGTGGAAGCGGCCACGACGGCCGCGGTGGTCGGCGCCGCCGGGTTCGTCGTCGTCTTCTCCGCCCTGGCCGGAGCCGTCCTGCGCAGGGGGCGCGCCCGCAGGTGGCGGCCCGCGGCGGCCAGCGAGCGGCCGCCTGACATCGACACCCGCTGGGGTCCCGGCGGCACGTCGGGCGACCGTCCCTGACCCCTTCCGACGCCGCGCCGGCGAGGCAGCCCGCCGCCGCTGCGGCCCGGTGCACCGCGCCGGGCCGCGGCGGCGTCCGCGTCACTCGTCCCAGTCGCTGCCCTCGGCGATGGCGAGCTGGACCTCGACGGGGTCGCGCCGCGCGATCCAGATCGCGCGGCCGGGCGGCATCTTCTGGGCTCGGACGTTGCCGAACAGCATGCCCTCCGAGGGCGGGGTCGACAGCATGATGGCCGGGGTGTTGCCGTCGATGAGCGCCCGGATGACCGGATCCATCGAGGCCCGCCCGAACCCGCCGGCCGCGTGCACCACGATCAGGTGCATGCCGATCTCGGCGCCCTGCGAGAGCATCGGGAGCAGCGGCGTCAGCGGGCTCGGTCCGCTGCCGCTGACCATCTCCATGTCGTCGATGATGATGAACAGCTCCGGCCCCGACCACCAGTCGCGCTTGCGGATGCGGTCGGGGGTGATGTCGGGACCGGGCAGCCGCTCCTTCATCGCCTGGGCCGCGGCGGCCATCATCTCGCGCGCGGGGTCCGCGCTCACCGCGTAGCCCAGCTGCATCTCCTTGGGCACGGCGTCGTACAGCTCGCGGCGCTGGTCGACGAGCACCACCCGCGCCGTGCTCGGGTCGTAGTGCGCCCTGATCGCGTTGGTGATGTGCCGCAGCAGGGTGGTCTTGCCGCTCTCGGTGTCCCCGACCGCCAGCAGGTGCGCGGTCGAGGAGAAGTCGTGCCAGAAGGGCTTCATCCGGCGGCTCTCCAGCCCGAGCGGCACCCGCAGGCCCCCGTTGGAGCTGATCTCCGCGGCGGGCAGCTCGGCCGCGCGCAGCTTCAGCGGCAGCGTGCGGACCGGAGGGGCCGGCGGGCCGCTCCACGCGGTGCGCACCCGCTCGATGATCTCGGTCAGGCCCGCGGAGAGGGTGACCGGGTCGGCGCTGCCGTCGGCGCGCGGCAGGCCGGTGAGGAAGTGGTGCTGGTCCTCGGTCATGCCGCGGCCGGCGACCCGCGGCACCGTCTTCGCCTTGCGCATGTTGATCATGGAGTCGACCGCGTCGCCCAGCCGGAGTTCGAAGCGGGTGCCCATCAGGTCGCGCACGCCGCTGTGGAAGTCGGCCCAGCGCGGCGACGCCGCCACGACGTGCACGCCGTAGTTGAGGCCGCGCTGCGCGATCTGCAGGATCGGCGCGATCAGGTCCATGAAGTCCTGGCGGATCGTGGCCCAGCCGTCGATGACGAGGAAGACGTCGCCGTAGCGGTCGTCGGCGAACTCCCCGGCGGCCCGGCGGCGCCGGTAGGTGCCCATGGAGTCGATGCCGTTCTCGGCGAAGTGCGCCTCCCGGCGGTCGAGGAGGTCCGTCAGCTCCATGATCGTGCGGTTGATGCGCCGGGCGTCCGTGCGGCCCACCACGCTGCCGACGTGCGGGAGGGTGCTCATCGACTGCAACACGCCGCCGCCGAAGTCCAGGCAGTAGAACTGCACCTGGGCCGGCGTGTTGAGCACCGCCAGCGAGGTCACGAGCAGGGCGAGCAGCGTGCTCTTGCCGCTCTGCGGTCCGCCGGCGATGCCGACGTGGCCGCCGGCGCCCGCGAGATCCGCCTTGAGCGGCAGCCGCAGCTGCTCGAAGGGGCGGTCGATGATCCCCAGCGGCACGGTGAGCTTGCTCGAGTCGGACCAGAGCAGGCCCCCCGGCGGCAGCACGGCACCGGACATGGCCAGCAGCTCGTCCAGGAGCGGCGGAACGCCGAGCGGCGGCAGCCACACCTCGCGGGCGGCCGGGCCCTGCTCGTGCAGCCGGGACAGCGCCACGCCGAGCAGCGGCTCGGCGGACTCGTCCGGGGCCGCCTCCTCCTCGACCACGGGCGCCGGCGCCCGGCCGGGGACGTAGCCGTCCAGGAACGGCACCACGTCGGCGAGGAGCTCGCTGCGGGCGGACGTCCGCTGCCGGACGTGGTACGGGCCGGAGACGTAGGCCGCCTTGAACCGGGTGAGGGTCTCGGTGTCGCTCTTCAGGTAGCCGTTGCCGGGTGCGGAGGGGAGCTGGTGGGCGTCGGGGACGCCGAGGACGCCGCGGCTCTCGATCGCCGAGAAGGTCCGCAGGCCGATCCGGTAGGACAGGTGGCTCTCCAGCTGGTGCATGCGCCCCTCGTCGAGGCGCTGCGAGGCGAGCAGCAGGTGCACGCCGAGGCTGCGGCCGAGCCGGCCGATCATGACGAACAGGTCCATGAAGTCGCGGTGCGCCGCCAGCAGCTCCGAGAACTCGTCTACGACGACGAAGAGCGTGGGCATCGGCTCCATGCTCGGATCGCTCTGCCGCGCCTTCTCGTACTCGTGGATGGAGCTGTGGTTTCCGGCGGCGCGGAGCTGCTCCTGGCGGCGGATGAGCTCGCCGTGCAGGGCGTCCTGCATGCGCTCGACCAGGATGGCCTCGTCGGCCAGGTTGGTGATCAGCGCCGAGGTGTGCCGGAGGCGGTCGAGGCCGATGAAGGTGGCACCGCCCTTGAAGTCGACCAGGATGAAGTTGAGGGTCTCGGAGGAGTGGGTCAGCGCCAGCGCCAGCACCAGGGTGCGCAGGAGCTCGCTCTTGCCGGACCCGGTGGCGCCGATCAGCATCCCGTGCGGCCCCATGCCGCCGAGTGCGGACTCCTTGAGGTCGAGTTCCAGGGGCGCGCCGTCGGCGGTCATCCCGATGGGCACCCGCAGCCGGTTCTTCGGGTGCAGCTCCGACCACATCCGGTGGACGTCGTGGCTGTGCAGGTTGGTGATGCCCAGCAGCGTGGTCAGCTCGAAGTCGGTGGTGAGCGGTTCGGTGATCTCCGTGGCGACGCTGACCCGGTACGGCGCGAGCAGCCGGGCCAGGCTGTCGGCGCGGGTCCGGCTCAGCGCGTCGGGCCGGCCGAGCGGCGAGTAGACGGTGCGCCCGCTGTGGTCCTGGGAGATCATCTCCAGCCGGCCGGGGGCGACCTGCAGGGCCAGCGTGTAGGGGTCGTGCTCGGGCGGCAGCGGGTCGTCCACCTCGATGATGATGGCGTTGCGGAACCCGCCCCCGGTGAACCGCGACCCCGGCGGGATCTGGCCGCCGTCCACGACGATCACCGTGTAAGGCTCGTCGCGGCTGGGAGCGGCCGCCGGGTCGAACCGCGGGCGGTCGGCGAACTCGTCGCCGATCAGCCCCTCCAGTTCCACGGCGTCCTGGGCCAGGAGCCGGAGCGGCCCGGCCCCGTCGCTCTCGGTGGGGTGCTGGGTGTGCGGCAGCCACTTCAGCCACGCCCACTGGGCGCGGCGGTCGTCCGCCACGCACGCGGCGACCCGCAGCTCGTCGTGGGTGTGGAAGACCACGAGCTGGCTCACGAGCGCCCGCACCATCGCCCGGGACGCCTCGGCGTCGCCGCGCAGCGACAGGTGCGCGTAGCCGCGCAGGTAGACCGAGATCGGCTGGTCCTCGACCGTGGCGTAGGCCCTGATGAACCGCCGCAGTGCGTGCGCGCTGAGCGGCTCCAGGTCCTCGACCGGCTTGGAGGAGACCGGTGAGATGGTCATGCCCATCTCCTGCTCGCCGACGGCCAGCCGCACCTCGGCGAAGTCGTCGTCGGTCGAGCGGCGCTCCCACAGCCGGGAGGTGCGCACGATCGACCAGAGCGCGTCGGGGTCCGGGGCGCGCCACAGCATCGCGTCGCGCTGCTCGGTGACGACCTCGCGCAGCCGGGTGCGCATCTGGTTCAGGTAGCGCAGGTAGTCGCGCCGGTCGTCGTTGAGTTTGCGGCGGCGCTCCAGGATGGTGCGCAGGTACTGCCCGGCGAGCATCAGCACCGCGCCGGCCAGCATCATGCCGCCGGCGATGTAGGGCATCACGCCGCCGCCCCCGCCGCCGGGCCGGATGAACAGCATCATCATGGCCAGCGAGGTCATCGCCATCGGCAGGTACATGAAGACCGAGGAGACGCTGGACTGCATCTCCGGGAGTTCCGGCGGTTCCTGCAGGGTGATCTCGCCGGAGGGCATGTCGGGTCCCGGGCGCCGCGGGGGCCGACGGATGAGGATGGTGCTCACAGAATGACGTCCTCCTGCACCACCGTGGGGGCGGTCTGGGATCAGATGTCCGAATTAGAACTACACACGGTAATGGCGAACTACAGCACGCGCCCAAAACGGTATCGTTACGACTTAAAGTCACATGACCAAAATCTTGGTCTCAACCAATTCCAAAAGGGGTGGGGCGATGTTAACGTCCTTCCCGTCTGCCGCGCAGTCCCGTACCCCCACGAGTAGGCCCGCATGAGCGACCCCACCGCCACGGAGCTGTGCCGGCTGGTGATACGAGCCCCCAGCCGGTCCTTCGAGATCGCCGCCCCCTCAGACGTGCCGATCGCCGAGCTGCTGCCCACCTTCGTGCTGTACGCCGAGGGCGACGAGGGCGAGGACCTCGACGAGAGCGGCCTGGAGCACGACGGCTGGGTGCTGCAGCAGCTCGGGGACGACCCGATCGACGAGGACGAGACGATCCGGTCGCTGGGGCTGTGCCACGGCGAGACGCTATACCTTCGCCCCCGCCGGGACCAGCTCCCCCCCATCCACTTCGACGATCTCGTGGACGGCGTCGCCAGCGGCATGGCCGAGCGGCCCGACCGCTGGCGGCCGGCCTTCACCCGGATGCTGCTGCAGGGCCTCGGCCTGGGTGTGCTGCTCCTGGGTCTGCCGGTCCTCCTCCTGGGCGGCACCGGGGGCCTGACCGCGCTGATCGGGGCCAGCTCCGCGGTGCTGATGCTCCTGGCCGCCTGGGCGGCCTCCCGCGCGATGGGCGACCCGCTCGCGGCCACCGGCCTGGCCGGCGCCGCGATCCTGTACATGGTCCTGGCCGGCGCCGCCATGCCCGCGGGCGAGCCCGGAACCTCGCTGCTGGGCGCCCGGATCCTCGCCGGGTCCATGGCCGGGGCCGGAGCGACCGTACTCGGCCTGGCGGCGGTCGCCGGCTCGATCCCCTTCTTCCTCGGGACCCTCGTGGTCCAGGTCTTCGGCGTGCTCTACGCCGTCTGCCTGATGTTCCTGCCCAGCGCCACCATCGCGGGCTGCGCCGGGCTGGTGGGGATGCTCTCCCTGCTGCTGAGCACCTTCGCCCCGCAGCTGGCCTTCCGCATCTCCGGAATGCGGCTGCCCCCGCTGCCGGCCAACCCCAAGCAGCTCCAGGAGGCCATCGACCCCTACCCGGCCCGCGACGTGCTGGACCGGACCCGGCTGGCCGACGGCTACCAGAGCGCGCTGCTCGCCTCGACCGGCGCCGTGCTCGCCTGCTGCCTGGTGCTCCTCGCGCGCACCCCCGGCTGGGTCCCGATCACGCTGTGCGTCGTGTTCGCGCTCGTGATGCTGCTGCAGACCCGCGGACTGGCCAGTGCCTGGCAGCGGATGTACATGGTCGTGCCGCCGTGCCTGGGGCTGACCACCCTGCTGCTCTTCTCCGTCTGGGACGCCGACGTGCTGGCGCGGCTGCTGACCCTGCTCGGCCTGTTCGCCGTGGCCACCTCGCTGGCGCTGGTCTCGTGGACGCTGCCGGGCCGCCGGCCGCTGCCGCACTGGGGACGCGCCGCGGAAATCATCCAGATCCTGCTCGCCGTCGCGCTGCTGTCCCTCGTGCTCGCCAACCTCGGCGTCTTCACCGCCCTGCGCGGGATCGGCGGCTGAGGCGGTGCAGACACGACGCGACCGTGTCCAGGCGCACACCTTCGTGGTGGGGCGGCTGGGTACCGCCATGCTCGAAGCCGACCCCGACGCGGTGGACGCCCCGATGCGCCGTACGCGCACCGGCAGCTTCATCGGGCTGGCCATCGGCGCGCTGCTGTGCGTGGGCTTCCTGGTCTTCGGGCTGATCTTCCCCGGCGGCGCCCAGTCATGGCGGCAGGAGGGCCGGCTCATCGTGGAGAAGGAGACCGGCGCCACCTACCTGTACGCCGACGGCGTACTGCGGCCGGTCGCCAACTACGCCTCCGCACGGCTCATCCAGGGCGCGCAGATGTCGGTGGCATCGGTGTCGAGCGCGTCCCTGGAGGGCGTGCCCAAGGGCGGCACCGTGGGCATCCCCGGGGCTCCCGACACGCTGCCCCCCGCGGAGGGCGACCCCGCGACGTGGCTGCTGTGCGCGATCCCGCCCACGGCCGACCACTCCGCCCGCACGTCACTGACCGTCAGCCCCGACGCCGCCGCGGCCGCCCTGCCCGCCGACCGCGGCATGCTGGTCGCCGACCCCGACGGCAACCGCCACCTGCTGTGGCGCGGTACCCGGCTGCAGCTGGACACCGACAACGGGGCCCTGGAGGCGCTCGGCTACGGCACCAGTCCCGTCCTCCCCGTGACGGACGCCTTTCTGGACACCGTGCCGGCCGCGCCGGAACTGGCCGCGCCGGGCGTGGCGGGCCTCGGCGACCCGGGGCCGGCCATCGCCGGACGTCCGACCACTATCGGCCAGGTGTTCGTGGTCGCCGGCGGCGGGGACCAGGACCAGTACTACCTGCTCACCCGCGACGGGCTCGTCCCGCTCACCGCCACCGACTCCAGGCTGCTCCTCACGCACCCGGCGGTCCAGGCGGACGCCTACGGGGGAGACACGCCGACAGCCGTGGAGCTGACCCCCGCCGACCTCCGGGGCGTCCTCGCCGAGGACAGCACCATCGACCGCCCGGACGACAGCCCGTTCCCGGCCAGCCCGCCGGAGCTGGTGGCGCTCGACGGCCAGACCGCCTGCCTGCGGCTCGGCACGGACGGCGACCTGGAGCTGGTGGTCCGGCCGGTCGGCGACATCCACGCCTGGCCGGTGCAGGAGGCGCCCGAGATCGCCCCCGGCTGCCCCACCCCGGACCTTATGGGCATCCCCGCCGGCGGCGGGGCGCTGGTCGAGGCCCGGCCGGTCGGCGGCAGCACCGACACCCCGACCTACTACCTGGTCACCGACGCCGCCGCCAAGTTCCCGGTGTCGGACCCCGACACGCTGGACGCCCTCGGTTTCGCCCCCGCCGCGGCCACCGCCGTCCCGACGTCACTGCTGAGGCTGATCCCCACCGGCCCCCTCCTGGCTCCCGCCGCCGCGCCGCTGCCGGTTCCCCAGGAGCCGCAGCCGCCTGAGACCACCTGTCCCGAGTGACCCCAACACCCCACGAGAGGAGCCCGACATGTCGCAGATGCAGAATCTAGACCAGGCCAACCAACTGGCAGCCGCGGCCATGGAGACGTCCCACACCACCTGCAACAACGTCTACACCTCGGTCGACTCGACCCGCGACCAGCTGCGGGGAAGCTGGCAGGGCGCCGCCTCCAACAAGTACGGCGAGGCGCTGGTCATGTGGCTGGAGGAGCTGCGGCTCATCACCAACGAGATGAACGGCTTCATCGGCACCTTCGGCGGCACCGTGCGGACCATGCACGCGATGGAGGACCAGAACATCGTCGAGGGGTCGAGCTGGAACCGGACCCTCAACCCCAACAGCGCGGGCTGACCGCCCGCCACCGGCGGCGGGGCTCGTCCCCGGCGCCGCCCCTCCCCGGCTTCCGTCGCCGCCGGCCCCCGGTCGGCAGCGCCTTCCACCCACGACAGCAAAGGACGACCCATGACTGACGGCTTCTCCATCAGATACGAGGGCGCGATCATGGGACAGGAGCAGATGTCCCAGCAGACCGAGGTCGTCGCCAGGGCGATCGAGGACCTCGCCGCCGAGATGCAGCGCATCAAGCAGATGAACATCGGTTTCATGTCGGACGAGTACGACGCGGCGATCGCCCGCTGGCGGCTGAACGTCGAGGACATGCGGACGCTGCTGAAGTCCGGTGCGTTCGCGCTGGGCAGCATCACCGAGAACTACAACAACACCGACCGCCGCGAGGCCGCGAACTGGCAGGCCCTCCAGTAGCACCCGCGCCCGGGAGGGCGGTTCCGGGACGACCGTGACCGCCCTCTCCGACGGCCGTGACCGCCCTCTCTCCCCGTGGTGACCGCCCGGAGCGGGCTGGCTGGACGACGACGTTGAGGAGGAGCCCGTGCCCGAGCTGCACGAGACGATGAACATCTTCGCGGACTCCAAAGACGACGGAGACCACCCGCCCATGCCCGCGATGAGCGAGGTCACCAAGGACCCGTGGCTCACCCACGGCTACTACCACTTCTGGGAGGACGACCACTTCATCCACGGCCACAGCTTCAAGAACATGAACCTGTGGTTCAGCTGGAACGAGTCCACCCAGACCTGGACCGGTCGAGGCTGGACCTACTCCGGCGGCACGGACTACTCCGGCTACTGGTTCGAACCGACGCTGTACGGCGCCGACTCGGCGGAGAACAAGTTCCGGAACCGGCTGCTCGACCTGCGCAACGTCATGGTGCTGGGCAACTCGATCCGCTCCGGCAACTACTCGACCCAGACGCACTGGGACATCGCCGGCGAGATCGCGTCCGCGGACGACTTCTTCTCCACCCAGCGCGACGGTATCTTCGAGCGGTTCAAGGAGATCGACGTCCCCGACAGCCCGATGCAGGGCGACGGTGCCGCGGCGTTCGCCGCCCACCTGTACAAGCTGGGCACCTACCTGGAGTCGCTGACCGCGCAGTTGGACGTCTTCCACAACGCCGTCAACGACGTCCGCCCCGGCATCACGAGCGCGATCATGACGCTGGCCAACCAGATCGACTCCTGGAACGCCAACTACAAGGGCATCTACGAACTCGTCTACGACTGGTACAACGCCGCCAACGCCAGCCTGTCGTTCAACGAGGCCCGCGACCAGATGTGGATCAACGTCAACCCGGACACCAACGACTGGGGTGTCGTGGGCGACGCGGGGACCGACGCTCGGGTCAACGCGCTGCTGCACGACCGCTGGCGCAAGCAGCTCGACGGGGTGATCGACGCGGCCGCAGCGCTCCACAAGACGATGGAGACGCACTACGACACCGTCACCGGGCGGATCAAGCGGATCGCTCCGACCCCGGGCACGAACCCGCCGGGGTACACGCCGCCCGACGGCGAGGGCGGCCCGGGCAACGGGAACAACAACCCGTGGGACAACCCGCCGGACTGGCTCGACGAGTACATGAACACTCCGCCGCCCAAGCTGGAGTTCGAGCCGCCGCCCGAGTACGAGTACACGCCGCCGCCGGGTCCGGGGCCCGGCAGCGGCATGGGGCCGCCGCCCAACAACGAGTACCAGCCGCCGCCGATCGAGACCTACAGCGGACCGGGTGGCGGCAGCAGCCTGCCTCCGCCCGGCGGCGACTACCAGCCACCGCCCGTCCAGTCCTTCAGCGGACCGGGTGGCGGCAGCAGCCTGCCTCCGCCCGGCGGCTCCTTCGGCGGGCCGGGGAACAGCAGTCTGCTCCCGCCGCCCACCGAATCCTTCGGCGGACCCGGCAGCGGCAGCAGCATGCCGCCGCCCTCCGTCCCGGAAACCATCGGCGGACCCGGAAACGGCAGCAACATGCCGCCGCCCTCCGTCCCGGAAACCATCGGCGGACCCGGAAA
>NZ_QEIO01000135.1 GCF_003336425.1 Marinitenerispora sediminis | reverse complement strand
GGCTGAAAACCGGCGGGTTCCGGACGCGCCGCAGCGGCGTTGCGGTTGCGGGCCGGGCCGGTGCCGGCCCGTGCCGCGGGGCGGGCCGCGGCGGCGGGCCGGCGGCCCGTGCCGCGGCACTTCCCCGCAAATCGCGCCTATCGTATGCTTCCAACCTCCTGGCCAGCGGGTATGGACTATGCACGAGCGTCACGCCACCGAAACCGTGCCGCCCACGCACGTTCACCGGAATGGGGGAATCTGCGAGCTGTGAGTGTGGAACCGGTTCCTATGACTCCGAATGCCGATCATCTCCCCGCTGACCGATTCCTGGACCGCGAGGAAGGATGGCTGCGGTTCAACCAGCGCGTCCTGGAACTCGCCGAGGACACCGACATCCCGCTCCTCGAGCGCACCCGCTTCCTCGCCATCTTCTCCAGCAACCTGGACGAGTTCTTCATGGTGCGCGTCGCCGGCCTGAAGCGCCGGCTGGCCACCGGGGTCGCCGTCGCCACGGCGAGCGGCCACCATCCGCGCGACCTCCTGGAGCGCATCTCCCGGGTCGCCCATGAGCACATGCTGCGCCACTCCGACTGCTTCCACCGGTCGGTCGCCCCCGCGCTGGCCGACGCCGGCATCAGGATCGTGCGCTGGGACGAGCTCGACGACGACGAGTGCCACCGGATGCGCCGGTTCTTCCGCGGCTCGGTGTACCCCGTGCTCACCCCCTTCGCGGTGGATCCGGCGCACCCCTTCCCCTACATCTCCGGCCGCTCCCTCAACCTGGCCGTGCGGGTCCGGGACCCGCACACCGGCCGGCAGATGTTCGCCCGCGTCAAGATCCCCTCCGCCCTCCCGCGCTTCATCGACCTCGGCCAGGAGCGGTTCGTGCCGGTCGAGGACGTCATCGCCGCACACCTCCCCCAGCTGTTCGAGGGCATGGAGGTGCTGGAGCGCCACGCCTTCCGCGTCACCCGCAACGCCGACCTGGAGGTCGACGAGGACGAGACCGACGACCTCGTCCAGTCGCTGGAGATCGAACTGCTGCGCCGCCGGTTCGGTCCGCTGGTCCGCCTGGAGGTCGAGGAGACCATCTCCGACGAGGTGCTGAAGGTCCTGCGCGAGGAGCTGGGAGCGGAGGAGGAGGAGATCTACCGCGTCCCCGGCCCGCTCAACCTGGCGGGCCTGGACCAGCTCGCCGACCTCGACCGGCCCGAGCTGAAGTACCCGCCCATGGTGCCCGTCGAGCCGCGCGTGCTGACCAAGGAGGACTTCTTCACCGTCCTGCGCGACCGCGAGCTCCTGGTGCACCACCCCTACGAGTCGTTCGCCACCACCACCGAGCGGTTCATCGCGCTCGCCGCCGCCGACCCCCGCGTGATGGCGATCAAGCAGACCCTCTACCGCACCAGCGGCGACTCCCCCATCGTCGAGGCGCTGATCGAGGCGGCCCGCGCCGGCAAGGAGGTCGTGGTCCTCGTCGAGATCAAGGCCAGGTTCGACGAGCGGAACAACATCGAGTGGGCCCGCAAGCTGGAGGAGGCGGGCTGCCACGTCGTCTACGGGCTCGTCGGCCTCAAGACGCACTGCAAGATCGCCATGGTGGTCCGCGAGGACGACGACGGCACCCTGCGCCGCTACACCCACGTCGGCACCGGGAACTACCACCCCCGCACGGCCCGGGGCTACGAGGACTTCGGGCTGTTCAGCGCCGACCGGGAGGTCGGGGAGGACCTCAGCGACCTCTTCAACCACCTCACCGGTTTCTCCCGGAAGAAGCACTACCGGCGGCTGCTCGTCGCCCCCAACGCGCTGCGCGACGCGCTGCGCCGCCAGATCCAGCACGAGGTCGCCAACCACCTCCAGCGGACGCCCGCCCGGATCCGCATCAAGGTCAACTCGCTGGTCGACGAGGAGATCATCGACGCCCTCTACGAGGCGTCGCGGGCCGGTGTGCCCATCGACCTGTGGGTGCGCGGGAGCTGCGTGCTGCGGCCCGGCATCCCGGGCCTGTCCGAGACCATCCAGGTGCGCAGCGTCCTCGGCCGGTTCCTGGAGCACTCGCGGGTGTTCGTCTTCGAGAACGGCGGCGAGCCGCGGGTCTGGATCGGCAGCGCGGACCTCATGCCGCGCAACCTCGACCGCCGGGTGGAGGCGCTCATCCGCGTCACCGATCCCGGGCACCGCAGGCGGCTGGTCGGCCTGATGGACCTCGCCATGTCCGACGGCACGTCCTCCTGGCACCTCGGCCCCGACGGCACCTGGACCCGCCGCACCCACACCCAGGCGGGCACGCCGCTGCTCGACCTGCAGAGCACGGTCCGGGGCGACCGCCACCTGCGGCTCGTCGATGGCTGACCGCTCCGGCGGCGGCGCGGCGCGGCCCACGCCCCCCGCCGGTGCGGTCCCGCCGGCGGGACCGCCCGCGCCGCCCGGAGCGGGCGGCTCCGCAGCCGGCGGCTACCTGGAGCCGATCCGGGCCGCGGGCGCCGTCCTGTGGCGGCCGTCGGCCGGCGCCGGCCCGGAGGTGCTGCTCGTGCACCGGCCGCGGCGGGACGACTGGACCCTTCCGAAGGGCAAGCTCAGGGACGAAGAGCACCCGCTCGCGGCCGCCGTGCGCGAGGTCGGCGAGGAGACCGGCCTGCGTCCCGTCCTGGGGCGGCGGCTGCCCGACCGCCGCTACCTCAAGGACGGCTGGCCCAAGGACGTCGCGTGGTGGGCGGCCACCGCCTCCGGCTCCTGGGGCACGGTCGACACCGAGGAGGTGGACCGGCGGGAGTGGCTGCCGGTCCACGCGGCGCGCCGGCGGCTCAGCTACGACCACGACATGCGGGCGCTGGACGACTTCGCCGCGGGGCCGGCCGAGACCGTGCCCCTGGTCCTGCTCCGGCACACCTCGGCGGGGGCCCGGCGGTCCTGGGACGGCGACGACCTGCTGCGCCCGCTCGACGCTTCGGGCCGGGCGGGCGCGCTGCGGCTGGCCGGCGTGCTGTCCGCCTACCGCATCGCGTGGGTGGTGACCTCGGCGGCGGCCCGGTGCGTCGAGACGGTGCTGCCCTACACCGCGCGCACCTCGGCCCGGCTGCGCACCGAGCAGGCGCTCACCGCCGGCGCGGGGGACGCCGGTGCGGCGGACTCCTTCGACCGGGAGGGCGCCCGCGCCGTGTTCGCGGCGCTGCTCGCCGAACGGCGGCCGGTCATCGTCTGCACGCACGGCGAGCTCGTCGCCGACCTCGTGCGCGAGGCGCTCGGCCGGCTCGGCGCCCCGGTCCCGCAGCCGCTGGCCCTGGGGAAGGGCGCGTTCTGGGTGCTGCACGTCGCGGCCGACAACGGGGGGCTGGCCGCGATCGAGCGGCACGTCCTCTGAAGTCCGCCACTGGTCGCGGGCCCCGGCGCCTGGTGGGACCGGCGGGCGGGGGCGTCCGGCCGACGGCGCGCCGACCGGAGGTAAGGTTTTGCCCCCGCGGGGGAGAGAAGTGCGCTTCGCGGCGTTCCGTGCGGAGGGCCCCGGCCCGGCCGCCCGCCGGCTCGGACCCGCCGGGCGCACCTTCCCGACCACCGCGGATCCCCCTTCGTCGACCCGAGGACTCGCCCATGTCTCACCACCAGGTTTCCCGGAGCATCGTCATCGAGGCGCCCGCCGAGCAGATCTTCGACGTGCTCGCGTCGCCGCGCCGGCACCCGCTCTTCGACGGTTCCGGCAGCGTGCGCGGCGTGGTCGCCGGCCCGGAGCGGCTGTCACTCGGCGCCACCTTCGGCATGGAGATGCGCATGGGGCTGCCGTACCGCATGACCAACCGGGTGGTGGAGTTCGAGGACGGCCGGCTGATCACCTGGCGGCACATGGGCGCGCACCGGTGGCGCTGGGAGCTGGAGCCGCGCTCGGACGGGACGACCCTGGTGACGGAGACGTTCGACTACTCCTACTCCGGCACGCTGCTGTACCAGCTCGTGGGCGCTCCGGCGCGAAACGCGCGGGCCATCGAGCAGACGCTGCCCCGGCTCAAGCGCCTGGTCGAGGAGGGGACAGCCGACCCGGAGGGGTAGCCGGGCGCGGGGCGCCGCGCACGCGAGAAGCGGGTGCCGCACGGTGGCGCGGCACCCGCCCTCGACCAGCGCGGTCAGACCTCCGCGCTGTCGCCAGTGGAGTCCTCGGCGCTCTTGACGTCCGAGATGCCCGGCGTGCCCTGCCAGTGGGCGTGCGGCTTGTGGTGCTTGCCCTTGCCGTGGCCCTTGCTCTTGCCGTGGTAGCCGTGGTGGTGTCCCGGCTTCCACTGCGCCTGCGGCGTGGAGTGCTGCCCCGGCTTGTGCGGCCTGTGCGGTTTGTGGTGCCCGCCGTAGGCGTGGTGCCCCTGACCGGTGGTCGGAGCGGTCGCGTCGGTCGCCGGTGCCTGGGCGGCCTCGGCGATGTCGGCCTTCGGAGCCGGCCGCGGCGCGGCGTCGACCTGCGGACCGGGCTTCGGCGCCACCTCGATCTTCGGGAAGAGGGACCTGGGCAGGAAGTCGGCCCGCGGACCAGGCTTCTTCGGCGCGGCCTCGGACTGCGGTGCGGCCGGCTTCGGCGCCACCGCCGGCTGCGCGGCGGCGGGCTGCGGTGCGGCCGGCTTCGGGGCCACGACCGGCTGCGCGGCGGCGGGCTCAGGCGCCGCCTCCGGCGTCGACGCGGCCGGCTGGGACGCGGCGTCCGCCTTCGGGCCCGGCTTGGGTGCCGTGTCGGTCGCCGGCGCGGCGTCGGCCTTGGGCCCCTGCTTCGGAGCGGCCTCGGACTTCGGCCCGGTCTTCGGGGCGGCGTCGGCCTTGGGCCCCTGCTTCGGAGCGGTCTCCCCCTTGGGGCCCTGCTTGGGCGCGGTGTCGGCCTTCGGGCCCGGCTTCGGAGCGGCCTCCGCCTTCGGAGTCCCCGTGCTGCCCGGGACCTCGGCCGGCTCCGCGGCCTCCGCGGTGCCCGGGGCCTCGGCGGAGTCCGCAGCGCCAGCGGTGCCGGCCGGCTTCGGAGCCTCCTCGGTCGCGGGAACCTCGGTCGTCCCGGGCGCCTGACTGCCCTCGGGACTTCCCGTACTCTGCGCGGCCTGGTTGGCTTCCTCGCCGTCAGCCGCCTGCGCCGGAATCGCCGTGAAGACCCCGATCGAGGCGCCGGCGACGGCGGTCAGCATGGTGGTGGCAAGGGTTCGTGTGAAGGACACAGGAATCCTCTCTGAGAGTTACGGAGTAACTACGAAGAGTGATTGCCCCTGTTCGTGTCCTTCTATGCACACCAGATGAGATTCGGACCGATCGGTTTCCCGACGTTCACGGAGTTGACCGTGGGGCACCGGAGGACCGCCCGGGCCCGGGCGGCGCCGGGAACCGGTGCGGTGGCGGGCGACCGGCCGCGGGCGCCGGCGGCGGGCGGCCGGGGCTCGCGGCCGGTCGCCCGCCACCGGCTCGCCACCAAATGGGCGATACCTGCCGTCCGAAACACGATGCCGTGCTCCCGGTGCTCCTGCGAGCCGCGGACCGGCCGCGCGTCCGGTCCCGAAGGTCAGCCGACGGGGTAGCAGCGCACCTCGGTCGCCTTGACCCCCGCCCACACCGCGGCTCCCACCGCCGGGGCCAGGTCGGCGAGTCCGGCCGGCGTGACGTCGGCGCTCAGGGCGAACCCCGAGTCCGGGTCGGCCAGATGCACCCGCACGTGGTCCCCGAACGGCTCGATGCCGTCGATGCGCAGCCGCCAAACGTTGCGCAGCGTTCCCACGGGAGGCTCCCGGAACAGCGCCACCGCCCGCGGCGGGAACGCCGCGAACACCTCGCCGGACCGCGGCTCGGCGACCTCGATCCGCGCGGCGGCCTCCGCCACCTCCACGACCGCGCCGCGGGCCGTGCCGCGGTACAGGTTCAGCCCGACCAGCCGGGCGACGTAGTCGGTACGGGGCCGCCGCGCGACCTCCGTCGGCGGCCCCTCCTGGACGACCGCGCCGTCCTCGATCACCGTCACCCGGTCGGCCAGCACCATCGCGTCCAGCGGGTCGTGCGTCACGATGACCGCCGCGCCGTCGAAGTCCGCCAGGTCGCGGCGCAGCCGGGAGCGCACGTCCGCCCGGGTGTGCGCGTCCAGCGCGGCCAGCGGTTCGTCCAGGAGCAGCAGGCGCGGCCGGACGGCCAGGGCGCGCGCCAGCGCCACCCGCTGCGCCTGGCCGCCGGACAGCGCCCGCGGTCGGCGGCGGGCGTGTGCGGCGAGGCCGACCCGCTCCAGCAGTTCGGCGGCGCGCGCCCGCGCCTCCGCCTTCGGCACCCCCCGGGCGCGCGGCCCGAACGCCACGTTCTCCAGCGCGCTCATGTGCTCGAAGAGGAGGTAGTCCTGGAACACCATGCCGATCGGCCGCCGCTCCGTCGGCGTCGTCGTCAGGTCGCGGCCGTCCACGACGATCTGTCCGTCTGCCATGGCGGTCAGCCCGGCGAGCGCCCGCAGCGCGGTGGACTTCCCCGCGCCGTTGGGGCCGAGCAGCGCTAGGACCTCGCCGGCCGCGGCCCGCAGCCGGACGTCCAGGACGAACCCGCCCCGCCGCACCACGAGGTGCGCGGCGAGGGCCGCGGACGCCGGCGCGCCGCCACCGCCCGGCACCTCCGCCTCCTCGCGCGGCTCCGCCCCGCCGCCCGGGCGCGCGGTCACGGGGCACCCGACCAGTGGCCGCGCAGCCCGATGAGGATGGCCAGCGACACGGCCAGCAGCACCAGGCTGAGGACGACCGCGGACTCCGGGCTCTCCTGCATCGCCAGGTAGACCGCGAGGGGCATGGTCTGGGTGCGGCCGGGGAAGTTCCCGGCGAACGTGATGGTCGCCCCGAACTCGCCGAGCGCCCGAGCCCAGCACAGCACGGCGCCCGCCGCGACGCCCGGGGCGACCATCGGCAGCGTGACCCGCCGGAAGATCATCCCCCGGGTCGCGCCCAGGGTGGCCGCGGCGTCCTCGTAGCGCCGGTCCGCGGCGCGCAGCGCCCCCTCGACGCTGACCACCAGGAACGGCATGGCCACGAACACCTGGGCCACCACCACCGCCGCCGTCGTGAAGGGCAGTGAGTAGCCGAACCAGTCGTAGGCGTACTGCCCGAGCACTCCGCGCCGTCCCAGCACCATGAGCAGCGCCACCCCGCCGACCACCGGCGGGATCACCAGCGGCACGGTGACCAGCGCCCGCACCACCCGACGGCCGGGCAACTCGGTCCGCGCCAGCAGCCACGCCAGCGGGACCCCGAGCAGCAGCGAGACGGCGGTCGCGGCCGTCGCCGTGACCAGCGACAGCACCAGCGCCTCGCGCACCTCCGGCATCAGCAGCCGGGTGCCGAACGTCGACCACGGCGCCCGCAGCAGCAGCCCGAGGAGCGGCGCCACCAGGAACGCCAGTCCCAGCACGGCGGGCGCCGCCAGCAGCCACGGGAAGCGGCCGGCCGCCACCCGGACGCCGGCGCGGGAGCCAGCCCGGGCGCGCATCAGCGGCCGGTGCCCGGCCGGCCGCCGCTACTCCGGTGCGGCGACATCGAACCCGGCCGCCTCAAGGACGCCGCCCCCGGTCCCGGAACGCACCAGTTCCACCCACTCCGCGGCGAGGTCGGGCTGCGGGGCGTCCGCGAGGTCCACCACCGGGTAGTCGTTGACGGCCGCCGCGGCCTCCTCGAAGTCGATGCCGGTGACGTCGTCGCCGGCCGCGATCACGTCGGTCCGGTACACCAGGGCGGCGTCCACCTCGCCCAGGCGCACCCGGGTCAGGGCCGCCCGGACGTCGGGCTCCCAGGTCGCCGGCTCGACGTCCACGCCGCTCTCCTCCAGCACCGTCCGGGTGGCGGCGCCGCACGGCACCTCCTCGGCGCAGAGCGCGACGCGCACGTCCTCCCCGGCCAGGTCCGCCAACCCGGTGATCCCGGCCGGGTTGTCCGGCGGGACCGCGATCTCCAGGCTGTTGCGCGCGAAGACACGGGGCTCGCCCTCGGCGGCGCCGGCGTCGACGACGAGTGCCATGGTCCGCGTGTCCGCCGACGCGAACACGTCGGCGGGCGCGCCCTCGGTGATCTGGCCGGCCAGCTCCGAGCTCCCCGCGAAGTTGAACTCCACCTCGGTGCCCGGGTGGTCGGCCTCGAAGCGCTCAGCGAGCTCCTCGAACGTGTCGGTGAGCGACGCGGCGGCGAACACCGTCAGCGTCCGGGGGTCCGAGCCCTCGGCGCCGGTGGCGGATCCGTCCACCTCGGCGCAGGCCGCCGCGCCCAGCAGCAGGCCGAGGGCGGCGGACCCGGCCGCCCGGCGGAGGATGCGGGGGAGGTCACGCATGGCGCGCTCCTGTCGGTGATCCGCACTCGACGATGACGTTGGTCGACTTGACGATCGCCGTCGCCAGCGAGCCCACCTCCAGGCCGAGCTCGTCCGCCGCCTCCCGGCTCATCAGGGAGACCACCCGGTTGGGTCCTGCCTGGAGCTCGACCCGCGCCATGACGTCGCCGCGCACGACGTTGGTCACCAGCCCCCGGAACCGGTTGCGGGCCGAGGAGCGGCCCAGGGCCGGGTCGGTCGCGGCGCCCGCGCTCATGAACGCCGCGAGTTCGGCGCCGTCCACGAGCCGGTGCCCGTGCGCGTCCCTGGTCGCGGGCAGCCGGCCGGAGTCCACCCACCGGCGCACGGTGTCACCGCTGACCCCGACCAGTTCGGCGACATCACTGATACGAAAGACCGTCACGGGACGAAGGTATCGGTCGCATTTGAGATAGAAAAGCCCCAATTGCCATCAGATCTGCGAAGGGAGCGGTCGCGCCGCCGGTCCGCGGTGGTGCTGCCACCACCCGGCTTCGGCGGGACGGGTCGATGGTGCGGCCAGCCGGAGCCCGCCTACGCTGGGGGTCCACCGGCCGGGAGCGGACGCGCGGGGACGGCGGCCCGCGGCCCCGCCGCCGCCCCGACTCCCCCGAGAGGAACTCCCCCATGACCTTCACCGGCAACGGAATGTACACCGCCTCCAGCAAGGGGCCGCGCCGGCGCGGACCGGTCCCCCTGCTGCTCGCCGGCCTCGTCGCCGTCCTCGTCGTGGCCGGGGGCGCCTTCGCGGTGGTGGGGCTGGTCGCCACGGCCACCGAGCGGCGCGAGGACGGTTTCGACGCGGTGGCCGCGGTGCGCGTCGACAACCGCACCGGCGGTGCGGTGGTCGTGCACGGGGCTGACGACGCGGCGGCCGAGGGCGTGGCCGTGGAGCGGGTGCTGCGCTCGTCGCCGCTGG
This sequence comes from Marinitenerispora sediminis, assembly GCF_003336425.1. GTDB lineage: Bacteria > Actinomycetota > Actinomycetes > Streptosporangiales > Streptosporangiaceae > Marinitenerispora > Marinitenerispora sediminis. The sequence goes on along the minus strand of NZ_QEIO01000135.1, from coordinate 5,558 downwards.
CCGAGCCGGAGGAGTCCGCCCGGGTGGACGGGGACACGCTGCGGGTCGAGGCCGACTGCGACGGCTGGGTGGGGGGCGCCTGCTCCGTGGACTACCGGATCGAGGTGCCCGAGGGGACGGCGCTCACCGTCGAGACGTCGTCCGGCGCGATCGAGGTGCGCTCCGTGGGCGGGGCGGTCACGGCGCACAGCACCACCGGCGCCGTCGAACTCGACGACGTGCGCGGCGACGTCGCGGTGACCACCACGACCGGCGAGGTGCGCGCCGCCGGGTCCGGCGGCTCGATCGAGGTCGAGTCGACCACCGGCTCCGTGGACCTGAGCGGATTCGCGGCGGACACCGTCCGGGCCGAGGCGAGCACGGCCGAGGTGCGCGTCGGCGGCGGGTTCCAGGAGGCCGAGGTCTCGACCACCACCGGTGCCGTCGACGTCGAGACCGACGAGGCGTTCCGGCGGATCACGGTGGAGACCACCACCGGTGCCGTCGATATCCGGGTTCCCGACGCCGCCTACCGGGTGACCGGCGACTCCAGCACCGGCGAGCGCGCCGTCGACGTCCCGACCGCCGACGACGCCGCGGCCGAGATCGCGGTGGACACGACCACGGGCTCGGTCACCGTCCGCGCGGACTGAGCCGCGCACCGCCTGCGGACGGAGCCGGACCCGGCCGTCCGCGGCCACCGGCCCCCATCGCCGCGGCGAACTCCGCGGTGCGGTCCCCGGGTGCGTACCCGTGCTCTCCCTCGCCCGGCTGGAGCATGCGGCCACCAGCCACGTTGGCCATGGTGAAGCGCAGGGGGCCGGAGTACTCCGTTCGAGAGGTCACTGGGACACCCTGACCGTCCGCGTCTCCGGCGGGAACCGGTGTGCCGCGGCCGGCGTCCGAGCGGGCGGCGGGGTGCCGGACATGTCCTAGAGTTCGGTAACGCGCGACCAGCGGAGCCAAGCGGAGAGGCGAGGGCAGCGAGGACATGGAAGGCACGTCGTTCGCGGACGTCTGGCAGGACGTCTTCTTGACCCAGCCCGCGCCGCCGCAGTGGCTGATCATCGCGACCGGGGTCATCGCCCTGGTGGTCGTGGCCGTGCGCGGTCCGTGGCGGGTGGCGCGCAACGTCGTCACGATCGCGCACGAGGGCGGGCACGCGCTGGTCGCCCTGCTCAGCGGTCGGCAGCTCACCGGCATCAGGCTGCACTCCGACACGTCCGGGGTCACGGTCTCGCGGGGGCGGCCGCACGGCATCGGCATGATCCTCACGGTCTTCGCCGGATACGTCACGCCCTCGCTCGTGGGCCTGGCCGCGATCCTGCTGCTGCTCGGCGACCGCATCACCGCGCTGCTGTGGATCAGCATCCTGCTGCTGGCCGCGATGCTGCTGCTGATCCGCAACGTCTACGGGGTCGTCTCGGTGGTCGGCACCGGAGCCGTGGTGTTCCTCGTCTCGTGGTTCATGCCGTCGGAGGTGCAGGCGGTCTTCGCCTACCTCTTCACCTGGTTCCTGCTCCTCGCCGGGGTCCGGCCGGTCTTCGAGCTCCAGGCCCAGCGCGTCCGGCAGCCCTCGCCGCACTCTGACGCCGACCAGCTGGCCCGGCTGACCGGGATCCCGGGCACCGCGTGGGTGGTGCTCTTCGGCCTGGTCAACCTGGCCGTACTCGCCCTGGGCGTGTGGCTGCTGCTCTTCTGACGCGCGCGGCCGCCCCGGCCGCGGTCAGTTCTGGCTGGCGCTCTCCAGCGGTGCCTCCAGAGCGGACTCCACGGTGGGGTGGACGGGGATGCGGGTGTCCAGGGCCGTGACGTGCAGGATCTGCGCCACCCGCTCGGAGGCGGCGGCGATGAGGATGCGGCTGTAGTGGTCGCGGCTGGCTTTGTGGCACTGGATCAGCACCCGCAGGCCGCTGGAGTCGATGAAGGAGAGGCGGGAGCAGTCGAGGACGACCCGGCCGTGCGGCCGCTCGCTCACCGCCTCCAGCACGGCATGGTGGAAGTCGTCCTCGTTGGCGATGTCGATCTCGCCGTCGAGGACGAGCACGGTGCCGTCGTCGTGGTTGCGGGCGGTGATGTTCAGCGCGGGCATGCTCGCTCCGGGGTGGTACGCCGATGCCGTCGCCCGGCCGGATGGCGCGGCGGTCCGCGTCGCCTTGGGAAGGTTGCCGGGGCCACGGGTCAACGCGTGTGCGGGCACGCCACTTCGGCGGAACTCGTGTTTCATCCCTGTGCTACCCCTCATGTCGACAATGAGGATGTGTCAGACGCTCACGAAGGCATCGTCGTGTGCCAGGGGCTTCGACTCTGGCTCGGGCGGCCGGGTCCGTGCTGACACCGGCGGTGTGATCCGCCCATCGGCTTGTGCGTGACAAGCACGTGCCCACTCATTGCTAAGACGCTTAAAACAAGCATCCGGTCCCGGACCTTACCACATGAGTCGCGATGAAATCGTGACTTCAGTGACGTGACCTGTCCTACAGGACAATGCCGGGAACGCGGCGGACGGCGCCGTCCCGGACCCGGCACGCGCGCGGTGCCGGTCAGCGGCGCCGGGGTTCGGCCGGTTCGCCCGGCGCGGACTCCGCCGCACCGGCCGGGGCGTCCGCGCCGCCCCGCCCGCCGGGGCCCTCCCGGTCGCCGGAGGGCGCCGGCCGGGAGGGGCCCTCCTGCCGCAGCACCCACGCGCACGCGGACAGCGTGAGCGGGACCGCCACGGTGAGCGCCAGCGCGGGGATCGCGATGCCGGAGTCGTTGACCGCGAACCCGGCCAGCGCGGTCACCAGCGACCCGGTGAGGCCGGCCCGCAGCGTCGGCGCGTACTCGTAGGCGCGCTGCAGCGCGCCCATCCGCCAGTCGGTCGGCTTGTTCAGCACCGCGAACAGGAACAGCAGGGCGCACGCGGAGAGCAGGGTGAGCTGCCAGTTGCCCAGCGATCCGAGCATCGCGCCGAGCTTGCGCGCGACCACGGCACCGGCCTCGCCCTCGACGACCTGCCCGGCGAACAGCCCGAAGTGGCTGCGCTGGTTGGGCGGCCGCAGGTAGTCCGCGTAGGCCAGCGCGCCGATGACCACGATCGACACCGCGCCGACCACCAGCAGCCGCGGCAGGGTCACCCGCTGGCCGGCGATCATGAGCACGGTGACCGCGAGACCCGGGATGATCGCGAGCACCCCGCCGAAGTCGGTACCCAGGCCCGGCCAGCCGATCACGAACAGGGTGGCGATCCCGAGGGCGAGCGCCACCGCCACCGCCCGGCGCCGCCGGCCGCGGACGAACGGCAGCCGCGCCACGCCGGCCACGGTCATGAGCACCCCGGTGGCGAACGTCGCGAACGCGATGTTGCCCAGGCCGTAGAACCGGCCGGCCACGATCGGGCTGTACCCGGTGGGCGAGTTCATCTGGAGGTGCGCGCCGGTGCACATGTCGATGAACAGCACCGCCGTCGTGACCGCCGCGACCACCGCCGCGGGACCGATGATGTCGCGCCGCCACGGCCCGGCCAGCGCGAGGGCGACCACCAGCGCGTCGGCGAGGAGCACGCTGCCGAGCAGCGCCAGCTGCGGCTGCGCCGCCGACCACCACGGGATGAGGTTGGCGAGGTAGCTGGAGACCGGGAACGCCGCCCCGCCCAGCGCCACGGCGCGGGTGACGGACAGCACCACGTCGCGCTTCTTGCGGTCCCGGCCGCCGTAGCGCTTCAGCGTGTAGGCGGCGGCCGCGTAGATGAGCAGCTGGATGGCCACCAGCCCGCTGAAGAAGCTGGCGATGAGCGACTCCACGACCTTCGCGGCGGTGTTGAACTCCACGAGGTTGTTCACCGCCTCGGTGAAGTCCGCCGGCGCCCGCACCTCCTTCCACGCGCGCCCCACCATGCTCGGCGGGGAGTCCAGAGCCATGGCGTGCAGCAGCGTGGTCGTGATGTCGGTCAGCGTGACGAGTCCGGCCCGCCGGGTGGACTCCGAGCTGAGGTAGCCCCGGTCGAAGTCCTCGCCCTTGGGGCCGACCCCGTGCAGCACCGCGACGTTGAGGTTCGACGGCCCCGCCTCGACCGACACACCGGCGACCATCAGGGTGGCCCCCTCCGGCAGCGTCTCCAGGACGGTGCCGAGCTGGTCGTCGATGGCGCGCAGCCGCTCCAGCCGGTCGGCGTCCTGGATCGGGTCCGGCTCCGGTTCCTCCTGGTCCGGGGCGTCCTCCTCGTCGAACTCGGCGTCCGGATTGAGGGGAAGGTCGAGGTAGAGGTCGGCGAGGTCGTCGAGGTCGATGACGACGAGCTGGTGCTCCCGCCAGTCGCGCTCGCGCAGCGCCTCCACGCTGCCGAGGTAGCGGTCCACCCGCCCGCTGCCGTCGGCCGCGGCCAGCGCGGCGCCCGGCCCCACGGCCAGGGTGCTGCCGCCCGCGGCGTGCACCGTGTCACCGAGCAGGCCGACCTGGGCGACGAACTTGGAGGAGGCGTTGTAGTCGACGTGCTGCGCGAAGTCGGGCACCACCGCGCCGACGCCGTCCCGCTCGGGCCGGCGCGGCAGCTCGCAGATGGAGTACGTCTGCCGCTCGCTCGCCGCGCGCTGCCCGGCGGAGACGCTCAGCCAGCCGTCGACCGGGCAGGTCCGCGAGGTGGCGGTGCGGATCGACAGGTTGCCGATGGCGCTGTCCCGCGCCAGCCCCCACAGCCGCGGCATGGTCGCGGCGTCGACCTCCTCCCACATGAGGCCGGGGACCCCGACCAGCACCACCGGTCCGTCCGGCCGGGCGGGCGCGGGGGAGGCGGCGGCCGGGGGCGCGACGAGCCACGTCAGCGAGAGCAGGACAGCGAGCACGGCCGCGACGCGCTGCGACCAGATCCGGTGCGCCACGGAAAGATCCCCCTCTGATGCGCCGGCAGCTCCCCGCTCACACTAACCGCCCTGGTGGACGCACCGGGGGACCGCCGCCGGGCGGGCGCGGCTTTGAGCGGGCCGCCGCGGGCGCCGTGCGGCCGCTCCACCGGGGCGGGCAGGGGCACCGCGGCCGGCCCCGCGCAGTCTCCGGCCGCCCCCGGAAACGGTCCGGCTCAGGCGCGGAGCCCGTCGAAGGCCACCGTCGCCAGGGCGGCGGCCAGCTCGCCGCCGTCCAGGCCGCGGCCGGGCCGGTACCACTCGACGATCGAGTTGACCATCCCGAACAGCAGGCGGCTCGTGAGCGCCGGGTCGACGTCCGGCCGGATCTCGCCGGCCGCGACGCCCTGCCGCACCAGGTCGCCCACGAAGTGGTCGAACTCCCGCCGGCGCTGCAGGGCACCGCGCTCCACCTCGGTGTTGCCGCGCACCCGGAGCAGCAGGGTGACGTGCGGCAGCTCCTCCACCAGCACGCGGACGCTGCCGCGCAGCACGTGCTCCAGGCGGTCGATCGCCGGCCCGCTCGCGGCCCCCGGTTCCCGGGTGACCGCGAACAGCGCGTCCAGCGCGCGGTCCAGCGACTGCCGGAGCAGCTCCTCCTTGCCGGCGACGTGGTGGTAGATGGCGGACTTGGTCACACCGAGGGCGCGGGCGAGGTCCTCCATGCTGGTGCCGTCGTAACCGCGCTCGTTGAAGACCTGG
>NZ_QEIO01000134.1 GCF_003336425.1 Marinitenerispora sediminis | reverse complement strand
GCGCGGCGACCTCGGCCTGTCGTGGGTGACCGGCCTGCCGGTGGGCCCCACCGTGGCGCAGGCGGCGGGTGTCTCCGGTGGTCTCGCCCTGGCCGCCTCCTCGGTCGCCCTCACCGGGGCCGTGCTCGTCCTGCTGCCCGGGCTGCGGAGGTCGGTCGCGACGGGGGAGCCGGTCGGCGGCCGCGGCGCCGCCGTGGGGGCGTCGCTCGCCGCGCTCCCGGACTTCCTCCTGGCCTCGGTGCTGCTCACGGTGGTGGCCGTGCGCTGGGGGCTGCTGCCCACCTCGGGATGGGCCGGGCCGCCGAACGCCGTGCTGCCCGCCCTGGCCCTCGGGCTGCCGGCCGCCGGTCTGCTCAGCCGGGTCCTGGCCGGCGCGCTGGACGCCGCCCTCGCCGAAGGGTGGGTGCGCGCATGGCGGGCGGCCGGCCTCGGACGCGGCGTGCTGCTGCTCGCGCTGCTGCGCCGCGGCGTGGCCGTCGCCCTCCCGCAGGTGCTGCTGCTGTTCACCGGCCTGCTCGGCTCGTCCGTGGCGGTCGAGTCGGTCTTCGCCGTGCCCGGGCTGGGTGCGACCGTCCTCGCCGCCGTGCTCGCGCAGGACCTCCCGCTCGTGCAGGGCTGCGTCGGCGTGCTGGTCCTGGCGGGTTCGGCGCTCGGCGCGGCGGGCGTCCTCGCGCACCGGCTGCTCGTCGGGCCGGCGTTGACGGGGTCCGGACTCACCCCCGCGGCGCCGGCCGAGCCCGCCGGGCGCGCGGCGCGGTGGCTGCCAGGGGCACTCGCGGCGGTCCTGCTGCTGGTGGTCGCCGCCGGACTGCTGCGCGACCCGGACACGATGGCGCTCGCCGAGCGGCTGCGCCCGCCCTCGTGGGCGCACCCGGCGGGCACCGACGCGCTCGGCCGCGACGTGCTGGCCCGCTTCGGGCACGGGGCGCTGCTCAGTGTCGGCGCCGGCCTGGTCGTCACCGCGGTGTCGCTCGCGGCGGGGCTGGCGGCCGGGCTGGCCGGCCGGCGCGCCCGCGCGGGCGTCGCCGACGTGCTGAACGCGCTGCCGCCGGTGCTGGTGGGCATCCTCGTCGCCGCCGTCGCGGGGCCGGGGCTGGTCGGCGCCGCGGCGGCCGTCATGCTGGTGGCCTGGGTGCCGCTGGCCGTGCACGCCCGCACCCTGGCGGCCGAGGTCCGCGCCTCGGGCTTCTACCTGGCCGCCGTCGCCGGAGGTGCCGGGCACGGCTGGATGCTGCGCCGCCACCTGCTGCCGTCGGTGCTGCCCGCCGTGGCCCGGCACGCGCTGGTCCGGCTGCCGCACGTCACACTGGCGCTCGCGGGACTGAGCTTCCTCGGACTCGGCGCCCCGCACGGCTCCCCCGAGTGGGGCGCCATGCTGGCGGAATCGATCGCCTACGCCGAACGCGCGCCGTGGACCGTCGCACTTCCGGCGGCGGGGCTGGCGGTGCTGGGGGTGGCGGCCAGCCTGGTGCGTGTGCAGAGGCGGTGAGCGGGCCGCCGTCCGGACCGGTCAGACCCTCCCGGTGCCGTTGCACGCCTGGCAGGGGAAGGTCTCCTGCGCGCCGTCGCTGTTCACGACGATCTCTCCGTCGCCGCCGCACACTGAGCAGTTGACCTGCTTGCCGTGCTTTCCCACGTTCAGCTCCCATCCAGGCGGTTGTCCGACCGGTCCAGCCACACGTGCTGCCCGTCCGGGCCGACGGTGAGTCCGAAGCGCTCCGCGGCGGGCGCTCCCCACCGGATCCAGGTCAGGTAGGCCGACTCCACCTCGTCCCACAGGTCGCGGGGGCCGCGTTGGACGACCTCGAACCGTCCCTTGGCCGGCCAGTAGTCGACCCGGGCCCAGGACTCGCCGGGGGCGCGTTCCCGGGCCACCCCCCGGACGGAGCCGTCCATGCCCGTGTTCTCGTTCGCGAAGACCGTGACGTTCGGCAGCAGCCCGGCCAGCGCCAGCGTGAGTCCGGGGCCACCGCGCGCGATGCGGCGCGGATCGACGGACGCGGTCGACTCCCGTTCCGCGCCGTCGATCGCGCGCATGGGCTCCCGCTGGCCGCGCAGCAGCATGTACGCGTTCGTCCCGTGGAACCGCCCGACCGCCTCCGCGCCCGTGACGGTCAGTGCCACCGTGTGGCCGCCGCCCCGGCCGCCGTGCATCCAGGGCAGGACGATGGCGCCGCCGGGGCGGGTCTGCGCCACCCAGGCGTAGGGGACCGAGGCGGCACCGCAGGTCACGTGCACCCGGTCGTAGGGCGCGCCGTCCGGCCAGCCGCCGGAACCGTCGGCGACGACCGTGTTCGGCGCGATGCCGAGGCGCTTCAGGTTCTGGACCGCGCGTTCGGCCACGTTCGCGTCGATCTCGACCGTGGTGACGTTGTCGCCGCCGAGCCGGGCGGACAGCAGGGCCGCCGTCCATCCGGTGCCGGTGCCGATCTCCAGCACCCGGTCGCCCGGATACGGGTCCAGCAGGCCGAGGAGGCGGGCGACGAGGCTCGGCGCGCTGTTGGAGCTCGACGGCAGCGTCAGGCCGGGCCGGTAGGCCTCCTCGGTGAGCGGGGTGCTCCCGTCGTCGACCTGGGTGAGGATCGTCGAGTCGGCGTACACGGCGGCCCGCCAGCCGGCGGGGTCGCGGTCGCGGTCGATCCACCGGCTCGGCGCGCCCGACATGAAGCTCGCCTGGGCCACCTCGGGGATGAAGTGCTCACGCGGGACCTCGCGGAAGGCGGCGGCCCACTCGGGGCTGCCGGCCAGGGCGGCGAGGTCGTCGGGACCGGGGGGTGCCATGCGCCGAAAGTAGCCCGATGATCACTCGGCTGTCAGCGGAACCGGCCGGTCCCGGCCACCGGCGGCGGAGCTGGAACCCCAGGTCGGCGGCGGTATACGGCATTTGCGGCTCCCGGGCGGGTTCCCGGGGACGCGGCCGTCACCCCGCCACGATCACCACCTCCAGCGTCCGGGGCCCGTGCACCCCCTCCACCCGGTTGAGCTCGATATCGCTGGTGGCCGACGGGCCGCTGATCCAGGTCAGCGGTCGGCGCGGATCGAGCCGGGGCAGCGCCTGCGGCACGCTCGCGACCACCCGCTCGGCCGGGACCACGCACAGGTGGTAGTCGGGCACCAGGGTGATGGCGCGGCGGCCCTGGTCCGGTCCGGCGTCCAGGACGATCGTGCCGGTCTCGGCGATCGCCACGGCGCACCCGGTGAGCACGCCGTCGACCGCGTCGAGTTCGGCCACGTCCAGCGGCCGGTCGGGGACCGCGACCGGGCCCGCCTCGCCCAGCCACGCGTCCGGCAGCCCGGGCGGGACCACCACGCGGGCGGCACCGCGCCGGGCCAGGGCGGCGGCGATCGCGCCCGGCAGCTCCGCGGCGGTCACCCGGTGCACCAGCGCCCGGTAGTCGAGCAGCCGGTCGGTGAGCACCGGGATCAGCTCGCCCTGGCCGTGCTCGCGGGCGTAGTCGCGCGGCACGTCGACGTCGCCGGGCCGCTCGTCGCGCGGGACGTCCGCCAGCGCCGCCCGCACCCGCGCCAGGATGCGCTCCCGCGACCCGCTCACCGGCCGCCCTCCGTCCGGCCGCGCCCGTCCGCCGGCCCGCGCGCGTCGGGTCCGCCGCCCCGTTCCCGCGTGGCCCACCAGTCGCGGAACGACTCGGCGGGGATCGCCGGCACGTCCCGGGTGTCGGTCCAGGCGGCGCCCGGCCCCGGCAGCCGGCGCGGCACGAGGCCGCGCATCCTGCCGGCGGCGCGCTGCGCCAGGCCGAGCCGCCGGTCGTCGTTGAGCACCCAGCCCGCCGCCGCCATGGCGGCCCGCTCGGCGGTGTGCCCGCCGCCCGATGCCACGCGCTCCCGGAGGTGGACCAGCACCTCCGGGATGTCGATGGCCACCGGGCACACCTCGTAGCAGGCCCCGCAGAGCGACGACGCGTAGGGCAGCGACGCGTCCAGCTCGGTGGTGGTGCCGCGCAGCTGCGGGGTGAGGATGGCGCCGATCGGGCCCGGGTAGACCGAGCCGTAGGCGTGCCCGCCGGCCCGCTCGTACACCGGGCAGATGTTGAGGCAGGCCGAGCAGCGGATGCAGCGCAGCGCCTGCCGCCCGACCGTGTCCGCCAGCGTCGCGCTGCGACCGTTGTCCAGCAGCACGAGGTGGAACTCCTGCGGGCCGTCGCCGGGAATCACCCCGCTCCAGACCGACGTGTAGGGGTTCATCCGCTCCCCGGTGGAGGAGCGCGGCAGCAGCTGCAGGAAGACCTCCAGGTCCGCCCAGGTCGGCACGATCTTCTCGATGCCCACCACGGAGATCAGCGTGCGCGGCAGCGTGAGGCACATCCGCCCGTTGCCCTCGGACTCCAGGACCACCAGGCTGCCGGTCTCGGCCACCGCGAAGTTGGCCCCCGAGACGGCGACCTTCGCGGACAGGAACTTCTCCCGAAGGTGGCGGCGGGCGGCCTCCGCGAGCGCGGCCGGGTCGTCGGTGAGGTCGTCGGGCGCCGGCACCCCCCACTCGCTCATGGTGCGCCGGAAGATCTCGCGGATCTCCGCGCGGTTGCGGTGGATAGCCGGCACGAGGATGTGGGACGGCCGGTCGTCGCCCAGCTGCACGATGAGCTCGGCGAGGTCCGTCTCGTAGGCGGTGATCCCCGCCGCCGCCAGCGCTTCGTTGAGTTCGATCTCCTGGGTGGCCATGGACTTGACCTTGACGACCTCGCGCTCGCCGGTGGCGCGCACCAGGCCGGTGACGATCGCGTTGGCCTCGGCGGCGTCGGCCGCCCAGTGCACCCGGCCGCCGGCGGCGGTCACCGCCTCCTCCAGGCGCTCCAGGTAGTGGTCCAGGTGGCGCAGGACGCGGTCCTTGACGGCTCTGCCCGCGGCGCGCAGCCGCGGCCAGTCGTCCAGCTCCTCGACGACGGCGCGGCGCCGGTCGCGGATCGTGTGGGTGGCCTTGCGCAGGTTGTGCCGCAGCTGCGCGTCGCCGGTCGCCGCGCGGGCGGCGGCCGGGAACGCGGGCATGCCGACGAACGTGGCGCTCACAGTGACGCGGGCTCCTCTTCGGTCGAGGCCAGGATCTCGGCCAGGTGCAGGACCCGCACGCCGGCGCGCTGCCGGTCCAGGGTCCCGCCGATGTGCATCAGGCAGGAGTTGTCCACCGCGCACAGCACCTCGGCGCCGGTGTCGGCGGCGTGGCGGGCCTTGTCCGCCGCCATCGCGGCCGACACGGCGGCGTTCTTGACCGCGAAGGTGCCGCCGAAGCCGCAGCACTCCTCGGCGCCCGCCAGCTCGACCAGCTCCAGCCCGCGCACCTCGCGCAGCAGCCGCTGCGGGCGGTCGCCGAGCCGGAGCAGCCGCAGGCCGTGGCAGGTGGGGTGGTAGGTCACGCGGTGCGGGAAGTAGGCGCCGACGTCGGTCACCTCCAGGACGTCCACCAGCAGCTCGGACAGGTCGACGACCCGCGGCGCGAGCGCCGACACCGCCTCGTGCAGCCGGCTGCCGGGGTCGGCCAGCCGCGGATAGTTGTCGCGGACCATCCCGGCGCAGGAGCCGGACGGCGCCAGCACGACGTCGCAGTCGGCGAACGTGCGCACGAAGCGGACGGCGAGCCGCTGCGCCTCGCGGCGGTAACCCGTGTTGTAGTGCATCTGGCCGCAGCACGTCTGCGCGGCCGGGAACACCACCTCGTGCCCCAGCCGCTCCAGCAGCCGGACCACCGCCTGCCCGGTGCGGGGGAACAGGGTGTCGTTGACGCACGTGATGAACAGCGCGATCCGCATGGGCTCCTCGTCTCCGGCGTCGGCGCGCCGGCCGGCGCGGCTCCGGACCGGCCCGGGTGTGCGACCGTACCTCCCGCCGATTGGTCGGAGGACTTTCCCGGAAGCGCGGGAGTGACCGGCGCTCTGCGAGGGATGGTAGCCCAGACGGCGAGCTGATGCACGCGGATTGGTCTGATGACATGCCGTGCCATTCGGCGGCAGGTGCCAAGATGGTGCGCACGAGGGGACACACCCGACGCACCCCGGCCACCGGCCGTCCCCGTCCGCCGGTACGTGAGGAGCCACCGTGAGCACACCCGCCGACCCGGCGCCGGACGCGCCGGGCGCCGCGGCGGCCGAGACCGGCCGGACGTCGGTGACCCAGCGGGCGATCGAGCGGATCAAGGCGATGATCGCCGAGGGCGCGCTCCGCCCGGGCCAGCGCCTGCCCACCGAGCGGGAGCTGTCGGCGGAACTGGGCCTGTCCCGCAGCTCCATGCGCGAGGCGATCCGGGCGCTCACCACGCTCGGCGTGCTGGAGGCCCGGCACGGCGCCGGCGTGTACGTGACCGCGCTGCGGCCGGCCGACCTGCTGGAGACCTTCGGGGTGCTCGCCGAGATCTCCCGCGGCGAGACGCTGGTCGAGGTGCTCCAGGTGCGCCGCATGCTGGAACCGGCCGCCACGGCGCTGGCCGCCGCCCGGGTGGACGACGAGCGCCTCGCGCGCATCGGCGCGCTGCTGGCCGACCTCACCGACGGCGGGAGCCTGGAGCGCGCCGTCGCCGCCGACCTCGCCTTCCACCAGGCGATCGTCGAGACCACCGGCAACGCCACGCTGGCCGCCGTCAACGCGGGACTGTCCTCGCACACCTTCCGGTCCCGTGTCTGGCGCGGCCACCAGCGCGCCGGCCTCACCGGCCGGCTCCGCGAGGACCACGAGCGCATCTACCGCGCGCTGGCCGCCCGCGACCCCGCCGCCGCCCAGGCGGCCGCCACCGTCCACGTGCTGGAGGTCGAGAACTGGCTGCGGGCGCATCTCGACGACTTCGCCTGACGGCGGCGCGCCGAAGGGCGAAGGACCCGCGGCGGGCCCGGCGCATGACCGGGGGCGGGCTCAGCGCGCGACCGCCAGCCCGAAGGGCACCGGCCCCAGCGCCCGCACCAGCGGGCGCACCATGAGGATGAACGCCTCCGGGCCGCGCGCCGTCGCCACGTCGCCCAGGTCGATGATCCCCTCGCCGGGCCAGCCGAGGTCGCCGAGCAGCCCGGCCACCACCGCCTTCGCCGCCGGATCGTTGCCGGACAGGAACGCCGTCAGCGGTGCCGACAGGCCGGTCGGGTCCGCCATGAGCGCGGCCGGGCCCATCGTGTTCAGCGTCTTCACCACGCGGGTGCGCGGCAGCGCCCGCTGCAGCTCCTCGGCGAGGCTGCTCCCCGGGTGGCGCAGCGCGCTCGCCAGGCCGTCCGGGCCGTACTCCACGGCGTTGGCCACGTCCACCAGGACCGCCCCCGCCAGCTCGTCGGCCAGCGGAGTCAGCACATCGAGCGCGGCGTCGCCGGGAAGCGCGTTCACCACGATGCCGGCGGCCGCGGCCGCCGCGGCGTGGCCCACCGTCCCCTCCGAGGGGGACGGGGTGCGCGAGCCGACGACGACGCGGTGCCCAGCGGCCCGCAGCCCGGCGGCCAGCGCGCGCGACACGCTGCCGGTTCCCAGGACGGCGATCGTGGACGTGGTGGTCATCGTTGTGCTCCCTGTCTCTCGTCCGACGGGGGCGGGCAGCGGCCCGTGCCGGCCCCGCCCCTTCGCAGGCAACCTAGGCTGGAGGCGGCACCGGGCGGGAGTACGCACCCGGAGGTGCCCACGGAACCGGCACGAACCCACGGGAGCGGAGGGAGCGCATGCCCACCCGGACGGCGGCGCAGCGGCGGGCGGAGGCCAGGACCGTGTTCGACGCGGCGTTCGCGGACTGCCCGAGCCGGCGGCTGATGGAGCGCATCGGCGAGAAGTGGGTCGCGCTCCTGCTCACCCGGCTGGCCGACGGCCCCCGCCGGCACGGGGACCTGCGGCGCTCGGTTCCGGGCGTCAGTCAGAAGATGCTCACCCAGACGCTGCGCGGCCTGGAGCGCGACGGCCTGGTGCGCCGCTCGGTCACGGCGGGCGTGCCCGCCCGGGTCGACTACGCGCTCACCCCGCTGGGGGAGAGCCTGCTGCCCGTGCTCGCCGCGGTGAGCGCGTGGGCGGACCGGCACATGGCCGACATCGACGCCGCGCGGGCGGCCCACGGGGAGCCGGCGCGGTCAGGATCGGCCGGCGCAGGGGGCTGAGGAGCGCCGGCCGATCCCGCGCCTACGGCTGAGCCGGCGATCAGCCTGGGGCCGCCATCGGCGTCGTGGACGCCGTCTCCAGGTCGATCCGGTGCCGGCCGGCGTAGACGTTCATCGACGGGCCGCGGAGGAACCCCACGAGCGCGAGCCCGGAGTCGGCGGCCAGGTCGACCGCCAGGGAGGAGGGCGCTGACACGGCCGCGAGCATCGGGAGCCCGGCCATCAGCGCCTTCTGCGCCAGTTCGAAGCTGGCCCGGCCCGACACCAGCAGGCCGGTGCCGCGCAGCGGCAGCCGGTCCTCCCGGACCGCCCAGCCGATCAGCTTGTCCACCGCGTTGTGGCGCCCGACGTCCTCGCGGACCGCGAGCAGCTCGCCCGAGGGGGTGAACAGCCCCGCGGCGTGCAGCCCGCCGGTGCGGTCGAACACCCGCTGCGCCTCCCGCAGCCGGTCCGGCAGGGCCGCCAGCGTCGCGACGCCGAAGCGCACCGGGTCCTCGGCCACGGAGAACCGCGCTACCGTGCGGACCGCCTCCAGGCTGGCCTTGCCGCACAGGCCGCACGAGGAAGTGGTGTAGAAGTTGCGCTCCAGCGACATCTCCGGGACCCGCACGCCCGGCGCGAGCGACACGTCCAGGACGTTGTAGGTGTTGGAGCCGTCATCGGTGGCGCCCGCGCAGTAGCGGATCGCGGCGATGTCGGCCGCGCGGGTGATGACCCCCTCGCTGACCAGGAAGCCGGCCGCGAGGTCGAAGTCGTTCCCGGGCGTGCGCATCGTCACGGTGAGCGGCTCGCCGTTCAGCCGGATCTCCAGGGGCTCCTCGACCACCAGCGTGTCGACGCGGCTGCTGGTGGCCGCTCCCCGGATCCGGAGAACCTTCTCACGGACCGTGACACGTCCCATGACTGTCCGCCTTCCCGGCGCCGCCTCTCAAGTACCGCCTGACAGTCAACACCCGACAGCGGGCCGTCGCCAAGCCTCGTACCAGATTCCCGGAGGGGCGCCTGTTTATTCATGTTCGGCCCGACACGTCCGGTGCTGTCGGGGCCGCCGGGTCAGTCGTGCCGCCGCTGCTGGACGTGCTGGAAGCCGAACCGCCCCTTGATGCACAGGTTGCCGTGCGTCACGGGGTTGTCGTGCGGCGAGGTGACCTTGACGATCTCGTTCTCCTGCACGTGCAGGGTCACGTTGCACCCGACACCGCAGTAGGTGCAGATCGTGGTGGTCTGTGTCTGCCGCTCCTCGTCCCAGGTGCCCTCGGCGCGCATCTCGAACTCGCTCCGGAACGACAGTGCCCCCGTGGGGCAGACCTCGATGCAGTTGCCGCAGTACACGCAGGCGGAGTCCGGCAGTGCGACGTCGTGCTCGGTGGAGATCCGCGCGTCGAAGCCGCGCCCGGCGACGCCGATCGCGAACGTGTTCTGCCACTGCTCGCCGCAGGCGTCCACGCACTTGTAGCACATGATGCACTTGCCGTAGTCGCGCACGTAGAGGTCGTTGTCCACCTTGGGCGGCTGCTCGACCGTGGCGGCCGCCGCGCCGTCCGGGGGCTCGTGCGCGCCCGCGTGCCGGGCGTCGCGCTCGCCGAGCGCGGCGGGTTCGGCGCGCGGGCCGAACCGCTCCGGCCGGGCACCGTAGCGCTCCATCCACTCCGGCGCCTCCGGCGTCGTGGACAGGTCGACCGACGACCCCAGGAGCTCCAGCACCATGCGCCGGCTGTGCCGGACCCGCTCGGAGTCGGTGCGTACGGCCATGCCCGGCTCCACCGCCCGCGAGCAGGCCGGCGCCAGGGTGCGGGCGCCGTCCACCTCGACCACGCAGACCCGGCAGGCGTTCTTGGGGGTGAGGGTGTCGCCGTAGCAGAGCGTGGGCACGTCGGTGCCCGTGGAGGCGCAGGCGTCGAGGATGGTGGCGCCCTCGGGGACGCGGACCTCGCGGCCGTCGATCGTGACGTCGACCAGGCGCCGGGGCGGCGCCAGCGGGACAGGGGTACTCAACGGTCCTCCTTGGCAGCGTGGGCGGGGGAGGGGGCCTCGGCGGGCGCGGCCGCCGGCTCGGCGCCGAACACCCCGAGCCGGTCGATCGCCGACTCCACGGCGTTCCAGGCGGTCTGGCCGAGGCCGCAGATGGAGGCGTCGCGCATGGCGGCGCCCACGTCGCGCAGCAGCTCCAGGTCGGTGCGGCGCGCGCCGGCTCCCGTCGACAGCCGGTGCAGCGCCTCCTCCTGGCGCACGGTCCCCACCCGGCACGGGACGCACTGGCCGCACGACTCGTCGCGGAAGAACGCGGCGATGCGCACGAGGATGGCGGGGAGGTCCACGGTGTCGTCGAGGACGAGCACCACGCCCGAGCCGAGGGTCGCTCCGGCCTCGCGTGCGCCCTCGAAGGTCAGCGGGATGTCCAGCTCGTCGCCGCGCACGAACCCCCCGGCGGCGCCGCCGAGCAGCACGGCGCGGGGCGGCCGGCCGTCCGGCGTGCCGCCGGCGAGCGTGACCAGTTCGCGCAGCGTGGCGCCGAAGGGCAGTTCGTAGACGCCGGGCCGCCGCACGGTTCCGGAGACGCAGAACAGCTTGGGGCCGGTGGAGCGCCCGGTGCCGATCCCGGCGTAGGCCGGCCCGCCCATCAGCAGGATGGGCAGCACGTTGACCAGCGTCTCGACGTTGTTGATCGTGGTGGGCTTGCCGAACAGGCCGCGCTCGATCGGGAACGGCGGCTTGCTGCGCGGCTCCCCGCGGCGGCCCTCGATCGAGTTGAAGATCGCGGTCTCCTCGCCGCAGATGTAGGCGCCCGCGCCGCGCCGGATCTCGATGTCGAAGTCGAAACCCGACCCGAGGATGTCGCGGCCGAGCAGGTTGCGCTCGCGGGCCCGCGCGATGGCGTTCTCCAGCAGCGACAGCGCCCGGGGGTACTCGCCGCGGATGTAGAGGTAGCCCTTGCGCGCGGCGGTGGCGTAGCCGGCGACCGTCATGGCCTCGATGACCGAGAAGGGGTCGCCCTCCATGACCACCCGGTCCTTGAACGTCCCGGGCTCGCTCTCGTCGGCGTTGCACACCAGGTAGTGCGGTGTGTCCGGCTGGCGCGCGGTGCCCTCCCACTTGCGGCCGGTGGGGAACGCCGCGCCGCCGCGGCCGACCAGGCCGGAGTCGAGCACCTCCCGGATCACACCGGCGGGCCCGAGCCGCAGCGCGCGGCGCAGCGCGGCGTACCCGCCGTTCGCCCGGTAGTCGTCCAGGCTCTCCGGGTCGACGACGCCGATCCGGCGCAGCAGCACCAGCCCGGGCTCGCCGGCCTGCGGGACCGAGGCGTGCGCGGGCGGCTCGGCGCGGCCGCCGGCCGCCGGCTCGCTCGCGAAGGTCGCGGCGCCGGCGGAGCCGTGCGCGCCGGTGCCCGCCGGGCCCTCGTCCGGCGCGGCCGCGGCGCCGGTGAGCCGGTCCAGGTCGGCGGCCGTGGCGGGTGCGGCGACCGCGTAGCGCGGCGGAGCGCCGGCCTCCAGTGCGAGCGCGGCCGGTGCCCGCTCGCACAGCCCGAGGCACGGGCTCTCGTGCCACACCACCTCCGAGCCGGTGCCGCCCGGCGGTCCCGCACGCTCCGCGAGGTCGGCGCGCAGGCGGTCGGCGCCGCGCGCGGCGCAGGCGATGTCGGTGCACACGTGCACCACCCGGCGCGGGCGCTCGTGCACGGCGAACATGGCGTAGAAGGTGGCCACGCCGTAGGCCTCGGCCGGAGGGACGGTCAGCCGCCGGCAGATGTAGTCGAGCGCCGCCGGGCTGATCCAGCCGACCCGGTCGTTCACCGCGTGCAGCGCGGGGAGCAGCAGGTCGCGGCGGTCGCGAGCGGCGTGGCCGCCCCGCGCGTAGCGCAGGTCGGCGGCCTCGCGCCGGCCGCCGTCCCAGCCGGACTCCGCGGGGCCCAGGACGGCGTCCACGGCGTCGCGTTCCGCATCGGTGGGCGGAGCATCCAGGAAGCGAAGGTCCACGTGCCGGTCACCTCGAATCAGTCGTGTCGGACGCGCTCCGGCGGGCGGCCCAAGCGTGCGGGGAGGCGAGGGGAAGCAGGAGGGTTAGTGTTGCCTGGGTCACATATTTCTGTATACGAGATACAGTATGCGCTCGACGCGGCCGCCACAAGACCCCGCGCTCCCCTGTCGGGGGGCGGAATCCGGCCGGCCCGGGGGGTTCCGGCGCCGGGCCGGCCGGGGGACGGTCAGGTCCGGGCGGGGAGTGCCCGCGGTGCCGCGGCGCCGGCACCGGTGCGCTCCGCGCCGGCGGCCGCGTCGGTGGCGCTGCCGTCCGCGAGGCGCTCGATCCGGACGGCGGCCGCCTTGTACTCCGCCGTGCCGGCGATCGGGTCGGTGGCGTCCAGCGTGAGCAGCTGGGTGTCCACCTGGTCGGGGAAGTGGAAGGTCATGAAGACCAGGCCGGGCCGCATCGAGCGGCTGACGGAGACCGGCACCAGCACCGAGCCGCGGCGCGAGGACACCCGCACCGTCTCCCCGTCGCGGACGCCCAGCGCCGCTGCGTCCTCGGGGGAGATGTCGAGCAGCTCGCCGCGCCGCAGCGGCGAGGAGAACCCGCTGGTCTGCACTCCGGTGTTGTAGTCGTCCAGCCGGCGCCCGGTGGTCAGCCGGAACGGGTAGTCGTCGTCCAGCAGGTCGACCGGCGGCGAGTGGCCGACCAGGCCGAACGCCGCCGGCTCGCCGCGGCGGGCCGGGTCCTCCTCCCACAGCCGGGCGTGCAGGTAGCTGGGCTCCAGCGTGTCCTCGGAGTAGCAGGGCCACTGGATGCCGTGCAGCTCCGCCAGCCGCTGGTAGCTCATGCCGCGGTGCATGGGGGACAGCGCGCGCAGCTCGTCCCACACCTCCTCGGCGGTCGGGTAGGACCAGTCGCGGCCGAGCCGGTTGGCGAGGTCGCAGAGGATGTGGATGTCGTCGCGGGCCCCCGGCGGCGGGTCCAGCGCCTTGCGCACCAGCTGGACGCGCCGCTCGCTGTTGGTGAAGGTGCCGTCGGACTCGCACCACGAGGCGCTGGCCGGCAGCACGACGTCGGCCATCTCCGCGGTGCGGGTGAGGAAGATGTCCTGCACGACGAGGTGGTCGAGTGAGCGCAGCCGCCGGGTGGTCTTCTCCGTCTCGGGTTCGGACTGCACCGGGTTCTCGCCGATGACGTAGAGGGCGCGCAGCTCCCCCTCGTCCATCGCCTCGAACATCTGGGTGAGCGTCATCCCGTGGCGGGGCTGGATCGGCTGGCCCCACGCCGCCTCGAAGCGCTGCCGCGCCTCGGTGTCCAGGATGTCCTGGAAACCGGTGAGCCGGTTGGGGATGGCGCCCATGTCGCCGCCGCCCTGCACGTTGTTCTGGCCGCGCAGCGGGTTGAGGCCGGAGCCGTAGCGGCCCACGTGCCCCGTGAGCAGCGACAGGTTGATCAGCGCGCGCACGTTGTCGGTCGCGTTGTGGTGCTCGGTGATCCCGAGCGTCCAGCACAGCTGGGCGCGCTCCGCCCGCGCGTAGGCGTGCGCGAGCTCCCGGATCGCCTCGGCGGGCACTCCGGTCTCCGCCTCCGCGGCCGCCAGGGTCCAGGGCTCGACCAGGGCCCGGTACTCGTCGAACCCGCTGGTGCCGCGGCTGATGAACGTGTCGTTGGTCAGGCCGGCGTGGATGATCTCGCGGCCGATGGCGTGCGCCAGGGGGATGTCGGTGCCCACGTTCAGGCCGAGCCAGCGGTCGGCCCACGCCGCCGAGGAGGTGCGCCGCGGGTCGACCACGAAGAGCCGGGCCCCGTTGTGCACGCCCTTGAGCACGTGCTGGAAGAAGATCGGGTGCGCGAAGCGGGGGTTGCCGCCCCACAGGATGATGAGGTCGGTGTCCTCGACCTCCTGGTAGGAGGACGTGCCCCCTCCGGAGCCGAACGCGGCGGACAGGCCGGCGACGCTCGGGGCGTGGCAGGTGCGGTTGCAGGAGTCGACGTTGTTGGTGCCGATGACGGCCCGGGTGAACTTCTGCGCCACGTAGTTCATCTCGTTGGTGGCGCGGGCGCAGGACAGCATCCCGAAGGTGTTGGGGCCGTGCCGGCGGACGTTGCGGGCGAAGCCCTCCGCCGCGCGGTCGAGGGCCTCCTCCCAGGAGGCGGGGCGCAGCTCGCCGTCCTCGCGGACGAGGGGGCGGGTGAGGCGCTGGTAGGGAGCGGTGAATCCGTCAGTTCGCATCGGGGCCTCGCTTGGTTGGCCGATGGCGGGTTCGGTGGGGCCGCCGCGCTGCCGGGGCGGCCGAAGGGAGCGGAAAGGGATAGCGAAATATTGTCTACAGTATTCGGAGTTGCTGGCTGTAACAAGGCGACCGCGCCGCCGTGCGCACTTGGCGATTTCCGGAAGGTTCCACGAGGAGAGGTCAATGATGGTTTGCGGACCGGGCCACGGTTTGGCCGACGACGGGGGATCGGGCTGTTTAGTCTTGGCGCGGGTGCGATGAAGCATGGGGGAGACGGCCCAGGGGCGGCGTCTGCGGCGAGGGAAGGTGCCGCGCGGCGGCCGCTCCGTTCGGGGCCCGGGACTTGGCAGATCGCCAGGTCATCTTCCCTGGAGGATCGATTTCCATGAAGAAGACTGTGCGTCGGATCCTGGTGACCGGCATCGTGGCTCCCGCCCTGGCTCTGGGTCTGCCCGCCGTGGCGTTCGCGGACTCCAGCGGCTTCTCCGCGCAGGGCACCTTCGCTGGGCCGTTCGGCGCCAGCACCAGCAGCGTCAACTCCTTCGCCGGCGGCTGGGGCGGCTGGGACGGAGGCTGGGGCGGCTGGGACGGCGGCTGGGGCTGGGG
>NZ_QEIO01000133.1 GCF_003336425.1 Marinitenerispora sediminis | reverse complement strand
CGGTCGGGGAGAGAGTCAAGGGGCGCCGGGCGGCTCCGGCGGATCCGCCGGGACCGGCGCGTACAGCAGGGCGTTGACCGCCGCGGCGGCGACGGCGGAGCCGCCCTTCTCGGAGACGTTGCTGATCTGCGGGAGGCCGCTCGCGCGCAGCTCGGCCTTGGACTCGGCGGCACCGACGAACCCGACGGGCAGGCCGACCACCAGCAGCGGATCCACCCCGAGGGCGATGATCTCCGTGAGCGCGGTCGGGGCGCAGCCCACCACCCACACCGCGCCCGGCCCCACGTCGGCGAACGCCAGCCGGACGGCGGCCGCCGACCGGGTGATGCCGGCGCGCTCCGCGAGGCGGGTGGCGGCGGGGTCGGCGATCCGGCACACCGGACGCCGGGCGGTGATCCCGGACGCGACCATGGCGACGTCGGCGACGATGGGGGCGCCGCCGGCCAGGGCGCGCGCCGCCGCGGCGGCGGTGGACTCGTCGACGACCAGGTCGGCCGCGTAGTCGAGGTCCGCGCTGGCGTGGATGACCCGCTCGGTGACGGCGCGCCGGTAGGGCGTGAGCCGCGAGAGGTCGATCCGGGAGCGCAGGATGCGGTAGGACTCGGCCTCGATCGGGTGGACCCGCCGGTTCACGGCGCACCTCCCGCGGGCCGGCGCGGCGGGCGGCCCGTCTCGACGACGGCGTCCGCCGGGCAGACCTCCACGCACTCCAGGCAGCCGGTGCAGCGGTCGGCGAGGACCACGAGCGGCCGGCCGTGCGGCCGGACGGCGCGCTCAGGACAGGTGAGCAGGCACGCCCCGCAGCCGGTGCAGGCCCGGGTGACGGCGACCGGCGCCACGGTCCAGCCGGCGTCGGACACGATCCGCGAGCCTCCTCCCGACCGGCGCTTCCCGCCCACGGCCCAGCGGCGGGACCGGCAACAGCGTACCGGCGGGCGCTACGCGGGCCCGCGCCGGGCCGCCGGGGACCGGAACACGCAGGCCGCGCGGCAGACGCGAGTGTCGCGCGACGGTGACGGACGGTGACGAGTACTACAACAGGGAGTGACGGAAGCGTTGCCCTCCGGACGCCGCACCGCGGACGGCGGCCCATGATCGGAAAGGCCGGGATGATCGAACAACTTGCGCGCTGGTCGGCGAAGGGCGCGCGGAAGCGCCTCGCTCTGGCGGGCCTCCTCGCGGCGGCGGTCCTCGTCGCGCCCCTGCCCGCGGCGGGCGCCGCGGCGGCGCCGATGATCGTCGGCGGACGGGGCGCCACCGAGGAGTACCCGTTCATGGTGAGCCTGCGCACCGACCAGGGCCGGCACTACTGCGGGGGCACGCTCATCCACCCGGAGTGGGTGCTGACCGCGGCGCACTGCGTGGCGCACGGGAAGGAGGGGTCCACCGCGCGCGTCGGCAGCAACGACCGCACCCTCGGCGGGACCGAGGCACGGGTGGCCCGGATCGTCCTGCACCCGGACTTCACCCCGCCCCCCTTGTGGGCGGTCGACATCGCCCTGGTGCGGCTCGACCGGCCGGTTCCCCAGGAGCCGGCCTCGATCGCCCGCGAGGCGGGCGGGGCGGGCTCCCCCGTGCGCATGCTGGGCTGGGGGATGGCCTGCGAGTCCGGCGACGAGTGCCTGGCGCTGCCGGCGGAGCTGCGGGAACTGGACTCCGAGATCGTCCCCGCCGGCCGGTGCGCCGGCCTCGACGGCGCGACCGAGCTGTGCGTCGAGCATCCGGCCGAGCACGTCCAGGCCTGCGTGTTCGACTCCGGAGGCCCGCTGCTGCAGGCGGGCCCCGGCGGGTGGGAGCTCGTCGGGGCGACCAGCCGCGACGGGGACGCCGATCCGCGCTGCGCCTCCGGTCCGGGGATCTGGACGAACGTCACGGCCTACACCGACTGGATCGGGCACACCGTCGCGGGCTGAGCTCCGCCGCGCGGCGGCCGCCCGGCAGCGGCCGCCGCGACCCCGCGCGCGGAGCACCCACCGCGGAGGGGACGCGCGCCGCGACCCTGGCGCCCGCGAGGCGTCCGTGTTAGTGTCCGCGCAGGTCGGAGCCACTCCGGAGCGGTCGTGAACGGATGGAACCTCCCCGTGCCGCGGCCGCCTCCCCCATTCCTGCGACCGCGAGCGGTCGCCACCACCGCCCTGCTCGGGCGGAGGACCCCGCCACCGGTGTGGGCTTTCCCGGCCGGAAAGGCCACGATCATGGACACCCCTACGAGACAGCGGCACGGCAGGACCCTGCTGTCCGCCCTGACGGCCGCGCTCGGCGCCGGCGCCCTCCTCGTCGCGATGGCCCCCGCCGCCCACGCCGACACGCGGCTGCACGTCATCGGCGGCCAGGACGCCACCGAGCAGTACCCCTTCATGGTGAGCCTGCGCGACAACCAGGGCACGCACGGCTGCGGCGGCGCGCTCATCGACGCGGAGTGGGTGGTCACCGCCGGGCACTGCGCGGCGTTCCGGCATCCGGAGCAGATCACCGCCCGCGTGGGCAGCAACGACCGCACGGCCGGCGGCACCGAGGCGGCGGTCTCCCGGATCGCCCTGCATCCCGGCTTCTCTTCCGGCTCCTCGTGGGCGGCCGACATCGCGCTGCTGAAACTGGACCGGCCGGTCCCCCAGGAGCCGATCTCGATCGGCCCGGAGGCGGGCGGAGCGGGCACCCCCGTCCGCATCCTGGGGTGGGGGATGACCTGCGACGACGCCGAGGAGTGCCCGCCGCCGGCGGACCTCCAGGAGGTGGACTCCGAGCTCGTCCCCGCCGACCGCTGCACGGACGCCGACGCGGGGAGTGAACTATGCGTCGAGCACCCCACGGAGCAGGCGCAGGCCTGCTCCGGCGACTCGGGCGGTCCGCTGGTCCGGGGCGGCCCCGGACGGTGGGAGCTGGTCGGGGCGACCAGCCGCGACGGTGACGACAACGCCGTCTGCGCCACCGGGCCCGGGATATGGACGGACGTCACGGTGTACGCCGACTGGATCGAACGGACGGTCGCGGGCTGAGCGGGGCCGCCCGGCAGCGGCCCGGCCCGCGCGCTGCCCGGTGCCCCAAGGCGCCGGGGGCCCGGGTCGAGACCGCTGCCGGCGCGGGCCCCCGGTCCGCGGGCGCCGGCCTCGCCGCGCTGCCAGCCGCGTGTCGAGGACCGACGACGCCGCCCGGAAGGACGCGTTCCCTCCGGGGGAGGGGGCCGAAGGGCTCGCGGACCTCTCCCGGGCGCTCCGGGAAGCCTCCGGGCGCCGGCGCGCGCTCCGGGCAGGGCCCGCGAGGTGGTGGACCGAGGTGTGCCGCGGTGGCACCGCGTGGCCAGACGCCGGCCGGCTACTCCCTCCAGCGGTACCCGCGCGGGGTGACGAACCGGCCGCCGACGACACGGCTCGCGGAGCTGCCCACGAGCACCACCGTGAACATGTCCACCGCATCTGCCCCGCCGGCCCGCATCTCGGCGAGCGTGCTGAGCACGGTCCGCTCCCCGTCCCGCGACGCGTTGCGGACGTGGCCCACCGGAGTCTCCGGCGGCCGGTGCTCGGCGAGCAGGTCCAGGGCGCGGGCCAGCTGCCAGTCGCGCCTGCGGCTGCGCGGGTTGTACAGGCACACCGTGAAGTCGCCCTCGGCGGCGGCGCGGATCCGCCGCTCGATCGCCTCCCACGGCGTGTGCAGGTCGGACAGGGAGATGTAGGCGTGGTCGTGGCCGAGCGGTGCGCCGAGCAGGCTCGCGGCGGCGACCGCCGCGGTGATGCCGGGCACACCGATGACGTCGATGTCGGAGCCGGCGAAGTCGAGCGCCGGGCTCGCCATCGCGTACACCCCGGCGTCGCCGGAACCGACCAGCGCCACCGCCGCCCCCGCCCGGGCCTCGCGCACGGCGGTGCGGGCCCGCTCCTCCTCGCGGCCGAGGCCGCTGGCCAGCACCCGAGTGCCGGGGCGCAGCAGGTCGCGGATCTGCGCGACGTACTGGTCCAGCCCCACGACGACGGAGGCCCGCCGCAGCTCGTCGAGGGCACGCGGCGGGACGAGGTCCCGGGCGCCCGGGCCGAGCCCGACCACGGCGAGACGGCCGCGCGGGCGCAGCCGGGCCACGGCCGCCGTGGCGTTGGCGGACTTGCGCTTGGGGGCGACGAGTTCCGCCGCGCTCCCCAGGTCGGTGGCGGCCCGCAGCGCGGCGGCCTCGGCGACGCTGGGCGTGCCGACCTCCGCGCGCACCACCTCACTGGGGTTGGGCACGTCCACGGCCGCCAGCTCGGCCGCCGGGTAGCTGAGCAGCGGCCACCCGCGCTCGGCGGCCGCGGCCAGGATGCCGGGCTCGGCGGACTTCAGGTCGAGGGTCGCCATCGCACGCACGGCCTCCCGTGCGAGGCCGGCGCTGGCCAGGGCGGCCTCGACCACCGCGCCGACCTCTTCGGCCGCGACGCCCCTGGCGGATCCCACACCGACGACCAGCGACGGCGGGCGGTACACGACCGTAGGGACGCCTCCCCGCGCCGCCGCGACGTGGTCGGTGACCCTGATCACGGCCGCGGGGTACGGGACGTCCGGCGCGACGTTCTCCGGCAGCGGCGGCAGTGGCCACCCCGCGGCGCCCTCCAGCCGGACCGGGTCGCCGGAGAGCACGGCCGTGCCGACGGAGGCGAGCGGTGCCGGGTCGGCGACGGTGAGACCGAGGTCGGCGCCGTAGGAGTCGAGGGGCGTGGCGGCCGCGGTGTCGCTGGCGGTGGTGACCACGGGCGTGCAGCCGAGCACCGCGGCGACCCGGTGGGCGAGGTCGTTACCGCCATGGTGGCCGCCCAGCACCGCGACGGCGAAGCGCAGCGACTCGTCGACGCAGACGACCGGCGGATCCGTGTGCTTTCCGGCGAGCAGCGGCGCCAGCACCCGCACGGTCGCCCCGACGGCCAGGAAGCTCACCACGGCGGAGTGCCGGGTGAACGCGGCGCGCAGTGCGTCGGCGGGCCGCTCGCCGGAGACGACCTCGGCCTCGCCCGGCCAGGCGGCCACCAGCCGCCGCGCGGCCGCCCGGCCGCTCGCCGTGACCGCGATGACGCCGATCCCGCCCATGCCCGCCCTTCGGTCGCCGGTGCGCCGCGGTCGGCCGTCGGCGCGGCGCCGAGTCTAACGAGGGCGGACGGTTCCGGCCGGCGACGGGGTGCACGGACGGTGACCGTTCCGGGACCGCTGGGGGAATGGGCCCCGAGTCATTGGCAAATTGCCCGGATCGTCGTTTATGGGCAAAATCGGCACATGAAACGTGACCCGGCCGTGAACGGGGCCGTCCCCGCTGGGAACAGGCCTGCGGAGCCGTTCGTCCTCAAATCCGCCCCCGGCAAACGCTGGCCCATCCTGGTCGCCCCGACCGTGGCCGCCGTCCTGGTCTCGCTCGGAGCGGTCAGCAAAGCGCCCTCGCTGCTGCCGTACGGTGTTCCCTTCCTCGCGGTGATGCTGGTCCTGGCCTGGACGAATCTGTTCGTGGCCCGTACCGTCGTCACGGCGGACGAGATCATCATGACCGGTTCCTGCTACCGCATCCGCCGGTCGCGGCGGGGCGCCACGGCGATCGTGCGCGCGATCATGGTCGCGCCACGGGGCCCGAACTTCGAGACGCTGTTCGTGGTGGACGCGAGCGGCAAGGTGCTCGCCCGGTTCTACGGCCATTTCTACGCCCGCGAGGACATCGACCGGCTCATCGCCTACCTCGGGCTCCCCGTGAGTGGTCCCGGAGTACCGGTGACCGGCCAGCAGCTGCACCAGATGTACCCGGGAATCGTGCCCTGGTACGAGCGGAAGCCGATGCAGATCGTCGGGGTGCTGGTGGGCGTCCTAGTGGTACTCGTCGTTATCGTCGGAGTCCTGGGATCGGCCAACGGTTGGTGGTGATCCGGCCGGCCGCGGCGACCCGCCCGCGCCGCTCCTGACGGAGCCGGTGTCGCGGGAGGGTCGCTAGTCGCTGTACCGCGGGAGATCGGAGGTGTCGATCTCGATGCCTTTGAGCGGGCCGGACAGTTCGAGGGTCTCCCCGAACTCGATGTCCTGGTGGGCGCGGTAGGCGTTCTTCGCGGGGTCCCAGTGCAGCCGCACCGTTCCCTTGCGGGGGTCGACGAGCAGGTAGAGGGGGATGCCCCAGGAGGCGTACTCCTCGGGCTTGACGACCGTGTCATTTGTCGGGTTGTTCGGTGATACGACCTCCACCACCATGTCGACGGCGTCGGCCGGGACCAGCCAGCCTTCCTCCTTGCGCACCGGTTCGGGGACCACCACGAGATCAGGGATGCTGTAGTCGTCGCTGTCCGGAGACGCGACGGCGTACATCTGCCGCGCGATCCTGTCCTCCGTCAGCTGCGCGCTGACCTGCTCCTGGATCTGGTGCACGGTGTCGCCGTGTTTGAACGACGGCACGGGCGACATCACGATCGTCCCCCTGATGATCTCAGTACGAAAACCCTTAGGGACGTCGAGATGGTCGACCAGTTCACGCAACCCGGTTCGAGGTTCCTCGGACTGCACGTGGAGGGGCCGTTCTTGCACAGCGGCGGTCATCGACGCTCCTCCCTGCCGAACCGTCATCGTAGGGACCTCCCAGGTCAGGCGTCGGTGTTTCCGCGAATCTCCCTCCACAATCTTCGGTCGCCGGCCGGTATGACCGCAAGCGTCCACGACGCACCGTCCGCTGTGCCCCACGAACGGCCGACCAGCGACGATCCCTGGCGGCTCGCGGCGAAACGTATAGTTCCTGCTGTTTGTCGCGATCACCTGACCAGAGGAGCACCTGGTGGCACCGGAGCCCGACATCGACCTGCGGCACCACGGTGACACCGAGGTCGCCCCCGGGCTGGTGGACTTCGCGGTCAACGTGCGCGCCGGTACACCGCCGAGGTGGCTCGCCGAGCGGATCGCCGCCGCCCTCGGCGACCTCGCCGCCTACCCCGACCCCGGACCGGCACGCGCCGCCGTGGCGGCCCGGCACCGGCGCGACCCCGACCAGGTGCTGCTCACGGCTGGAGCGGCCGAGGCGTTCGTGCTGCTCGCCCGCGTCCTGCGGCCCCGCCGGGCGGTGGTCGTGCACCCGCAGTTCACCGAACCCGAGGCAGCCCTGCGGGCCGCCGGGCACCCGGTCGAGCGCGTGGTGCTGCCGCCGGACTTCGTGCTCGACCCCGCCGCCGTTCCCGCCGACGCCGACCTCGTGATGGTCGGCAACCCCACCAACCCCACCTCGGTCCTGCACCCGGCGGCGACGCTCGCCGCGCTGGCCCGCCCCGGTCGGGTGCTCGTCGTGGACGAGGCGTTCGCGGACTGCGTCCCCGGCGAACCGGAGTCCCTCAGCTCCCGCGCCGACCTCCCCGGGCTCGTGGTGGTCCGCAGCCTGACCAAGACATGGGGCCTCGCCGGTCTGCGCGCCGGCTACCTGCTCGCCGCCCCCGGCCTCGTCCGCGCGCTCGCCGACGCGCAACCGCTCTGGTCGGTGTCCACGCCGGCCCTCGTGGCGACCCGGGAGTGCTCGACACCGCGGGCCGTGGCCGAGGCCGACGCGTGGGCGCGCGGGCTGTCCCGTGAACGCGCCGCGTTCGCCGCCGCCCTGTCCGGCCTGGGCCTGCGGGTCACCCCCAACGCGGCGGCATCGTTCCTGCTCGTACGGGTCCCCGGCGCGCAGCGGCTCCGCACCGAGCTGCGCGCCCGCGGGATCGCCGTCCGCCGAGGTGACACCTTCCCCGGCCTGGGAGCCGACTGGCTCCGCACGGCCGTACGAGACTTCGAGACCAACTCCCAGATGACGCGAACTCTGGCAGAGTTGCTCTGAGTCATGGTGAGGACATCGGTCGCCGCCCGCCCCCGCCGCGCTCCCCGCGCCGGCGCTGGCGGACGACCCCGACGACGAGGGGGAGACGTGCCGGAACCCGGCCGAACGCGACCACACGCGGCCGCGCCTCCCGCCGTGCCCCGGCCGGACGCGCACGTGATCTCCGCCGGGACCCGGCCCCGCCGCACCCGCCGACCACGCTCCGCGACCCCGGAGGTATGCCATGACCGCTGACGACACCACTCCCGACGCCGACCGCACCGACGACACCGGACGCTGGGCCGCCGTGCGCCGGGACCCGCCCGCCGCGCAGGCCGCCCCGCCCCTGGGCGGCCTCCTCGACGACCTTCCCGAGCAGGGGCGCGGCGCCGGCTCCCTCTACCCGCCAACCGAGCCGGCGCGCCGCAACCCTTTCCACGGGACGACGGTGCACCCCGTCCGCGGCAGAGCCGAGGCCGACGTCGGCGACGTGCTGGCGGAGCCCTCGGCCGGCAGCCCCCCGACGCCGCCACTGCGCACCGAGGCCGCCCGACCCGAACCGGACATCGCCGGACCCGCCGCCGACGACGCCCCGGCGTCCGCGGCCCCGGCCGCCGCCCCGGCCGCCGGCCGGACGGAGGCCGCACCGCAGGCTCCGGAGGCCGACGCCGACACCGGTGCGGAACCCAACGTCATCCCGTTCCGGGGCGCGGGCCAGGACCGCGGCGCCGGCCCGGCCGGCACCAGACGTCCGCCGGAGCCGAGCGCCGCGCCGCCGGCCCGGCTCAGAGCGGCGGACGCCACGGCCCCCGCCGCGCCAGGACCATCCGCACCCGAGCCACAGGGCGATTCCTCGACCGTGAACGCACACGCCGCCGCTCCGCTTCCCGAGTCCGACGAGCCCGAGACCGCTGCGCCCCCGCCCGCGGTGGCCCCGCCCGCGCCCGCGGGTCCCGAGACACCGGCCGCCGGCCGGCACGCCTACTCCGAAGCGGCCCGCACCGCCGTCTACCGGGCGATCCAGGACCGCCGCGACGTCCGTGTCGGGTTCCGTGCCGACCCGGTGCCCGACGAGGTCCTGACCCGGGTGCTCTCCGCCGCCCACCAGGCCCCGTCCGTGGGCTTCTCCCAGCCCTGGGACTTCGTCGTCATCCACGATGAGAAGCTCCGGGCGAGTGTGCAGCGGCTCGTCCAGCGCGAGCGCGAGGAGTACGGCCGCGCACTGCCGGGCGCACGCGCCCGCGCGTTCTCGGGGCTGAAGGTCGAGGCGATCCTCGACACCCCGGTCAACGTGGTGGTCACCGTCGACCCGACCCGGGGCGGCCGGCACACGCTCGGCCGGCACGCCCAGCCGCAGACCGCCGGCTACTCGGCCGCGCTCGCCGTGGAGAACATGTGGCTCGCGGCGCGCGCCGAGGGGCTCGGCGTGGGCTGGGTCAGCTTCTTCGCCGAACGCGACCTCGCCCGCGCGCTCGACCTGCCGCCGCACCTGGAGGTCGTCGCCTACCTGTGCGTCGGCTACGTCGACGAGTTCCCGACCGAGCCGGAACTCTCGCTCGGCGGATGGGCCCAGCGGCGCCCGCTGTCCTGGGCGGTGCACCGCGACCAGTACGGCCGCCGCGGGCTGCCGGGCGAGGACCCGACCAGCCTGCTGGAGGAGACGGTCTCGGCGATCAGGCCGCTGAACCAGCGGGCGCTCGGCGAGGCCCGGGAGCGCCAGTCGCGCATGACCACCCCGCCGGGCGCGCTCGGCGTGCTGGAGGACATCGCGGCGCAGCTGGCCGGCCTGGCAGGCGAGGCGCCGCCGCCGCTTCCCGAACCCGCGGCCGTCGCCGTCTTCGCGGGCGACCACGGCGTGCACGCCCAGGGCGTCACCCCGTGGCCGCAGGAGGTCACCGGCCAGATGGTGCGCAACTTCCTGTCCGGCGGCGCGGTCGTCAACGCCTTCGCCAACCAGGTCGGGGCGGAGGTCACGGTGGTCGACGTCGGCGTCGTCGACGACCTCCCCACCGTGCCCGGGCTGCTGCCGCGCAAGATCGCGCGCGGGACGGCCGACTTCACCCGCGGGCCCGCCATGTCCCGCACCCAGGTCGGGTACGCGATCGAGGCCGGGATCGAGGTCGCGCGCGACCTCGTCGCCGCCGGGAACCGGTGCCTGGTGACCGGCGACATGGGGATCGCCAACACGACCCCCTCCGCCGCGCTCGTCGCGGCCTTCACCGGCCGGGAGCCGGCCGAGGTGACCGGCAGGGGCACCGGCGTCGACGACGCCATGCACGAGCACAAGATCGAGGTCGTGCGCCAGGCACTGCGGGCCAACCCCGTCGACCCGGCCGACCCGGTCGGGACGCTCGCCGCGCTGGGCGGGCTGGAGCACGCGGCGCTCACCGGGTTCATCCTCGGCGGCGCCGCGCTGCGGGTCCCCGTGGTGCTGGACGGTGTGATCGCCGGCGCCGCCGCCCTGGCCGCCGCGGCGATCGCCCCGGAGTCGATGAGCGCCTGCGTGGCCGGCCACCGGTCCAGCGAGCCCGGGCACGCGGCGGTCCTAGAGCACCTGGAGCTGCGCCCGCTGGTCGACCTCGAACTCCGGCTCGGCGAGGGCTCGGGCGCGCTGCTCGCGGTGCCGCTGCTCCAGGGCGCGGTGCGGGCGCTGCGCGAGGTCGCCACGTTCGACGGCGCGGGCGTGAGCGAGCGGAAGTGACCGGTCCGGGGGCCGCGGGCCGCCGCCCGCCGCCCCCGATCCGGTGGCCGCGGCGCTCCGCGGATCACGCGGTGCTCGCCGTCCGCGCCCAAGCGTGACCAAAGCGTTAGCGCACCGCCCCGGACGTGCCCGCACGCCGCTTCCCGGGGCCGCGGTCGCGCCCTCTCGGCCGGTCCCGACCGCGGCCACCCGCCGGTCCACCCGGCCTCGGCGGCGGCGCGGCCTCGGCTGATGAAGGGTCCGCCGACCCGCCCCGGCGCGTTTCGGACACGGGTGACCCATGGCACAAGACACGCGATAATCCGCCGTCCCGTAGCCGCGCCCCCCGTTTCACACGGTATTTTTTGGGGCAATGACGGAACCCGCACGCTGTTGATCATGCCGCCGCGAACCGGGCGGCGTGGACGCGTACCCTCGGGAGCACCACACGCCAAGCCGGCCCGGCGACGACGGCGGGCGCCGGTGTGCGGCGGAGCGCCAGCGGGCCCCGACGCACAGTCACATTCGGGATCGGGAGGGCTGTCTCGGTGACGTATCTTCTTGGGTTGCGCCTGGAGGGACGCGACGTCCTGGTCGTCGGGGGTGGTCGGGTCGCCCAGCGGAGGGTGCCCGTTCTCCTCGACGCGGGCGCGCGCGTCACCCTGGTGGCGCCCGAGATCACCGCCGCCCTCGACGACCTCGCCGCGGCCGGCCGCCTCACCTGGCGCCGCCGCGGTTACCGTGCCGGGGACGTGCGCTCCGGTGAACTCGGCGACTTCTGGCTCGTGCACGCCGCCACCGACCGGCCCGACGTCAACGCGGCGGTCGCCGAGGAGGCCGAGGACGCGCGGATCTGGTGCGTGCGGGCCGACGACCGGCACGCCTCCGCCGCCTGGACCCCGGCCAGCGGCAGCGCCGCGGGGGTCACCGTGGGCGTGCTCGCCGACGGCGATCCGCGCCGGGCGGCCGGCCTGCGCGACGCCATCACCAGCGGCCTGGCCGAGGGGGCGCTGGACGCCCGGCGGGGCCGGGAGCCGCTCCGCGGCGTCGCCCTGGTGGGCGGCGGCCCCGGTGACCCGGGGCTCATCACCGTGCGCGGGCGCCAGTTACTGTCCCAGGCCGACGTGGTCGTCGTCGACCGCCTCGCCCCCGCGTCGCTGCTCGACCAGCTGCCCGCCGACGTCGAGATCGTGGACGCCGCCAAGATCCCCTACGGGCGGTCGATGACCCAGGAGGAGATCAACCGGGTCCTCGTCGAGCGCGCGCGGGCCGGCCGGTTCGTCGTCCGCCTCAAGGGGGGCGACTCGTTCGTGTTCGGGCGCGGCGCGGAGGAGATCGCGGCCTGCGCCGCGGCCGGCGTCCCGGTCACCGTCGTCCCCGGCGTGACCAGCGCGCTGGCCGGCCCCGCCGCCGCCGGCATCCCGGCCACCCACCGCGGCGTGGCGCAGGACGTGCACATCGTCTCGGCGCACGTCGCCCCCGGCGATGAGCGCTCGACCGTCGACTGGGCCGCGCTGGCCCGCTCCCGCGGCACCATCGTCGCGCTCATGGGCGTGGAGCGCATCGACCGCATCGCCCGGGCCCTGATCGACGGCGGGAAGGCGCCCGACACCCCGGTCGCCGTCGTCCAGGAGGCCACGCTGCCCACCCAGCGGACGGTCACCGCGACGCTGGAGACCGTGCACCGGGCGGTGGCCGAGGCCGGCGTCCGGCCTCCGGCCGTCGTGGTGATCGGAGAAGTGGTCGCCGTGGCCCGGGACCTTGACATACTGCACGAGGGTCGGTACGACGCCTTCCCGGCGCTTCCGGCCGACCGTTCCGCGGCGACCACGGCCGCGACCACGAGTGATACGGCCTCCAGAGGGAATCGGGTTCCGTGACCGCGAAGACCGACGAGAAGGGCGGTACCGCCATGACTCGGCCGCCTGCTGTGCCAGCGACGACGGAGCAGGTCGGATCCACATCGGACAACGCCACTGAGCCCCCCGAGGTCGCCGCGCCCGCGGTCGAGGCGCCTCCGGCGTCGAGGAGGCAGCCCGAGCCCGCCGGCCGGTCGGCCGCCCTCCCGGACGCACCCCCCGCCGCGCCCCGGCCGGTGGGAGCCCGCAGCCGCGCCAAGCACCGGGGCCCGGTGGCCAGCGACGCGCAGCTGGAACGCCGCCTGGAGGAGATGCGCACCCGGGTCCGGGGTATCGAGTTCGCCCCCGGGCTCCCCGGTGCGAGCGAGGGCGAGACCGCGCGCGCCGACGTCCTCGACCAGCTCAACGACTACCTCCTGCCGCGGGTGCGCAACGCCGACACGCCGCTGCTCATCGCCGTCGCCGGGTCCACGGGCGCCGGCAAGTCCACGCTGGTCAACAGCCTGGTCGGCGAGCAGGTCACTACCACGGGCGTGCGGCGGCCGACCACCAACAGCCCGGTCCTCGCCTGCAACCCCGCCGACGTCCACTGGTTCAGCGAGGCGGCCTTCCTGCCCAGCCTGCCGCGCGTGCGCCAGGAGGGGCTCGCCATGCCCGGCAAGGACGGGATGCTGGTGCTGGCCGCCAGCGAGTGCATGCCGGAGGGCGTCGCCCTGCTCGACACCCCCGACGTCGACTCGGCCGTCTCGGCGCACCACGAGTTCGCCGCCAAGTTCCTCGACGCCGCCGACCTCTGGGTGTTCGTCACCACCAGCCGGCGCTACGCCGACGCCCGGGTCTGGGAGTTCCTCCAGGTGGCGCGCGACCGCGACACCTCGCTGGCCGTCGTGCTCTCCCGGGTCCCGCGCCGGGGGCGGGAGCAGCTGACCGCCCACTTCGGCGCCATGCTCGCCGCCAACGGCCTCGGCCACGCGGCGCGGTTCACGATCCCCGAGACCGACCAGATCGCCGGCGGCCGGTTCACCGCCAACACCGCCGACCAGATCCGCTCCTACCTCGCGGACGTCGCCGGCGACCTCGCCAAGCGCGACCTCGTCTCGCGGCGCACGTTCGTGGGCGTGCTGGACAGCTTCCGCACCCGCGTCCCCGAGCTCGCCCGGCAGGTCGAGGTGCAGGCCGAGGCGGCCAGAACGCTGGCCGCCGCCGCGGAGCGCGCGTACTCGGCCGGGCTCGCCGACATCGACGAGGCCACCCGCAACGGCTCGCTGCTGCGCGGCAAGGTGCTCGCCCGCTGGCAGGACGTCGCCGCCAGCGGCGAACTCGGCCGCTCGCTGCGGGTCCGCGGCAGGCGCAAGGCGAAGCCCGAGGGGATGGGGTCGCGGGCGCAGGCCCTGGAGAAGGCGATCCGCGACGCCGTGGAGGCGCTCGTCGTCTCCACCGCCGAGCGCGCCGCCGAGGACGCCGTGGAGCGCTGGGGCGAGATCCCGGGCGCGCGGGAGCTCGCCGAGTCGCACGGGCTCACCACGCTGCCCGAGGACCTGCCGCGCCAGGCGCGCGCCGCCGTCGCCGAGTGGCAGCGCCGGGTGGTGGGGCTCATCGCCTCCGACGGCGTCACCAAGCGCTCGGTCGCCCGCTTCGTGACCTATGACGAAGAGGCGTTCGCACTCGTCCTCATCATCGGCCTGCTAGGGTTCGGAACCTCTGAGGTGGCGGTCTCGGGAGGCGACAGCGCCGCGCCGCAGCGCTTGCTCAAAGCCGTCTTCGGCGCCGAGTCCCTGCGCAACATCGGGGCGACGGCGCGCCAGGACCTCCACGACCGCATCAGTGCGCTCTTCGAGGGGGAGCAGCGGCGCTTCGCCGACGCGTTGGCCGCCGCGCGCATCCCCGGTGACGATGACGCCGCCCAGCTCCATCAAGCGACGAACAACCTTGAGATTGCGCGATGACCACTCACCGGAACTCCGCTCGCTCCGACGACGAATTGGAGGTGGCGGAGAACCAGGGGGAGACCGTGGAACCCGCCGCGAAAGGCCAGGCCCCTGATCCGGCCACCGGCGACGCAACCGCCGCCGAGGACGGCGACGCCCGGCGGGCGGCCCGGTCCGCGGTCGGCGGCGAGGCCGCCCCCGACACCGCCGATAAGGAGGGGCGGTCCGCCGACCCGGGCACTGACCGGCCACTCGAACCGACCCCGGCCTGGCTGTCCCGTGACCCGGACGCCTCCGCCGGCGTCGACGTCGAGTGGTACGGCCGCGTGTACGACCAGGCCGCCCCGGGACGGGCCGCCGCGGAACCGGGCGACCTGCTGGACCCCGAGTCCGACCCCTTCCCCTTCCTCCGCCGAGCCGTGGACCGCGCCAGCGAGACGCACGCCGCGGGCCGGCACGGTGGCGCGGCGGCCGCCGGCTCGGAGACCGCCGCCGGCCAGCGGCCCGGGGAGTCCCCGGCGCCGCACTCCGGAGCCGACCCGTCGGCCGGGGCGCGGCCGGGCACGCCGCCCCGGACGGACCCGCCGGAGGCCGGATGGCTGCGGCCCACCCCGCATGGCGGGACCGCCTGGGCGGCCGACGGGCCGAGCGGCGGTGACGCCCTCGACCCCCTCCGCCCGGACGGCGACACCACCGGTCCGGAGCCGGCTCCCCGCGACCC
>NZ_QEIO01000132.1 GCF_003336425.1 Marinitenerispora sediminis | reverse complement strand
GGTCTCGGGGGCCCACCTGAAGTGGGGTTTCGATGTGAGGGGCGAGGGCACGGGGCCCGCCGAGAATAAGTTGATGGATCAACTGAATCCGGTTAGTGTGGCGGCATGGCGACCGATCCAGGGGGAGGACACATGGCGGTCGAAGTGAGCCACGCGCCCGAGCACAAGCGCTACGAGGCCCGCGTTGACGGAGAGCCCGCCGTCGCGGGCGTCGCGGAGTACATCCGTACGACGGAACTCGTCGCGTTCGTGCACACCGAGGTCGCGCCGGAGTACGAGGGCAGGGGCGTCGGGTCCGCGCTAGCCCGCACCGCCCTTGACGAGGCACGTGCCGCGGACCTGCGGGTGCTGGCGACCTGCCCCTTCTTCGCGGGCTGGATCGCCCGTCATCCCGAGTACCAGGACCTGCTGTACCAGTCGCGCAGCAGGGTCAGCGACTGAGCGGTCGGAGTCGCACACGATGGTGACGGAGGCGGTATGAGCGGCGGATCCGAGCAGAAGGCGTACGAGGGGCGGTCGGTCACTGTCACCTTCGAGGCCGGGCGCTGCCAGCACGCCGCGGAATGCGTCCGAGGTCTGCCCGAGGTGTTCGACACGGCACGGCGCCCGTGGATCCAGCCGGACGGTGCCCCTGTCGACCGCGTCGTCGAAGTGGTGCGGCGCTGCCCCTCTGGCGCGCTGCGGTACCGACTCGCGGACGGCGGGACCTAGACCCCCGGAGCAGCCCGCACGGGCCGCGCCGGGGTGAGGGGCGCGTGGCCGTGGTCGCGGATGCCGCGCGGTAGGAGCGCGGCCGGGCGCCCGGCGGTTCGGCGCGCACCACCGTGCCGGCTGGCCCCCGCTCCAGAGGCGCCCCGATCGCTGGCAGGCGACGCGGTGGGCGCCGCGGCCGTACCCGGACGCGTACGCGGCCGGTCATCCCCCGCGGTGGTGCACGAACTCCTCCACCGTGCGAACGACGGCGACCCGGCCGCCGTCGCCGGGATCGGGATCCGGCACCACCGTTTCCGGGTCGACCAGATAGACCTCGCGGCCGTCGAGGGTGAGCCGCCGTACGACCTCCAGCAGCATCCTGCGGGCCACGTCGTCGATGGAGTGGACGTGTGTGAGGTCCAGCGCCACCCGGGGCTCACTGGGCGCGATGGACACGATCTCGCGCACGAACCGCTCCGCACCGGTGAAGCGGATCGCGCCCTGGAGCTCCACGACCCTCCCCGCGGCTGCCCCCGTACCGACCACGCGGGTACCGCGTACCACCGCGCGTGCCGGTGCCGGAACCTCCATCAGGTGCAGCCCCATGTCGGAGGAGAAGCGCTCGAAGAGCGAGACCCCGCGGACGCTGTTTCCGTGTGAGTCGAGCCGGGGCGAGAACGTGGCTATACCGATCTGCCCCGGAAGGGACCCGATGAGCCCTCCGGCCACGCCGCTCTTGGCGGGGATGCCGACCTGGGTCGCCCAGTCTCCGGCGGCGTCGTACATCCCGCAGGTGGACATCACGCTCAGGACCTGCCGCACCACCGGGCCCGGCACCACCCGCTGCCCCGAGACCGGGTGGACGCCGTTGTTGGCCAAGGTCGCGGCCATGACGGCGAGGTCGCGCACGGTGACCAGGACGGCGCACTGCCGGATGTAGCCCTCGACCACTGTTGCGGGGTCCTCGGTGAGGATGCCGTGTGTTCGGAGCATGTGCGCGATCGCGAAATTGCGATGGGCGTGGGCCATCTCCGAGGCGAATACCGACTCGTCGGTCTCCAGGCCGCGCCCGGCGAACGCGGACAGCCCGTCGATCACCCGTCGCAGCCGGACGTCGGCTCCCATCTGCCCGGTACCGACGAGGGAGTGGGTGGCGATCGCGCCCGCGTTGATCATCGGGTTGAACGGGCGGCCGGTCCCGGGTTCCAGGGAGATCTCGTTGAAGGCCTCTCCCGAGGGTTCCACCCCGACCTTGTCCAGCACGGTGCCGAAACCACGGTCTGCCAGCGCGAGCGCGTAGACGAACGGCTTGGAGATCGACTGGATGGTGAACGCCTGGTCGACGTCGCCAGAGGCGTACACCTCGCCGTCCACCATCGCGAAGGCCACCCCCAGGCGCTCCGGATCGGCTGCCGCGAGCTCGGGGATGTAGTCCGCGGGCGCGCCGGAGCGGTCGGGTTCGACAGCCCCGCGCACCTCAGCGAGATAGTCGGGTATCGGTGATCGCATTGCGCGCTCCTCGGGACCAGGGACACGACGACACGTGAGCGGCCCGCACAGCGGCGGTCGGCCCCTGCGCGTCGCGGTCCGATGTCGACGAACTGAGAGGCCGAGACCGGACCAGCCTCGGCATATGCACGCCATCGCGAAACAGCGCGCCCCGGCCCCTGTCGCCGTGGCACCTTTCCTGGAACTCGGTGGCCACGGCGGCAGAGGCCATTCTGCTACGCCTTCAGTGCCGGGTGGCCACTGGCGATCGAGACGCGGTTGAACGCGTTGATCATGGTGGCGACCCACTCCACCGCGGAGATCTGGTCCGTGGTCAGATGGGCGGCCGCACGTGCGTTGACGGACTCCCGGTCGATCGTCGGATCGATCACCGTGAGGGACTCCGCTATGAGGAGCGCGGCCTTCTGCTCATCGGTGAAGACACCGGCCTCCCGCCAGGCCGGCAGCAGATCCAGAGTGCTCTGCTTCACCCCGGCCTTGAGCGCCCGTGGAAAATGGACGCTCAGACAGGTCGGGCACGCGTTGATCTGCGACACGCGGATGTTGATCATCTCGATCGTGTCGTCGCCGAGGCCGGCCTCGCGGGCCGCGGTTCGGGCGGCCTCCGCCGCCTTGACGGCCGCCCGGTACACCTCGGGGTGTCGCTTGTCGATGTAGGGACGCTCCGCGCTCATGCCCCGCCCTCGGTCGCCTGCTTGACGGCGGCGAGGTCGGCCGGCCTCGGCCGGCGGAACCGTCCGCCGTCGGCCTTGTAGTCCTCGCCGTGCTTGTCCAGGTGCTTGGCGAAGACCGGGCACACGGGCACGACGGTGAGGTCCTCGCGGATGCTCTCCGCCAGCGCCTCGCGGACGAGGAGCCCCGCCAGGCCGCGGCCACCGAACTCCTCGGCGATCTCGGTGTGGAAGAAGATGCGCTCGCCGGCGGCCTCCGGCGGGTCGACGAAGTCCGCACGGCCGGCGAGGGTTCCGTCGTCCAGGCTCACGGTGTAGGCGCTGATGCCGCGTGTCGCGTCGAGCGCGACATGTACGGGGGCGCCGGTTCTGTCGGTCCGTTGTTCGGTCACTTCGGGTACCTCTCTGTGGGGATGGTGTCCGCCTCGGTGGGGGGCACAGCGGTTCGCGGGGCGAGGGGCAAGCGCCGACCCGGGTCGGTCAGCCGTCGAACTGTACGTGCGGTGCGGGGTTCCTCCTCGGCCGCATCGGGACCTGGGGCAGCTCCGGGGCCGGAATTCTCGCCATCCCGTCGCGGTTCCTTCCCGGGCCGCCGTGTCCCACGTAGCCTTCGACACGCCCGAACCGCTCGCCGTGGTTCTCCCACTCCTCCCGGTACTGCCTGATCTCCTCCGTCGAGCGGCCCAGGAAGTTCCACCACATGACGACCTCCTCGCCGAAGGGGGCACCTCCCAGGAGCACGAGCCTGGCCGGTTCGCCGCCACCGTTGGCGATGCGCAGCGTCCCCGACCCCACCCCGGTGTAGCCCATGGCGTCCTTGGGCACGTGCACGCCTTCGAGCGTGACGGACTCGCCAGTGTCCACCAGGAGACCGTGTTCGAACGCGGGGTCGACCTCGAGATCGATCTCGGCGCCGGAGGCGAGGCGGAGTTCGGCCCCCACCAGCGGCGTGTACGTGCCCACCGGCGACCGCGAATCCAGAAGCGAACCGAGGAAGACCAGCGCGTACCCCCCGGGGAACTCGACGGGGTCGGGCACGAAATGCTCGAAAGCGCGTTCCGCGGTATGGCGGGCCCCCTCCGGCAGGGCGAGCCAGAGCTGCACCCCGTGGAGCCGGCCGGTTGCCGGGTCGGAGGTCTCGGAGTGGCAGATGCCGGCCCCGGCCGTCATCAGGTTCATCTCTCCGGGGAGGACGTCTGCGCGGTTGCCGCCGGAGTCGTTGTGGGTGATGGCCCCCTCGAACAACCAACTGACCGTCTGCAGCCCGGTGTGCGGATGCGGCGCCACGTCCATCCCGCCGGTGGCCGCCACGTCGTCCGGCCCGTAGTGGTCGACGAAGCACCACGCTCCGATCAACGAACGCTGCCGTTGCGGCAGCGTGCGGCGCACGTTCATCGCGCGCGGCCCACCCAGCGGCACGGCACGGGCGCTGATGATCTCGACCGGGGCCCTGCCCTCGCATTCCGCCCACGGCCCCGGCAGACCGCCCTCGGTGCACACGCGGGGAGCCGGGCGAGCCTCTGGATTGGTCATTGCGGTATCCCTTCTGCCTCGCGGGCACGAATGCGACGGTCCGTCCCGGCTGGGCCCCGACCGAGGAGGGGACCGCGGCCCGCGGCCGGCCGCGGTAGGCCGGCTTGGAGGCGGGGCCGCCTCCGCCCCCGCCGGGTGCGGACCCGGCCGGGCGCCCAGCGCCGCCCGAGCCGGGCCAGGGCCGGCGGTCCTCGCCGGCATGCCGTGCCCCGGCCGCCAGCCTGTCGACGCCGGCCGGCGGGACCCGTCTCCCCCGGCCTACGGAACGCCGACCGGGGCGGCGGGCGGAAGGCCGATCGTGGTCCTTCCGGTCCCTGCCGCACCCATCACGACCACCAGTGACGTCCGCATGAGCGGTGCCTCGCATTCCTTGTCGGCGCACGGCCCCAAGCTGCTATCGATGGATGATAGATGATGAGTCAACTTTCGCCGTGGGCCCCGGGGGTGGTGCACACCTTTAGTTGACACGTCACATACATTCAGTAATGTAGATGACGCATCATCTATTCGATCGAGACCGGCCGTTCCGACCCAGGGGCGGCGGAGTGGACGCGCGCGGCCGCATCGCCCGTTCGAGATCGACAGTGTCCCGTCTGAGCTCCCAGAACACGAACATCTGGAGAGGGATCCATGAGCACCGAAGCGAAGTCCGGACTGCAGGCACTGCTGACCCCCGAGGAGAGCGTCCTCGTACTGATCGACCACCAGCCGTTCCAGTTCGCCAACCTCAACAGCCACGAACCGTCGATGGTCGTCAACAACGTCGTCGGCCTCGCCAAGAGCGCCAAGGTGTTCAACGTCCCGACCATTCTGACGACCGTGCTGGAGGAGCGCGGCGGCTACCTCATCCAGGCGCTGCAGGACGTGTTCCCGGAGCAGAAGCCGATCAACCGCACGCTCGTCAACACCTGGCAGGACCCGAACGTCGTCGACGTCGTCAAGGCGACCCGCCGCAAGAAGCTGATCATCGCCGGCCTGTGGACGGAGGTCTGTGTGGCCATGCCGGCGATTCAGGCGGCGGGCGAGGGCTTCGAGGTCTTCGTCGTCACCGACGCCTCGGGCGGGGCCTCGGCCGAGACCCACGACATGGCCGTGCGGCGCATGGTCCAGGCCGGCGTGGTGCCGATCACCTGGCTGGCGGTGGCGAGTGAGTGGCAGCGCGACTGGGCCCGTGAGGAGACCGTGCCGGGTCTGACCGAGGTGCTGACGCAGCACGGTGGTGCCACCGGCGTCGCCTTCGCCTGGGAGACGCAGTTGCTGGGCGGCCGCGCCGGAAGCGGCGCCTGACATGACGGCGGACCGGACCCCGGTCCGCACCGGGTACCGCCTGTCTCTGACCGGTCCCCCCGCGGAAGACGGCCGGTCCGCCGGCCTCGCCCATGAGATCTGGCGCGAGGACGTCAACGCTCGCGGATGACCGCCGCAGCCATCGGGGCGGGTCGCCGGATTCTCCGGCGACCCGCCCTGCTCCGGTGACCACGTGGATCCTCCGGCCGTTCCTGCCCCGTTCCATGGGGGTTCCGACGGGTCGAGGACGCCGCCCTCCGCAACTGGCCGCCTGTCTGCTCTCCCACCGGTCAGGCTTCGGCCAAGCGGCGGAACTCGCTCGGGTTGGTGCCCCGGAGCCTCTTGAACGCCACGCTGAACGCGAACGGGTCGGTGTAGCCGACGGCGCGGGCGACATGAGCGACGGTCGAGGATTCTTGCTCGACCAGGAGATCCGCCGCCAGCGTCATGCGCCAGCGGGTCAGATAGGCCAGCGGCGGCTCGCCGAGCAGATCGGCGAACCGTTTCGCCAGTGTCGAGCGGGAGACCCCCGTCCGCCGGGCCAGCTCGCCCACCGTCCATGGCGCCGCGGGCTCGGCGTGCAAGAGGCGCAGTGCTTGGCCGACCACCGGGTCCTTCTGGGCGGTCCACCAGGCCGGGGGGTACCCGCCGGGCCGATCCAGCCAGGTGCGCAACGTGCAGACCAGCATCCAGTCCAGGAGCCGGTCGAGCACGACCTGCTGGCCCGGTTCGTCGCGGGCGACCTCGGAGGCGAGGTGGTCCAGCACCGGGTCACGGGTGTCTCCGGCGTCCACGCGCAGCACGACGGGAAGCACGTCCAGCAACGGCCGGCTGATCTCGCCGCGGACCGGATAGGCGCCGACCACCAAGGTCGTCGCACCACTGCCGTCCCCGCTCCCTTCACCGGGATCGTGCCAGCCCAGCCGGTGCCGTGTGCCCCCCTGCTCGGGCGTCGCGCAGTGCTCCCCGCAGGCGATCGGCTCTGCCGTAGTGCCGGGCTCGTCGACGAAGGTGAATGTCGTCGGACCGCGCACCACGATCGTGTCGTGGGTGCCGAGGCGTTCAGGCGGATGCCCCTCCGGCACGATCCAGCCCGCCCCGGTGAGGGCGGTGCACAGGGTCAGCGGCGCACCGTCCACGAAGTGCAGTGACCAGGGCGGTGACAGAGTCGAACTGCCGAACAGGGAGCCGCGGGCCCGCACCCCGCGCAAGAGGTCACTGGTGACGTCCACCCCCAAAAGATAGACGACCGCAAAGGCATTGCGGCTTTTTACCTGTGTGAGTGTCGCCCAGAAGCGACACCACCCTGGCGGCGGCGCCGGTCCAAGAGCGCAAGCCCATGGTGGCCCGGTGGGAGGCCCGGGCGAACCCGTCCGACTGAGGAGGGTGCGGACGCGACCCTCCCAGACGGCATCGACGAAGCGACGAAGGAATGGGCCGCGGTGAACTCCGGAGGCACCGAGAAGCGCGCCAGTCAGACACCGCGTTCACCCGCATCCTCCAAGTCGCGGCCGAAAACCGTGCAGACGGCATGGGAGTCGCGTTGATCAGGTGAGCCAGGCCTGTAGCCGGTCTGCTAGCCAGCGCGGCTTCTGCAAAGGAGCGCCGTGACCGCACCCGGCGATGGTCTCGGAGTCGCCATCGCCTCGGTCACGGGTCAGATGGTGTGCCGAGCGGGCCATGATCGCCCGTTCCCGCTCGCCCACCAAGACGAGGGTCGTGCCCGCGTAGGAGGCCCACGCGGGTGGGACCGTGAACCGCATGTTCTCGCCCACCGATGTCAGAAGCGTGCGGGTGGAGAGCCGCCGGGCGGTCCTGAGATAGTCGGGGAACAGCGTCGGCGGGATGAACAGTTCCTTCGCCTGTGCCCGGGCGAACCACTCCCACTTCGCGAGCGGTGCCGCCGTTCGAAGCAACGCGAGGGTCATCCCGGGCCATCTCGACGGTTCTGCCTGGGCGCTGATGATCCCGACCTGGGCGACCAGATCGGGACGCCGGACCGCGAGGAGCACGGCGAGTTGCGCTCCGAGCGAGAAGCCGATGACCGCGGCCGGGCGGTCCTCGCGGTGCTGAAGCATCTCGGCGAGCGCGTCAACGGTCCGCTCGTGCGACTCGTAATCCGTCTGCGCGCCGCGGTCGTGCCCTGGGAGGTCCGGCACGAGGAACCGGTGTCCGGGTCCCATCTGCTCGATGAGCGGCCGCCACATCCAGCCGGCAACTCCACCGCCATGGAGCAACAGCACCGGGCCCCCATCCCGCTCTCCGCGCTCGTCCACGACGATCTCCGGGAGCGGGCCGGGGTTTCGAACCGTCATGCGGTGACTCCGTTCCGTGATCGGACGGCGGAGTGCGGGAGGTTTCCGCGCGAGCCGGTGCGGCGCGCCGCACCTGGCGAGATGCCGCGCTCTCGGCGGAAAGCATGCGCGAAGGCGTACTCCGAGCTGTAACCCACTCGCTGAGCGATGGCGCGCATCGGCTGGTCCGTGTCGGTCAGCAGGGCGGTGGCGAGATTCATGCGCCACCAGGTGACGTAGGCCATGGGCGGATTCCCGATCAGTTCGTGGAACCGACGAGCGAAGGCGGTGCGGGACATGGCCGCGTGCTGAGCGAGCTCGGCGACCGTCCACGGGTGCCCGGGGTCGCTGTGGAACGCGTCGAGTGCGGAGCGGAGTCCTGTGTCCCGGATCGCCGCGACCCACGAATGTGCGCGGCCCGGCAGGACGCGCTCGTCGTGACACGCACGGAGGATGTGGATGAACAGCACGTCGAGCAGCGCGGCGATCAGGTGATCCGTGCCCAGTCCAGGCCGGTCAAGCTCCATCGCGAGCAGCTCTACCGCATCCCGGAGCGGCTCTCCTCGATCGAACGGCGCGCGCAAGATCACCACGGGTGGGAGCTGCGCGAGCAGTGGGTGAATGAACCGCAGGTCGAGTTCATAAGCGCCACACAGCGTCACAGTCTGTTCTCCCGGCAGTCCATGGTCCGGACTCGCAGGCACCTCGACTGCGCCGTTGCCCGCCACCCGGCCTGGTTCGCATGCCTCGGCAAGCTCGGCATCGATCCGATCGGCGAGTGCGTGCTCGGCGCCGCTGGGGAGGAACAGGACGTCTCCTGCCTGCAGGCGCACCGGCTCCTCACCATCACGGAGCAGCCAGCACGTCCCGCGAAGGACGACCTGGAATCCGGCCGAGCCATCGACCGCGGCAAAGCGCTGACCCCATGGCGCGGTCCAGGTGACGCGCTGAGATCGCGGTCGCCCTCGACGGAGGACCGCGACGACCTCACTCATCATGTCCACGAACTGATCCTATACGAACAACCGCCTTCTCCGGACGATCGCGCATTAACTTGATCGAGATGCGCATTGATCGTATCCCCGAGCGGTCATACCGTGATCGTTGTCCGCGGCGAGTTCCGCCGCGGCCCCGAGAGTCAGGAGACCCCATGCGCTCTGAGCCGCAACTCATCCGGTCCGCCCCACGACCCGCCTTGCTCGCAACGCTAGCGATCGACTGGCGCTCGCGCTTGATCGGCGGGCTCAGCGCTGTGCTGGCCTGCGTGCTCATCTGGCTTGCGGGAGGGGCGATGGGCGCATCGTTCGTGGTCTCGTTCGGTGCCGAGGACGCGTCGATGGAGGTCACTCTCGGAGCGGTCATCGGTTCCGTGCTCGCGGCGGCTACCGCGGGATGGGTTCTGCTCATCGCGCTCGAACTACTCACTACGCGA
The DNA here is from genome assembly GCF_003336425.1 of Marinitenerispora sediminis. Classification (GTDB taxonomy): domain Bacteria; phylum Actinomycetota; class Actinomycetes; order Streptosporangiales; family Streptosporangiaceae; genus Marinitenerispora; species Marinitenerispora sediminis. Next base: position 5,703 of record NZ_QEIO01000132.1, on the reverse strand, counting down.
GCCCGAACCATCTGGACGGCGGTTGCGCTCACGGTGGCGGCGGCCTCGTTGCTGCCGGCATTCTCGTACGAGGCGGACATCGAGACCACGCTGTCCCTGACCTTCATGCACATCGCGGCCGCAGCGGTGATCGTCCCCTTCTTCCGCCGTCGGGGCGACACCACAGCCGGAAAGACTCATAAGGAGCGTTGAGCGCCCGACGGGTGCGCATGCTCCGCGGCGCGCGTACGCACGGGCACGTCCTGTTCACGGGGTAGGCGCACAAGTTGGCGACGAGCGGAAGTAATCGCAGCGGCCGGAGCATGCGGCTTGCGCAGCTCAGCGACAAGGACGGCGACTGCTCGGGATCGCGGCCTTCATCTTTATAGGACCGCGGGTGCAAGGCCGGAGCGTTGCTGTCACAGACGTGCTCCGCGCGGGTCGGCTCCGTAGGCTTGCCGCCGCTCGCCCCAAGTGAGGAGAGCAGAGGTCGATGTCCGAAATCGCGCGACGATTCGCGGTCGTGGACGCACCGTCGAATCTTGGGCTGCGTCCTCCGGAGGACGGGATCGTCCCGGGCTGTTACAAGGCGCCCGGGGTGCTGCGTGACGCTGGGCTCCTGGACAGGCTGGGGGCGCGAGACGGCGGAGTCGTGACCCCGGGGCGCTACCGCCCAGGTCGGGCCGACGGCGAGGTGCGCAACGAGGCGGCGATCGCCGACCATTCGCTTCGTCTGGCGGAGCGGCTCGAGCCGATCATCGCGAACCGGGACATCGCTGTCGTGCTGGGCGGTGACTGCAGCATCCTCGTCGGCGTGGGGCTCGCCCTGCATCGCAACGGCCGGTACGGATTGGTCAGTCTTGACGGCCTGGACTACCGGCACCCAGGAAACTGTGATGCGGTGGGGTCCGCCGGCGGCGAGAGCCTCGCACTGGCGACGGGCCTCGGCGGAACGCTCGCGAACCTCGACGGCCGGCGTCCGTACCTGCGTTCGTCCGATGTCGTTTCGATCGGCTCGCGCCCCGGCGACGAGTTCGCGGACGAGGCAGCGGCGGACGGGGTGATGGTCATCGACGCCGCCACGGTGGCGCGTGGCACCGAGAATGCTGCGCGAGAAGCCATGAGGGCCATCGAACGTTCCGACCTCACCGGATTCTGGGTTCATATGGACGTCGATGTCATCGACCCCGACCTGATGCCGGCCGTAGACAGCCCCGAACCGGGTGGACTCACCTTTGACCAACTTGCCGTCATCCTTGGACGACTCACTGCGTCTCCGCGATTCGTAGGCCTCGACCTGACGATCTATGACCCCGATCTGGACCCTGACCTCACCCACGGCCGTGAAATCACCGACCTGCTCGTGAAGGCGCTCGCCGGGACGGCGTGACTGACGAATCGTCGCACCCCTCTCGATCGCGTCCGGCGGGTCGGTGGCTCTTCAATGTGGCGCAGGCGTGTTCCGAGCATCTGGGCGGCGCAGAAGCAGGAAGGCGATCGCCACTGCTATGGCTGCCAGTGCGGCGGCGGTACCGAAGGCCAGGTGGAATCCGTCGTTGAGTGCGGGCACGGGCTGCAAGCCGTCGTTCAGAAGTGCGGCGGTGTGGGCTGCGGCCAGCGTGGTGAGTGCCGCGATGCCTGCGGTGTCTCCGATCATGCCCGAGGTGGCGGCGACTCCGGACGCCAGCCCTGCCTCCCGGAGATCGCGGACCGCCATGCTGGCCGCGATGACCGCCGGCATCACGATCCCACTGCCGGCGCCGACCAGCGTGATCGCGGGCAGGATGTCGATGGTGTAGAGCGGATCGGCTGGTAGGCGGGCCGCGAGCAGGAGACCGCTCGCGACGACGGTCAGACCTGCCGCCAGCATGCGTCGGCTGTCGAACCGCGAGGCCAGGCGCGGGTACACGGCGAGCGAAGTGAAGGCTGAGGCGATCGCGAGCGGCATCAGGGCGAACGCAGCATGAAGAGGACTGTAGCCCGCGACCTGCTGGAAGTAGAGAGCGATCATGATGGTGAAGGGAACGGTGCTGCCCGTCGTCAGGATGTGGATGATGTTCCCGCCGGCCAGGGCGCGATTGCGCAGAAATCCAAGAGGAACCAGGGGCACGCGGGCGGTCGTCTGCCGGAGGATGAAGCCGCCCAGCAGGGCCAGCGACACAAGGCCGGCGAGCGCGTGTGGAGAGTTCCAGCCGTGGTCACCGATGATGACGATGGCGTATGCGCCGAGCATGAGTCCGGCTGTGGCAAGCACCGCGCCGATGACGTCCAGGCCCGCGCGTAGCCCGATGCCGCTGTCCTTGGGAATCAGCCGGACGGCGAGAACGGATGCGACGATGCCGATGGGCACGTTGACGTAGAAGACCCAATGCCAGCTGATGGCGTGCGAGAGGACACCGCCGAGGACGATGCCCACCGAGGCGCCAGCGGCCTGCGCGAAGCCGACGAGCCCCAGCGCTCGGCCACGTTCTCGCGGCTCGGTGAAGAGTGTGATCACGATGCTCATGGCGACCGCGTATGCCAGGCCCGCTCCCACGCCTTGGATGAACCGGGTCGCGATGAGGAACTCCTGACTCCACGCCGACCCGCTCAGTGCGGAGGCGACGGTGAACGCGGCCACGCCAGCGCTGAACACGGTCTTGCGGCCGATCAGATCTCCCAGGCGTCCCGCGAGGAGCAGCAGACCGCCGAATCCAATCGTGTAAGCGTTGATCACCCAGCCCAAACGTGACTGATGGATGTCGAGATCGCTCTGGATGGAAGGAAGCGCGATCGTGACGATGCTGACATCGACCACGATCATCGTCTGCATGCCGCACAGCACTGCGAAGGCGAGCCACCGGCGGCGACCGGTCTGCTCTACCGCTGTGCCTCTGCCCTCAACCGCCATGCCTGCCCCCTGCTTCCGCATATGCCTGACTGGTTGCGATTTCTCGAATCAACCCTAAAGAGGCAGCCGTTGTTCGATGAATGCGCTAGGCGGCACATATCATGCGCGGTCGTCCTAGATTTGGTCTTCGCGCTGTTGTTCTACTCATGAACACGAAGGCCTGCACGCCAAGCGGCCGCAGCCTTGGGGTGGCGGCCAGGCGACGGGCTCAGCGAGACCGAGCGGGACATCCTCGAACTCGCTGTCGCCCGCGAGATCGAGACCCGTTCGGCCACGCGGGCCACGATCCCCGGCGGCTGGCGACGCTGGGCCACGCGAGTTCGCGGCGAACTCACGGGCCCTCGAAGGCGCCCGGCCTGACGACGGTCCAGGACATGCTCTCGAACCCGGACTACAAGGGCGACGTGATCTTCCGAGGCGCGAGCTACGACATGAGCATTGACGACTCGCTACGACGCATCTGCAATCAGGCATTCTTCGACCGCATCAACGTCGACCAGCTCGACGGCGGCGACATCGTGGATGCGAACTCTGGAGAGCCCTTGGACACGCTGCTCGATCCTTCGGTCCACGCCGCAGCACTGACGTACGAGGCCAGGCTGCGTGCGGGAGAGGACGTAAAGCCCGCTGATGCTGCGGGTTTGAACATCCCATCTATGGTGGGCCACCAGGGGATCGAACCCTGAACCCGCGGATTAAAAGTCCGCTGCTCTGCCAGTTGAGCTAATGGCCCGCGGCGGCTCCGGCTCGAACCCAGCATTCACCACCATCGGTTACCTTACCGGACTACCACAGCGGGTGCACAGCCGAGCGGCCGCCCCCGGGGATCCCCGGGGGCGGCCGCTCGGCTGTGCGGCTCGGCGGCGCCTTCGCGCGTGACGGTGCCGGGGGCAGCGGGAGGGCGCCCGGGAACCGGGCGCCCTCCGCTGGTGTTGGTCCTACGCCGTCGCGGCCGGGACGGCTGCCGAGACACCACGCCGATCACGGCTGGGTCTCCGACCGTGTCCCCGTCCGGGATGGACGAGAGCGGCTTCGGGCCCGGCGACTCCGGCAACGGAGCACCGTGCGTCCGGCCGCGATGGTGCCACGCGCCACGCCGGGGCTGTGCCGCCCTGGTGCGCTCGCCGGTGGGGCAGGTCCCGGCGAGCCTGTCCCCGTGTCAGTCCTCGCCGCGTGGTGCCAGGTATCCCGCGACGAACCCCAGGACGCCGAAGGCCGCGGCGGCCGTCACCGCCGGCACGAACAGGAGGTCGGAGGTTCCGGCGACCCACTCGGGGCGTTGGAGAATCACGCCGGCGAGTTGCCCGGCGACGAGCAGGGCGCCCAGAGCGAAGCAGGTGAGCAATCCCAGTTTGAACAGTGCCCGGACGGCGGTGAAGGCCCGCGTTCTCATCTTGGTCATGCTCAACTCCCCGGAATCGGCAGGACGCCCCATCCGATGAGGCAACCTATGAGAAGGATCGGGATCATGTAGTAGACGATCAGCGGGATGAAGGTGCTCTCGGGCCGGGCTCCGGTCAGTCCGGCCGCGACGAAGATCGAGCCCGAGGCCGGAGGGGAGGCGCCTTCGGTGGAGGCGAACACCAGGATCGCGATGACCGCCGTGAGCGGGTCGACTCCCACGCCCACCAGCGTCAGGAAGGAGATCTGGCCCACCGCGGTGAGGGTCGCCGTGGAGGAGAGCGGTCCGGCGACCAGGGTGATCACCAGCCCCACGACGACGACCATCAGCACACCGTTGATGGGGAGGGTCTGGAGGATCTCGTTGACGTCCTCGGCCAGACCGAGGCGGCCGAGCACCTCACTGGCCGCGATCGCGAAGAACAGCAGGGCGCCGATGTTGGCGAACTTGGGCAGTGCACCGTCCAGCAGGGTCCACCAGCCCCGGAAGGTGCTGGGCAGGCGGTCCCGCCCCGCCACGAGCGAGAAGGCGATGATCAGGACCGGGATCCAGGTCAGCAGCGAGATCTCGCCGATGGTGTCGCCCAGCGGGGTGGACTCGGTCAGATAGTCGGCGAGCGGGCCCACGGTGACCACGATGGGGATGAGGGCACCCAGGAAGATCGACAGCGCGCCCGCGCCCTGTTTCAGTGACGTGCGGAGCGGAACGAGGTCGCGCTCCTCGGCCTTGGGAATACCGTCGCGGCGCACGAAATACAGGACCAGCACCATGCGCAGCAGGATCTGGTAGGCGCCCGCCGCGAGCAGCCCCAGGTAGACCTGTCCCGTGGTGACCAGTCCGCCGGCGAACCCGACCATGATCACCATGGAGGCACTGGGCGGAAGGGCGGCGCCCATGCCGCCGTTGCCCGCCAGCACCGTGGCGGCCCGTGTCGGGGACCATCCGGTGCGCACCATCCACGGGCCGGTGAAGGAGCCGCTGGAGGCGGTGTTGGCGGAGTTGGAGCCGGAGAGGGCGCCGAAGACCGCCGAACCGGCCGTGTCGACGAAGGCGGGACCACCGCGGATCCGTCCGAAGACGGAGTTCAGGATGGCGAGGATCTTCTGGATCAACCCGGTGACGTCGATCAGGTAGGCCATGAAGACGAAGGCCAGCGCCGCGTAGAGGACGTCGTGGGTGAGCGCACCGGTCAGCCCCTCCAGGAGGAAGGCGGGCGCCTGGGCCCCGGCGAAAAGGACCGTGACGACCAGCCCGAGCAGCATCGCCTCGCCCATGTTCCGCTTGAACACGACGTTCCAGACGATGATGACGGTGATGAAGGCCGCGAGGGCTAGCAGCGCGATGGGCATTGGCCGACCTCGGGTGAGTGGACGGGAGTGCGGGGGTGGGGGCGTCCGGTGGCCGGTCGCGCACCGGTGGGGGAACTGCCGGG
>NZ_QEIO01000131.1 GCF_003336425.1 Marinitenerispora sediminis | reverse complement strand
GGCCGGGGGGACCCGGGGGAACCGTGTTGAGGCGGCCGCGTCAACTCATCGTGAATTCACTCAGGGGAGAGTGCATGAGTCAGCTGCTGACCTCGGAGCCCGGCCGTACCGACGCCGAGTTCCTGCGGATCGTCGAGGGGCTGGGCCGGTGGGGCGTCTCAGGGGCGACGCCCGCCACGGCCAAGCTGCGTCCCACCAAGGACGAGCCCCAGCCCCCGGAGGAGCAGCCGGAGTCCGAGCGGCCGGCGGAGGGCGAGGGGACCAGCGAAGAGCCCAAGTGACGGAGTCGCGCATACGACGTGAATTCCGCCATTGCGCCCGTGGCCTCCGAGAGGAAAGTGCGGGCGTAATGGTATGGGATTTCTCCCCATAAACCACGAATGGTCTTGCTACAGTGCCGTTTGTGGATTTTGGCGTCCTGGGTCCGATTGCGGCCTGGCGCGACGGCGAAACGATACCCGTCGGCGGGCCGCGCCAGCGGTGCGTCCTGGGAGCGCTGCTGGTCCACCTCGGGACCGAGGTTCCCGTCGACGACCTCATCGACTTCCTCTGGAACGGCGAACCTCCCCGCACAGCCCGGTCTATCATCCAGGTCCAGGTTTCGCACCTGCGTCGGGCATTTCCCCGCCTGATCGAAACCACCGCCGGCGGCTACCTCGCGCGGGTCGATCCGGAGCGCGTCGACCTCCACCGGTTCCGGGGGCTGTCGGCCCGGGCGCAGGCGGCGGCCGATCCGGAACTCGCCGCGCGGTTGTGGGACGAGGCGCTGGACTGCTGGCGCGGTACCCCCTTCTCGGGCACCGGTTCCGAACACCTCCGCTACACCCTCTGCCTGCCGCTCCTGGAGGAGAAGTGGGTGGCGGTCGCCGCCTGGGCCGAGGCGTGCTTCGAGCTCGGCCGGTACCGCGACGTCGTCACCCGGCTGACTCCGCTGGTCCGGCAGGAGCCGCTGCGGGAGAGCCTGCACCTGCCCCTGATCGCGTCGCTGTACCGCGACGGGCAGCGCGCCACGGCACTCGCCACCTACAGCGAGCTCCAGAAGACCCTCGCCGAGGAACTCGGGATCGATCCGAGCCGCGAGGTGATGGAGCTGCACCAGCGGATCCTGCGCGACCCCGAACCCGACGGCGCCGCCGCCCGCCGGACGGCCACCCCCCGGACGCATCCGCCGAACGGCGGCCGGCACGCCCCCGCCGCCCCGGACGGGCCGGTGGCCGTGGAGTCGCGGGAGCCCCCGCCGGGGTCCGCGGAGGCGGCCGCCGATGACGCCGCCCCGGGGTTCTCGCCCCGCAACGACCTCCCCCGTGACATCCCCGACTTCACCGGTCGCGAGGCCGACCTGGAGCACGTACTGGAGATGGGCGAGGGCGGCGGGGAGCGCGCGGACGTCTGCGTCATCACCGGCCCGGGCGGGGCCGGAAAGACCACACTCGCCATCCATGCCGGCCACCGGCTGGCCGAGCGGTTCCCGGACGGCGGCCTGTTCGTGGACCTCTATGGGCATACTGTCGACCAGGAGCCGGTCAGCGCCCTCTCCGCCCTGGGCAGCCTGCTGCGGGCGGTCGGAGTGGCGGCGGAGGCGATGCCCGACACCGTGGCGGAGCGGGCGGCGATGTGGCGGGCCGCCGTCTCCGGCCGGCGGGTCCTCCTGCTCCTCGACAACGCGCGGTCGTTCGCGCAGATCAGCCCATTGCTGCCGGCCTCCCCGGGCTCCCTCACCCTGATCACGAGCCGGCACGAACTCTCCCTGCTGAGCGGTGCCCGCCACGTTTCGCTGGGGATGCTCGACTCCGACGCCTCGGTCGCACTGCTCGGAGCGGTCCTCGGACCCGAGCGGACCGCGCGCGAACCGGAGTCGGTCCGGGCGGTGGCCCGGCTCTGCGGCGGGTTGCCGCTGGCGCTGCGGATCGTCGCGGGCCGCATGCTGACCCGGCCGCGGTGGACGTTCGCGCACGTGGAGCAGCGGCTCGGCGAGCAGCACCGCAGGTTCCAGGAGTTGCGCACCGACGGGCAGAGCGTCGAGGCGATCTTCGAGCTCTCCTACCAGAGCCTCACCGACGCCCAGCGCGACGCGTTCCTGCGCCTCGGCCTGATGATCGGCGGCAGCATCGACCTCTACGGCGCCGCCGCCCTGCTGGACCGCGACCTGCCCGGCGCCGATGACGTGCTCCAAGAGCTGGTCAGCGTGTGCCTGCTGGAGGAGCAGGGCGTCGACCTGTACCGCTTCCACGACCTGATCGGCGCCTATACCCGGCAGCAGGCCCTGAAGCACCTGCCGGCCGGTGACGTGGACGAGATCCGGCACCGCACCGGCGACCACTACCTGCACACCGCGCAGCGGGCGGCGGAGTGGCTCGGCTCCCGCGGCCACGACTACGAGGTGGACCCCACCACGACCTCGCGCTACCGGGCCGACCTGTCGAACTGGTCCGAGGCGATCGCCTGGTTCGACGTCAACCGCGAGAACCTGGCCGCCGTGGTCGACTACTACGCGGAGCAGGGCAACGGCAAGCAGGCGTGGCAGCTGGCGCACTCCCTGTGGCGGTTCTACGCCGTGCACGGGCAGACCGAGCTGTGGCTGAGCACCCACGAGCGGGCGCTGGAGGCCAGCCGCGCCGACCGCGACGACATGGGCAGCGCGGTGACCCTGATCGGCCTGGGGATCGCGCACTGCCTCTCCGGCAGGTTCGACATCGCGCTGTCGCTGCTCAGTGAGGCGCGCGGCATCTTCGCCCGGCTCGGCGACCGCACCGGCGAGATCCGCGCCATCGCCAACCTCGCGATGGTCTACGAGCGCATGGGCCGGTTCCGCGACGCCCTCGCCGCCCTCGACGAGGTCCTCCACCACGCCGTGGCGATCGGCGACCGGGAGCTGGAGATGCGGCAGCGGAGCAACATCGCCGCCATCGACCAGGCGCTGGGCAGGTTCGATGAGGCGCGGGAGCACTGCGAGGCGGTCCTCGCCCTGCGCGTCAGCGACCATCCGGACGACTGCCACGCGGCGGCCCTGCGGATACTGGGGGAGATCAACGCCCAGTCGGGCGACCTCACCACGGCCCTGGAGCAGCTGCACGGGGCCCTCGGTGTCTTCCGGGACCTCGGCGACCAGTCGGGTGAGACCTACACCCGCAACACCATCGGCGTCGTGCTCCGCGAACTCGGCCGGTTCGAGGAGGCGGAGGAGGCGCACCGGACCGCGCTGAAGCTGGGCCGGGAGACCGCGCAGCGGAGCGCGGAGGCCGAAGTGCTCAACGAACTGGCGGTCACGCACGCCCGCGCGGGGCGGTTCGCCGAGGCGCGCGCCTCCCACGAAGCCGCGCTTGGGCTGGCGCGCAAGCGGCACGAGCGCTATGCCGAGGCGCGGGCCCTCCACGGTCTCGCGCAGCTTCCCGCCGAGGTGGTCGCCCCGGACGACGCCGCGATGATGCTCGCCACGGCGACCAAGATCTTCGCTGATCTGGGAGTTCCGGAGGCACCGGGGCGCGCCTCCGCCGAGGAGTGAGTGCCGCGCCCCGGTGGACGGCGCCTCATGAGACCTGGGTCGGCGGCCGCAGGCCGAAGCCGCGCAGCGCGACCTCCAGCGTGGCGCGCAGCACGTTCTCCTCCCGTTCGGGCTGGTCGGTGTCGCGGTACAGGCTCTGCAGCCGCGAGACGACCGCCATGGTGAGGAACTCCGCCGTGGACCACGGATCGGCGAGGGGGGCGGTCACGCGGCCGGCCTCGACGTCGCGCTGGTACACGTCGACGAGCACCGAGGTCCAGTTGTCCACGAGCTCCTGGTTCCACCTCCGGTGGAACTCGCGGTCCATGTCGGACAGGTCCAGCCCCGTGAGGTAGATCGCCCGCCGGTGCCGCCAGAACTGCACGAGCATGTTGAGTGTGCGTTCCAGGTAGCGTGCGAGATCCTCGTTGTCGCCCAGCGGCTGCGCCCCGAACCGGAGTTCGGCGCTGCGCTGCGTGATGAGCGTCTTGAGCATCTCCTCCTTGGTGGGGAAGTAGCGGTACAGGCCCGAGCGCGCGATCCCGGCCCGGGCGGCGACCTCCTCCATGTCCAGGGCGTGCAGGTTGCTGTTGTCGCGGATCGCCTCCTCCGCGGCGTCCAGGATCCGCTTGCGCGTTCGCTCTCGTTTGGGCGGTTGTTCGATCTGTTCCTGATGCGTGGGTTCGATCATGGTCGTCTCCGGAGACGCGGGGGCCTGGCGCCGCTGATCATCGGCGGCGTAGGCAGTGCGGAACGTCACAGCCCTCACTCACAATAGAAATAAGACACGGTGTCTGTTATTTTGAAGCACGGAGTTCCACACCGGTAGCGCGCAGTGACGAACGGGGCGTGCGTGGCGGTTGGAACACCCGAAGAACGTGGTGGCCCCGGCTCCCCGCCGGGGAATTCGCGTCCTTCCCCTCATAAAACGGCTCGGCGGCGCGACACACCCTCCCTGACCGTCCCTCCCGGCGGTTCATCCCGCGCCGCCGAGCCTGTGTACCAATTCTGCTCGGTCCTGGATCGGGCTCCACCTCATGTCATGGCGGACGGGGCCCGCCATGACATGAGGCCCCGCACCGGTCCGGTGCGGGGCCCGGACCTTGGAGCGGGCGCGGTGCTCCCGCGGCGGTCCGTCGAGCACCGGAGCCTCTCGTAACTGTATCTATGCTGTTCGGCCATGGATCTGTCCCTCCGCCAGCTCTCGGCCTTCGTCGCGGTGGCCCGCACGGGCAGTTTCACCGCGGCCGCCCAGGAGCGGCACATCGCGCAGTCGTCGCTGAGCCGCACCGTGGCCGAGATCGAGCGGCTGCTCGGCGCCAAACTGTTCCAGCGGGACACCCGGAACGTCCAGCTCACACCGGAGGGGGTCGAGCTCCTCGACGTCGCCGAGGACATCCTCGCGGCGCACCGCGCCGGTATGACGCGCATGACGAGGTTCGTCAACGGCGAGCGCGGGGCGGTGACGGTGGCGACGCTGCCGTCCGTCGCGGCGGTACTGCTGCCTCCCGTCATCGCGGCGTTCCGTGCGCACCGGCCCGGCATCGGTGTGCGCATCATCGACACCCACGCGGGCTCGGTGGTCGACCGGATGGCCGACGGCGAGGCGGACCTCGCGATCACCATTCCCGACGGACTACCCGACTGGCTCGCCGGGCGGCCGCTCGTACGGGACCGCTTCCATGCCGTGCTGCCCGCCGGCCACCCGTTGGCCGAACACCCCAGCGTGGGCTGGCGCGGGCTGGCCGAAGCGGGCTTCATCGCACTCGGTGCCGAGTCCAGCGTCCGGGCCTTCACCGACGCGGCCCTGGCCGGCGCCGGGAGCCGCGCGGTGGGCGTCGCGGAGGCGCGCAACGTCGCGGCGGTCGCGGGCCTGGTCCGGGCCGGGCTCGGGGTGTCGGCCGTGCCGGCGCTCGTGCGCACCCTCATGAGCTTCGCGGAACTGGCCGACGGCGTGGTGGTGGAGCCCGTCGTCGAGCGGCGGCTCGATCTGGTGGTGCCCGCCCGGCGGCGGCTCTCCCCGGCCGCACGGCGCTTCGTCGAGCTCCTGGAGGAGCTGCGGACCGCCGGCCGCCCCCTGCCGGACGGGGTGCGGTGGGCCTGACCCCGCTCACCGGCCCGCCGGCACGCTGACGCCGCGCGGACCCGGCGGTGCCATGCGCCGAGTGCATCAATCCATCTCGGATCGATGTTGGACAGCGGTCGCCGGGCCGCCGCAGGCTGGAGGCGGCCCGGCCCCCGTGCGGCCGGCCGGATCCGTGCAGCCGACCACGAAGGCGGGACGAACCTGTGACCACGCGGCCCGACGACGGCATCTCCGACACCTCCGACCCGGCCGGTGCCGGGCGGGCGGCCCGCCCGGCCTTCGGACAGCTCGACGGCCTACGGGTCGTCGAGTTCGCGCACGTGGTCGCGGGACCGCTCGCCGGCGCCATGCTCGCCGACCAGGGCGCTGACGTCGTCCACGTGGAGCCGCCGGGGAGCGGTGACGCGGCGCGCTCCATGGGCCCCACGAAGGACGGCGCCCCCCTGTGGTTCAAGGTCGCGGGCCGCAACAAGCGGTCGGTCACCCTGGACCTGCACGACGAGGACGGGCGGGCCGTCGCCCGCCGGCTGGTCGCATGGGCCGACGTGGTGATCGTGACGCTGCGCGCCGGCCGGCTGCGGGAGTGGGGCCTGGACTGGGAGGCCGTGCACCGCATCAACCCGCGCGCGATCATGCTGCAGATATCCGGCTACGGCGCGGACTCCTCGCTGGCCGACGCCCCCGGCTTCGGCAAGATGGGCGAGGCGCGCAGCGGGGTCGTGCACCTGACCGGCTTCCCCGACGGGCCGCCGGTGCACACCGGCTTCTCCCACGGCGACGCGGTGACCGGGCTGATGGGCGCCTACGCGGTGCTCGCCGCGCTCTACCGCCGCGGACGGACGGCGGACTTCGACGGGGAGTGGATCGACCTCGCGCTGTTCGAACCGCTGTTCCGGCTGGTGGAGTGGCAGGTCATCCTGCACGACCAGCTCGGGCGGGTCCCGGAGCGCTCCGGCAACCAGCTCGCGGTCGCCCCCGCCGCCGTCATCAACACCTACCAGAGCGCCGACGGTCAGTGGATCACCGTCACCTCGGCCACCGTGCGCTCGGTGCGCAACGTGGCACGGCTGCTCGGGCTGCCGGAGGAGGACTTCGCCACCACCGAGCGCCAGCTCGCCGGCCGGGCCCTGCTCGACGAGCGGCTGCGCGCGTGGGTGGCCGGCCGCACGGTCGAGGAGTGCCTCGCGGGGTTCGCGGCGGCCGAGGTCGTGGCGTCGCGGGTCTACACGGCGGCCGACATCGCCGAGGACCCGGTCTACCGGGAGCGGGGCGACATCGTGACCGTCCCGGATCCCGACCTCGGCGACGTCCGCATGCAGGCGGCCATCCCGCACTTCCGGCAGCGGCCCGGCCGCGTGTGGCGCACCGGCCCGGCGCTGGGCGCCGACAACGACGTGGTGTACCGGGAGTGGCTCGGACTCGACGAGGAGGAACTCCGTGACCTCTCCGAACGCGGCGTCATCTGAGCGCGCCGAGGCCCACCTCGGCCCCCTGCGCTCGCTGCTCTTCGTTCCGGGCACGCGCCCCGAGTGGGTGCCCAAGGCGGTGGCCGCGGGCGCCGACGCTGTCATCCTCGACCTGGAGGACGCGGTCCACCCGGACGCTCGGACCGCGGCGCGGCACACCGTGGCGGAGTCGGTCGCCCGGCACCGCGGCGAGATCGCGGTCTTCGTCCGCGTCAACGCGTTGGACACCTGGACCGGTGCCGAGGACGTCCGCCGGGTGGTCGCCGCGGGGCCGGCCGGCGTCGTGCTGCCCAAGGTCTCCGGGACGGCGGACGTGCTGGCGGCCGACCGCCTGATCGGCTGGACCGAGGCCGAGAGCGGCCGGCCCGTCGGCAGCACCGTCCTGCTACCGCTGCTGGAGACCGCCGCCGGGCTGTACGCGGCCGAACGCGTGGCGCGGGCCGCCGCGCGTGTGGGCTACCTCGGGGCGGTCACCGGCCGCGGCGGCGACGTGCAGCGGGCCGTGGGGTACGGGTGGGACCGCGGGGGCGGCGGCACCGCCGAACTCCGCGCGCGGGTGCTGCTCGACGCGCGTGCCGGCGGCGTCCGCCACCCGGTCGCCGGGCTGTGGACCGACATCTCCGACCTGGCGGGTCTGCGCGGTTTCGCCGAGCACAACCTGGCTTTGGGGTACGAGGGGATGCTGGCGATCCATCCGTCGCACGTGCCGGTCCTCAACGAGGTCTTCGGGCCGGACGAGCGGGAGCTGGAGTACCTGCGGCGGCTGGTCCGCGCCATGGAGGAGGCACGGGAGCGCGGTGCGAACGTGACCGTGTTCGAGGGCGACATGGTGGACGAGGCGATGCTGGTGACCGCGCGCCGCAGACTGGCGGCGTACGGCGGCTGAGCCCGCGGCCGCCTCGGGAGCGCGCGCCGCCCCGCCTCCCGCACGGGAGGCCGCGCGTGCCCGCTGCCGCGGGGTGCTCCCGAAAGGGACCGCCGGAGCGGCCCGCGGGACGCCCGCCGGGCCGGGCGCGGGCCGCGTGCCTGGCTTCCCCGCGTTCCGGGCCCCCGACCAGTCCGTACCGGGACCGCCGTGCGCGCGGCAGGCGCGTCCCGCGCGCCGGGCGGGCCGGCGGGGTTCCGGCCGCGTCGGCCCGCGGTCGGCGCCTCGGCATCGGGACACCCATGCGGTGCGTGCATCAATGCGTGCGGAACCGGTGTTGGACGTGTGATCAGTGTGCTGGTCACTATGGGCTGGAACACGGCTAATGGTGAAGCGCCTCACATGTCCGACGCTCGCCGCCCCGCGCCGTGCGCCCTTCCTCCGTCCCTCCAGGAGAACCGCCCATGTTGACATGGATGGGGTCGCTGACCATCGCGGCAGTGCTGGCGCTGCTACTGACGAACCGGGTCACCGCCGTGGTGGCGCTGATCGCGGCGCCCGTGGTCGTGGCCTTCGCCGCCGGGTTCTCGGCGTCCGAGATCAGCGGATTCGCGCAGGCCGGGATCGCGGACGTGGCGGGGACGGCCGCCATGTTCGTCTTCGCGATCCTCTACTTCGGCGTCATGCGCGACGCGGGGATGTTCGACCCGCTGGTGCGCCGGGTGCTCCGCGTCGCGGGGCACAACCCGGTGACGATCGCCGTCGCCACGGTCCTCCTGGCGATCGTCGCCCATCTCGACGGGGCGGGCGCCACCACCTTCCTCATCGCCATCCCCGCCCTGCTGCCGCTCTACGACGCGCTGGGGATGCGCCGCCTCGTCCTCGCGGCCCTCGTCGGCCTCGGAGCGGGCGTCATGAACCTCACCCCGTGGAGCGGTCCGACCGCCCGTGCGGCGACCACGATCGGGGTCGACGGCAACGAGATCTGGGTGCCGATGATCCCGGCGCAGCTCGCGGGCATCGCGGCCGTCCTGGCGATCGCGGTGTTTCTCGGCCTCCGTGAGCGCCGCAGGCTCGCGTCGGCCGGGGGCCCCGCGCAGGGGGCGGCGCCGGACGCGGCCGGCACCGGAGCGGGCGCCGGACCGGAGACGCAGGGCACCGAGCCGGACCTGGAGCGCGCCGAGCTGCTCCGACCGCGGCTCTTCTGGCCCAACATAGTGCTGACCGCCGCCGTGGTGGGGGTGCTCGTCTCGGGGGTGTGGCCGCCGGAGCTGGTGTTCATGGTGGGGCTCGTGGTGGCGCTGATGATGAACTACCCGGGAATGCGGCGGCAGAGCGAGCGCATCAACGCGCACGCGCAGGGGGCCATCCTCATGGCGAGCACCCTGCTGGCCGCGGGCGTCTTCCTCGGCGTCATGGACGGCAGCGGCATGGTCGAGGCCATGGCGCACAGCGCCACCGGGATGGTTCCGGAGGCGGTCGGTCCCGGGCTGGCCCTCGTGGTCGGAGTGCTCGGGGTGCCGCTCAGCCTGGTGTTCGGTCCGGACGCCTACTACTTCGCGGTGCTCCCCGTGCTGGCCGAGGTGGGCGCGAACTTCGGGATCTCTCCGCTCGAGATGGCGCAGGCGTCCATCGCCGGGCAGGAGACGGTCGGCTTCCCGATCAGCCCGCTGACCGGCTCCTTCTACCTGCTCACCGGGCTCACCGGGGTCTCCATCGGCTCGCACATCCGGTTCCTGCTCCCGTGGGCTTGGCTGGCCAGTCTCGTCGTCCTCGCCGTCGCGGTCCTCACGGGGGTCGTCCCGGTCTGGGGCTGACCGCCGGCGCCCACCGGAACCGCCCGCGCCGCCGGTATCCGGCGCCGCGGGCGGGCCCCTGCGCTGTCGGCGCGCACGTGGTCGACCGGGTGGCGAACATCCGCATGGGACGCGGCGGCGGCCGGGTGCCGCACAAGCCGCCGCTGCTGCGCTACGCGCTCGGGCGGTTCCAGCGCACCGGCCCCGGGACGATCCCCACCAGGAGGCCGAGGAACCGCTGAAGCGGCTGATCCGCGGCTTCGGCCCGCCCAGCGCCAGCGGACCGCACTACCCCTTCCACCACCTCGGCAACGACGACGGCGCGTTCCGCGGCTACGAGGGGCGGCTCGACGACGGCCTGTCCGTCGGCCTCGAGGCGGCACACGTCCGCTGGTGGGCCTTCGAGGGCCCGGACAGCGTGGACAACGGCATCTGCCTCTGCTCGCTGCACCACAAACTCTTCGACAAGGGGGTCCTCGGGCTGACCAGCGACCGGCTCATCACCGTCTCCCGCGCGTTCGTCGGGCGCGCCGCGGCGGCGCGGGCCCAGGTGCACGCGCCGGACGCGCGGGGCGTGCACGCGGAACACATCGCCTGGCACCGCGGGGAGGTCTTCCACGGCGCACCGCGGACGCCCGCCTGACCCGCGCACGCGCCCGCCGGGCCGCTGCGCCGGCGCCGGGGCGGACGCCGCCGCGTGTCAGGCGGGCGGCGGCACCGCCTCGCCGGCCGGCGGGGGCGGCGGCGGTGTGCCGTCGCCGAACGGGCGCCCGCCCAGGGCCTCCCGGCCGTGCGGGGTGGTCCAGCCGGAGAGGTCGGGGCCGACCGGCACGATCCGCGTGGGGTTGATCTGGTCGTGCACCGCGTAGTAGTGCCGCTTGATGTGGTCGAAGTCGATCGTGTCCCCGAAGCCGGGGGTCTGGAACAGGTCGCGGGCGTAGGCCCACAGCACCGGCATCTCGGACAGCTTGCTGCGGTTGCACTTGAAGTGGCCGTGGTAGACCGCGTCGAAGCGGACCAGGGTGACGAACAGCCGGACGTCGGCCTCGGTGATGGTGTCGCCGACGAGGTAGCGCCGGTGCGCCAGCCGGTCGGAGAGCACGTCCAGGCGGTCGAACAGCCGGGTGTAGGCGCGCTCGTACGTGTCCTGCCGCCGGGCGAATCCGGCGACGTAGACGCCGTTGTTGACGTCGCGGAACACGTCGGCGTTGACGGCGTCGATCTCGGCGCGCAGCGCCTCCGGGTAGAGGTCCGGCGCGCCGGGGCGGTGCAGCCGCCGCCACTCGGTGGCGAGGTCCAGTGTGATCCGCTGGTAGTCGTTCGTGACGAGCCGGCCGCTCGGGACGTCCACGATGGCGGGCACGCTCACGCCGCCGGTGTAGCCCGGGTCGCGCGCGAGGTAGGCCTCCGACAGGAACCGGATGCCGAGCACGGGATCGCGGCCGTCCGGGTCGAGGGTGAACCGCCAGCTCCGCTCGTCCTGGATGGGATCGGTGACCGCCACCGGGATCGCCGGCTCCAGGCCGAGCAGCCTGCGGACGATCAGCGAGCGGTTGGCCCACGGGCAGGCCCGGCTGACGACGAGCCGGTAGCGGCCCGGCTCCACCGGCCAGCCGGACGACCCGTCGGCGGTGATGCGGTCGGCGAAGTGGCTGGGCGACCTCTTGAACTCGGGGGTCTGCTCGGTACCGCTCATCGTCGCGTGCTCCTTCCACCGTGGCTGCCGGCCTCCACCGCCGCGGCGACAGCGGTGGCGCCGCAGGCGTCGAACTCCTCCGGGGCACCGCCGGGCGCCAGCCGGGCGAGGAACCCCGCGACCTGGTCGAGTTCGCGGTCGGGGAGCAGCGCCGCGAAGTTGCGCTGGACACCCGCCAGATGCACGGCGGCGGCCTCCGCGAGCCGCTCGACCCCCGTGTCCGTGAGCACCGCGTAGACACCGCGCCGGTCGCCGGGCGCCGGCTCCCGCGTGACGAGGCTGGCCTGCGCCATCCGGTCGACGAGCCGGGTCAGCCCGCCGGTCGTGTACAGGACGGCGACGGAGAGGTCACTCATCCGCATCCGGCGTCCGGGCGCCTCCCGGAGCCGCAGGAGAACGTCGTACTCGGCCAGCGACAGCCCCGCGCCGTCCTTGAGCTCGCGCTCCAACTGCACCATCAGCAGGCTGTGCCCCTGGAGGAAGTCCCGCCACACCGCCAGCCGGCGCGCGTCCGGCCGTTGCCCGTCCATGTGTCCTCCTCTGGTCCTCGTGTCCCAGTATCCGCCTCACCGACGACACCGCGCCGACGGGCGCGGTGAAAACCGTTCGCGCTCCCGCGCCGAGGGCCGGACAATCCGTGCCATGGAAGCACGCCACTGGCCGATGTACGACCTCCGCATCCGCACGCCCCGGCTGGAACTGCGCCTGCCCCTCCTGTCCGAGCTCGACGACCTCGCGGAACTGGCCACAGAGGGCGTCCATGACCCCGCGGTGATGCCGTTCGGGGTGCCGTGGACCGACGCCGAGCCGGACGAGGTGGGGCGCGGCGTCATGCAGTACCACTGGCGGATGCTCGGCGCCTGCACACCGGGCGACTGGCGGCTGCCCCTCGCGGTCTTCCTGGACGGCAGGATCGTCGGGACCCAGGAGCTGGCGGCCCTGGACTTCGCCGTGCTGAGGGAGGTGCGCACCGGATCGTGGCTGGGGCGCCGCTACCAGGGCCGCGGGATCGGCTCCGAGATGCGCGCCGCCGTGCTGGACCTCGCGTTCGTCGGGCTGGGCGCCGAGGCGGCGCGCTCGACCGCGATGTCGGACAACCCCGCCTCGCTCGGAGTGTCCCGCAGACTCGGCTACCGCCCTGACGGCACCAGCCTGCTCACGAGCCGGAACCGGCCGGCCGTGCAGCAACGCCTGCTGCTGAGCCGGGACGACTGGGAGAAGCACCGCACGGTCCCCGTCGAGCTGGCGGGCCTGGAACGCTGCCTGCCGCTCCTGGGGGCCTAGCGGCCGCCCCCGGACGGGACCGGCACGGCCGGCCCCGGCACCCCCGTGCGCCGACCGCGCGGCCCGGCTACCCTCGCAGAACATGACCGACACGCCCCCTCCCACCCGATACGCCTGGCTGGACTTCAACGCCCCGCTCTCCGACGCGCGCGCCCGCCGGCTGGTCGAGCGCCTCGCCCGACCCGCCCCAGCCACGGTGCTGGACTTCGGCTGCGGATGGGGAGAACTGCTGCTGCGGCTGCTGGCCGCGGTCCCGGGGGCGGTGGGGACCGGCATCGACACCGACCGCAGCCTGCTCGCCCGCGGCCGTGCCAACGCCGCGCAGCGCGGGCTCGCCGACCGGGCGGCGTTCGTCGAGGCGCCGGCGGCCGGCCGGGACGACACCGCCGACCTGGTCGTCTGCGTGGGCGCGAGCCACGCGTTCGGGGACACCGCGGACGCCCTGGGTGCCCTGCGGCGCGCCGTCCGCCCCGGCGGCCGGGCGCTGTTCGGTGACGGGTTCTGGGAGCGCACGCCCACGCCCGGCGAACTCGCCGAGATGTGGCCGAACGCGTCCCGGGACGACTACCCCGACCTGGCGGGCCTGGTCGACCTGGCGGTCGACGCGGGCTTCCGGCCCCTGTGGGTCGAGGCGGCGAGCGGTGATGAGTGGCACGACTTCGAGTCCGGGTTCCTGGCCGACCGCGAGCACTGGCTGCTGACGCACGGCGACCGGCCCGAGGCCGAGCAGGTGCGCGCGTCGGTCGACCGGCACCGCGCCAGGTGGCTGCGCGGCTACCGGGGGGTGTGGGGGTTCGGCTACCTGACGCTGGGCGTGCCGGAGTCCTGACGAGGCGCGGGGGGACCGCCGTCCGACGCGGCCGCGTGCCGCGGGCGTTGCGCCGCCAGCATGAGGAAGGACGGCCGACGCAGCTCGTCGGCGAGATCCGGCCTCCGGTCGACCTCGTCGGGGTCGGGGACGGGCTCCACGACGGCGAGCAGCGCCAGCCCGGCAGCCAGCAGGCCGTTCACCAGCGTGCTGACCCGGCGGTGGTACTTCAGCACCCCGTCGACGAACCACGTCTGGGTACGGGGTCCCTCGTCGGCGTAGTCGTCGACCGCCCAGACCCGGTCGTCGTGCCCGGCGTCACCCGCTCGGCCGGCCCGCACCCAGCCCGCCATCGGGTCGCGCGCCGTGCACACGGGGTGCTCCACCGAGAAGACCAGCCGGCCGCCGGGGCGCAGCCACGTGGCGATCCGCGCGACCAGCCCGGTGTAGTCCGCGACGTAGTGCAGGGCCAGGCTGCTCACCACGAGGTCGGCACTGCCGGGGCGCAGGGCCAGCGTCTCCAGGTCGGCCCGCAGGTACCCGACGCCGGGGTGCGGGCGCGCCAGAGCGAGCATCCGGGCTGAGGCGTCGACCCCGAGTACGTGCGCCGCGCCCGCGCCGGCCAGTCGCCGCGCGAGCGCGCCGGCGCCGCAGCCGAGGTCCACGACGGATGCCCCGGACACGTCCGGCAGCAGCCGGGCCAGCGCGGGGATCTCCAGTACCTCGTTGAGGCCCGACCGGGTCTCGCGCAGCCGCCGGTAACCGGCGAAGAAGCGAGGGTCGTCGTACAGCTCGCGTCCGGGGATGGCCATCGCGCCTCCTGCCCGTCGTCGGGAGCGCGGCGGCGGGCGCGGTGCCCGGTGCCGCGGCGCTTCGATGGTAGTCGCGCCGCCCCGGAGCGGCGCGGCGGCGGCGCGCCGTCCTGCGCCGTGGCCGGGTCTGGGGCGGCGCGTCCCGCCTGGGCTTCTCGGCGGACCGGGTGGGCTCGGCGGTGGCCGGCACGCGCGGACCCGGCGGCTCCCCGCCGCGGGCCGGCGAATCCCCGGCTCTCGGGCGACCAGCGGTTCTCCGACCTGTGGACGCCGCTGCTGGCCGACGGCCTCGTACACGCCGAGCAGGGCTGGACCGAGGAGTGGTGGCGCGGGATGTCCTCCGGCCGCTACGCCATGTGGATCGCCGGCGCCTGGGCGCCCGGGTCGCTCAGCAGCACCATTCCCGAGACGGCCGGCTCCTGGCGGGTGGCCCCGATTCCGCAGTGGGAGGACGGGGCGGCGACCAGCGCCGAGAACGGGGGCTCCTCCGTCGCGGTGCTCGGCCAGTCCGAGAACACGCTCGCCGCCATCGGCTTCGCCCAGTGGCTGAACAGCGACCCCGAGGCCGTGCGCTCGCTCAACCGGGACGCGGGGCTGTTCCCGGCGACCACCGAGCTGCTGGAGGACCCCGAGTTCCTCGACGAGGAGAGCGAGCTCATGGGCGGCCAGCAGGCCAACCGGGTCTTCGCCGAGGCGTCCGCGGCGGTCGCCCCCGGCTGGCAGTACCTGCCGATCCAGGTCTACGCCAACAGCGTGTTCGGCGACAGCGTCGGACCGGCCCTCACCGGAGGCATCCCGATCGCCGACGGCCTCGCCGCCTGGCAGGAGGAGATCGCGCGGTACGGCGAGGAGCAGGGCTTCACCGTCTCCACCCGGTGACCGGCATCCCGGGGCGGCGGCCCGGGACCGGCCGCCGCCCACGGCCTGCACGCCATCGTGCGCCCCGGCCCCTACATCTGCGCCGAGTGGGACAACGGCGGGCTGCCCGGCTGGCTGACCCGGGACCCG
>NZ_QEIO01000014.1 GCF_003336425.1 Marinitenerispora sediminis | reverse complement strand
CCGAGGGGCACCTGCGCCGCCGCGAGCGCGGCGTCCGCCACCCGGTCGAGGACTTCCTGTTCGAGTACTACAGCCACCGCCCGGCCCGGCTGCGCCGCTGGCACCCGGGCGCCGGCACGGTGCTGCTCGGTCCCGAGGCCGCCGAGCGGGCGGGCTGGCGCTGGCACCGCACGGTGTCGGTGCCGGACCGCGGCGGCGGGCCGGCCACCGGGGTCGCCCTCGACGTGCCGGCCTTCCTCGCCGACCGCGGGCGCACCGTGGAGTTCGTCGCGGCGCTGCTCGCGGCGACGGCCGGCCGCCCCGGGCACTTCGGCTGCTTCGGCCTGCACGAGTGGGCGATGGTCTACCGGCTGCCCGCGGAGGAGGTGCGGCACGGGTCGCTGCCGCTGCGGCTCGGGGCCGCGGGGACCGACGCCGTGGTCGAGAGCCACCACGTCCGGTGCTCGCACTTCGACGCCTACCGGTTCTTCACCCCGGCCGCGCGGCCCCGCAACCAGCTGCGCCCCGAGCGGTCCCGGCAGGCCGAACTGGAGCAGCCCGGCTGCCTGCACGCCAACATGGACCTGTACAAGTGGGCCTACAAGCTCGAACCCGCTGTGCCCGGCGACCTCGTGGCCGACTGCTTCGAACTCGCCCGCGACGTGCGGGTCCTCGACATGCGCGCCTCTCCCTACGATCTCAGCGGGTACGGCTATGCGCCGGTCCGCGTCGAGACCGCGGCGGGCAAGGCCGAGTACGTCGCCGCGCAGCGGGCCTTCGCCGAGCGCGCGCGGCCGCTGCGTGAGCGGCTGCTCGGCGTCTGCCGCCGGCTGCTCGGCGCGGATCCCCGCTGACCTCCGCCGCGGCGCGGCGGGACGCGGAATCCGACCGGGTCGCCGGCCGTCGTACACTGAGGCAGCGAATCCGCAGGTCTTCATCGTCGCTTCCGGCAGCCGGCAGTTCCCTGCCCGCCTCAGCGCCCGGGTCACCGGAACCGTCCCCATGACAGACCCCGCAGTTGGAACACCGCCTTTCGGAGGACCCTGTGCGTACGCCTCGTTCCTGGCGTGGAGTGATCGACGAGTACCGCGATCGGCTCCCCGTCACGGACACGACTCCCGCCGTCACCCTGCTGGAGGGCGGGACACCGCTGGTACCGGCGCCCCGGGTGTCGCAGCTGACCGGCTGCGAGGTCCTCCTCAAGGTCGAGGGCCTCAACCCCACCGGGTCCTTCAAGGACCGCGGTATGACCATGGCCATCACGAAGGCCGCCGAGGACGGCGCGAAGGCGGTCATCTGCGCCTCCACCGGCAACACCAGCGCGAGCGCGGCCGCCTACGCCGTGCGCGCCGGCATGACCTGCGCGGTCCTGGTGCCGCGCGGCAAGATCGCCATGGGCAAGCTCGCGCAGGCGCTCGTGCACGGCGCCCGACTGCTCCAGGTGGACGGCAACTTCGACGACTGCCTGGAACTCGCCCGCAAGCTCTCGGTCGACTACCCCGTCGCGCTGGTCAACTCGGTCAACCCCTACCGGCTCCAGGGGCAGAAGACCGCGTCCTTCGAGATCGTCGACACACTCGGCGACGCCCCCGACGTGCACTGCCTGCCCGTGGGCAACGCCGGGAACATCTCGGCGTACTGGATGGGCTACCAGGAGTACGCCGCCGACGGCGTCGCCTCGCGCACCCCGCGGATGTTCGGCTTCCAGGCCAGCGGCGCGGCGCCGATCGCCAACGGCGCGCCGGTCGCCCAGCCCCGCACCATCGCCACCGCGATCCGGATCGGCAACCCCGCCTCCTGGAAGCTGGCCGAGCGCGCCCGCGACGAGTCGGACGGCCGGATCGACGCCGTCACCGACCGCCAGATCCTGGCGGCCTACCGGCTGCTCGCGGCGGAGGAGGGCGTGTTCGTGGAGCTCGCCTCGGCGGCCAGCGTCGCCGGCCTGCTCCAGTCGGTGGCGGCCGGGCACGTCGAGCGCGGCAGCCGCGTGGTGTGCACCGTCACCGGCAACGGCCTGAAGGACCCCGACTGGGCCCTCGCCGGCGCCTCCTCGGCGACCACGGTCCCGGTCGACGCGCACGCCGCGGCCACCGCGCTCAACCTGGCCTGACCCCCTGCCCGCCTGACGTCGAAAGTCCCTTCCATGCCACAGACGCGCCGTTCGGCGGTGCACGTCCGCACCCCCGCGACCAGCGCGAACCTCGGCCCCGGCTTCGACGCGCTCGGGCTGGCCCTGGCGCTGCACGACGAGGTGACCGTCCGGGTCCGCGACGACGACCGCGTCACGGTCCGCGTCGAGGGGGAGGGCGCCGGGGAACTGCCGGCGGACGCCTCCCACCTCGTCGTCCGCGCCGCGCGCGCGGCCTTCGAGGCGGCGGGGGAGCGGCCGCCGGGCCTGGACCTGCACTGCCGCAACCGCATCCCGCACGGCCGCGGCCTCGGCTCGTCGGCCTCCGCGATCGTCGCCGGCGTCAGCGCGGCCACCGCGCTGCTCGGCGGCGACCCGGCCGCCGGCGACCGCGACCGGGTCTTCGAGCTGGCCGCCGACATCGAGGGGCACCCCGACAACGTCGCCCCGTGCGTCTACGGCGGCTTCACCGTCGCCTGGCGCGGCGCCGGCGGCTGGCGGGCGCTGTCCATGGCGGCGTCGCCGCTGCTGCGGCCGGTGGCGTGCGTCCCCGACCAGCGGCTGTCGACCGAGCGCGCCCGCGGCCTGCTGCCGCCGACGGTGCCGCACGCCGACGCCGCGTTCACCGCGGGCCGCGCCGCGCTGCTCGTCGCGGCGGTGACCGCGCGCCCGGAGCTGCTGCTGGAGGCCACGGAGGACCGGCTGCACGAGTCCTACCGCGCCGCCGCCATGCCGGCCAGTGCCGAGCTGGTCCGGCGGCTCCGCGAACGTGACGGAGTCCCCGCGGTGATATCGGGCGCCGGACCCACCGTGCTCGTGCTCGGGCGGGCTCCGGAGACCGGCTCACCAGGCGCGGAGGGCGGCGCCGCGCCGGATCTCACGCAAATCAGTGCCGGGCCGGCGGATTCAATTGGCGAGCGAGCGGGTACTGGTTGGCACATACGCCCCTTAAGAATCGATCCGGCAGGGGTATGTATCAGTTCTCCCCGTTCATAGACTTGTGTCGAGGAATAGCTGTGGGCTCCGGTGATGTTAGGCTAGGTGAGGCACCAGATGCCCCAATGCGGGGCGTGTGCTCATCCGCCGCAGTGTCTTCCGCGCCTTCCGCACAAGTGGCCTCTTCCACGCGCGCGCTGTGCACGGTCGGCACTGTGTCGAGTTCACGGCGCTCCCGTGGCACTGCCCACTTCACTTCAATCCCGCATTCCGCACACAGGAACGACAGGATGATCCGCGGGCAGCACCAGCGAGCCCAACGCCCCGACGTCTGGTTGTACCCAGAGCCCGCCGCGATTGGGTAGGGAACCGCTCGTTCGACGGTTCCCGGCATCCACGTGGGGCAAGCCCGACCCGGCCCCTGCCGGTTCGCACCACCGGGCTGGCCGTTCAGCCATGATGACGGCCCCAGCCCGCTCCTTGGGAAGGACCCTTAGTGAGCGACACGACCGAACTCCACACGGACGCGGCGGTCAGCACGCAGAACACGACCGTGTCCGGTGAGGCCGGCGACGCCGCGCCCCCCGGCAAGAGCGCGCCCGCGCGGTCCCGGAGCCGTTCCGGCGGTACCGGCCTGGCCGCCCTGAAGCTGACCGAGCTTCAGCGTCTGGCGTCGAGTCTCGGTATCACGGGTACGGGGCGCATGCGCAAGAACGACATCATCACGGCCATCGAGGCCAAGGGCGGCCCGGTCGACGCGCCGCAGGCCGCGAAATCGGCGAAGTCCGCCGATGCCGCCGGCGCAGCCGGTAAGGTCGACGCCACCGACGGTTCGTCCTCGAGCCGGCGTTCCGTCAGGAAGGTCTCCGCGAAGAACGGCGAGGCCGTGCGGAACGCGACTACGGGCGAGGCCGGGGTGGCCACCGAGGCCCCCAGCGCGCCGAGCGAGGGGGCGGCGGACCAGGCCGAGCGCTCTGAGAAGCCCACCCGGGGCCGTCGGTCGTCCCGCAAGCGTGGGGACGAGCCCGGCGACCAGCAGGCGCCGTCCGACGGCACCGATTCCTCTACCTCCGCGAGCAGCGTGACCAAGACATCCAACACTTCGCAGACCAGCGGCGCCGAGTCCGGCCAGAACGGCCAGGGCGGGCGGGAGCGCCAGCGCAACCGCCGCAACCGCGACGAGCGCCGCACCAACCGCGACGACGGCTCCGGCGCCGACCAGCAGCCGCAGAGCGGCCACCAGCAGGGCGGCGGCCAGGGCCGGAACAAGCAGCAGGACGACGACGACGACTTCGGCGGCGGCCGCCGGCGCGGCCGGCGGCGCGACCGCCGGGACCGCCGCGGCGGACGCGACCGGCAGGACACCGAGCCGGTGATCAACGACGACGACGTCCTCCTGCCGGTGGCCGGCATCCTGGACATCCTCGACAACTACGCCTTCGTGCGCACCACCGGCTACCTGCCCGGCGCGAACGACGTGTACGTGTCGCTGGCCCAGGTCCGCAAGAACGGCCTCCGCAAGGGCGACGCCATCACCGGCGCGGTCCGCCAGCCCCGCGAGGGCGAGCGCCGGGAGAAGTTCAACGCGCTCGTCCGGCTCGACACCATCAACGGGATGGCCCCCGAGCAGGCCCGCCACCGTCCGGAGTTCTCCAAGCTCGTCCCGCTGTACCCGCAGGAGCGGCTGCGGCTGGAGAGCGAGCCGAACATCCTGACCACCCGGATCATCGACCTGATCGCGCCCATCGGCAAGGGCCAGCGCGGCCTCATCGTCTCGCCGCCCAAGGCGGGCAAGACCATGGTGCTGCAGTCCATCGCCAACGCGATCACCGAGAACAACCCCGAGTGCCACCTCATGGTCGTCCTCGTCGACGAGCGGCCGGAAGAGGTCACCGACATGCAGCGCACGGTCAAGGGCGAGGTGATCCACTCGACCTTCGACCGTCCGGCCGAGGACCACACCACGGTCGCGGAGCTCGCCATCGAGCGGGCCAAGCGGCTGGTGGAGATGGGCCTGGACGTCGTGGTGCTGCTCGACTCCATCACCCGGCTCGGCCGCGCCTACAACCTCTCCGCTCCGGCGAGCGGGCGCATCCTGTCCGGTGGTGTCGACTCCACCGCGCTGTACCCGCCGAAGCGGTTCTTCGGCGCGGCGCGCAACATCGAGAACGGCGGCTCCCTGACGATACTGGCCACCGCGCTGGTCGAGACCGGCTCCCGGATGGACGAGGTCATCTTCGAGGAGTTCAAGGGCACCGGCAACATGGAGCTCAAGCTCAACCGCCAGCTCGCCGACAAGCGCATCTTCCCGGCGGTCGACGTCGTGGCCTCCAGCACGCGGAAGGAGGAGATCCTGATGTCCGGCGAGGAGCTGAGCATCATCTGGAAGCTCCGCCGCGTGCTGCACGCCCTCGACACCCAGCAGGCGCTGGAGCTGCTGCTGGACAAGATGAAGGAGAGCAAGAGCAACACCGAGTTCCTGCTCCAGGTGCAGCAGACGACGGTGGGTCCGAACGACCGCTGATCGAGGTCGTGATCGGGGTCCGTTGCCCTTCCGCTTCAGGGTGGAAGGGCAACGGACCCGATTTTTTTACGCGCTCCGCCGCCACGGGGTAGCACCGGCGGCGATAATGCAGGAGGCGTCCCTCCCCACCTTCACTGGGGAGGGACGCCTCGGCTCGAGCGATCAGACCTGCTTGATGACCGCGTCCGGATAGAGTTTCCGGATGTCCTCGGGGTCAGAGGTCAGCACCGGCCACCCGGTTTCGCGGGCGATCAGGCTGACGTGGGCGTCGACGACGTCGGACGTCCCGGCATGGCGGAGGATTCGGCCGATCCGCCGTCCCACCTGGTAGTCGAGCGGGGCGACCTCGGTGGTCTTCAGCTTGAGCAACGAGTTGATCGCGGCCTGCTGCGGTGTCCCACGCCAGACCTGTGCGAACACCCCGGCCGGGATCACCAGCGGGCGGTTTTTGCGATGCGCATCGTCCATGACCCCGATGATGAAGTCCTGCCGTCGTTCCAGTGCGATGAGCGCCCCGGCGTCAAGCACGAATCCGATCACGCCGCGCCCGCCTCGCAGGAGCGTCCCTCAAGGCGCCGCTCCAGCTCGTCCACCCCGGCGAGGAAGTCGTCCAGTTCCGCCTGGACCTCGGGGGAGCGCCTGGCCTGGGACTCCGCCACCATGTCCATCCAGAGCCGGTCGCCTCGCTGCTCTTCGAGGCGCCGCTCAAGCAGCTCTGCCACCCAGCTGGAGACCGACTGATCGCCGGCCGCCTCCTTGATCTTCTCCATGAGCTCCTCCGGAATGCTGATGGTGAGCCGCTTGATCGCCATGCCTCAATCATAACGGCGTATGCATGACTGTCGAGGTGTGGTGACCTGCGGCTCCGTGCGGGATCAATCTAACGCGTAATTTCGTGGCTACTGACCGTGCTGACGCGTTCGAGTGGGGCGAACGGGGGTGAAGCGCGGCTTATAGGCAACGACGAGTGCCCCGCAAATCCGGACTTCCGGGCGGGAATGTGCCCTGAGTCACGATCACGTCTTTACGGCGCCCCCGTCACCGGTTTACCTTTCAACCAGTAACCAGCCGTGCACTCCCACCCCCAGGAGGCCGCCGGATGGACAACCTCGCCCTGCTCAGTCTGTGCGCGCTCGCGCCCATCCTCGTCGTGGGGGTGCTGCTCGTCGGGCTGCGCTGGCCGGCGAAGTACGCCATGCCGGTCGGGTACCTCGTCGTCGTGGCGGTGGCCGCGCTGGTCTGGCGGGTCGACTGGCTGGTGATCGCGGCCTCGACCCTCCAGGGGCTCATCCTCGCCGGCGGCCTGCTCTACATCATCTTCGGAGCCCTGCTGCTGCTCGCCACCCTCACCAAGAGCGGCGCCATCCAGACCATCCGGGCCACCTTCACCGGCATCAGTCCCGACCGGCGGGTACAGGCGGTCGTCATCGGCTGGCTGTTCGGCGGCTTCATCGAGGGCGCCTCCGGCTTCGGCACCCCGGCGGCCGTCGTGGCGCCGCTGCTGCTCGCGCTCGGCTTCCCCGCCATGGCCGCGGTCATGGTCGGCCTGGTCATCCAGAGCACGCCGGTGAGTTTCGGCGCGGTCGGCACACCGATCCTCGTCGGAGTGGCCGGCGGCCTGGAGGGATCGCCCGAGGTCGCCGCCCGCGCCGCCGAACTCGGCGTGACCGTGCCGGGGCTGGTGGACGGGATCGGCCTGCAGACCGTGCTGCTGCACGCGGTGTGCGGTTCCCTCGTCCCGGTCTTCCTGTGCTGCATGCTGTGCGGCTACTACGGCGGCCCGGGCGGGGTCGCGGAAGGGTTGCGCGTCTGGCCGTTCGCGCTGTTCTCCGCCTTCGCGCTGACCGTGCCCTCGGTCCTGTACAACGCCTTCCTGGGCGTGGAGTTCACCTCCCTGCTGGGCGCGCTGACCGGCCTGCTGATCGTGGTCGCCGCGGCGCGCCGCGGCTTCCTGCTGCCCCGGACCACGTGGGACTTCCCGCCGCGGGAGCGGTGGCCGGCGCGGTGGAGCGGCGGCCTGGACCCGGGGAGCGAGGACGTCGCCGTGGCCGACGACCGCCGGATGGGCCTGCTCCGCGCCTGGGCGCCCTACCTGCTGGTCGCCGCGCTGCTGGTGGCCACCCGGATGGTGCCACCGCTCACGGACGCGCTGACCGCCGTGCGGGTCGGCGCCGACGACATCTTCGGCACCGCCATCGGCGACGCCGTCCAGCCGCTGTACTCCCCGGGCGGCGTCTTCATCCTCGTGAGCCTCGCCACCTACGCGCTGCACCGGATGAGCCGCGAGCGGATCGCCGCCTCGTGGCGCATGGCGGGCGGCCAGATCGCCGGCGCCGCGGTGGCACTGCTGTTCGCGGTCCCGCTGGTGCGGGTCTTCATCAACAGCGGCGCGGAGTTCGGCGACACCGACCTCGCCAGCATGCCGCTCACCCTGGCCGAGGGCGCGGCCTCGATGGCCGGCGGCGCCTGGCCGGTGTTCGCCCCGTGGATCGGCGCGCTCGGCGCGTTCGTCGCGGGCAGCAACACCGTCTCCAACCTGATGTTCGCGCTGTTCCAGTTCGCCACGGGGGAGCGGATCGGGGTGCCGCCGGAGACCATGGTGGCGGCGCAGGCGGTCGGCGGGGCCGCCGGCAACATGGTCACGGTGCACAACGTGGTGGCCGCGTCAGCGGTGGTCGGGCTGGTCGGCCGCGAGGGCGACATGATCCGGCAGACCCTGGTCCCGCTCTGCTACTACCTGGTCCTCGCCGGTGCCGTGACCTACCTCGCCGTCTACGGTGCGGGGGCCAACCTGGGCACCCTCCTGGCGATCGCCCTCGCGGCGGTGCTCGCCGCGGTCGCGGTGCTCGTCCGCCGGGCCGGGCGGCGCCGCGCGGACGGGGGCCACTAGTTTCCCGCCGCGCCCGGTTTCACACCTCGCTCGGCCGTGAATCTGGTCACTCCCGCAGCCGATGCGGCGGTGTCCGAAACCGGCGGCACCGGGCGGCGCCGCCGCCCGGCAGCGCGCGGCCACGCCCCTGGGCAGCGGCGGGACCCGCCACCGGCCCCGCCAGCTGGCCGCGGCGGAGTCCGGGACCGCCTGCGCCGCCGGCCTTCGCGCGGTCCCGCGGTGTTCGCCAAATCGGGGGTTCCGTGCTTCGATTCCAGCGATGGTCACCAAACGAGGGGCCGTAGTCGCGGGCGTGGCCGCGGCGGCCGTCGGACTGGCGATCCTGACCCCGGCCCTCCATCCCCTGGAGTGGATCGAGCCCGGATCCGCCTCAGAAGCCACGCGGACACCGGCCGCACCGGAGACGACACCACCCCCGCCCCGGATCTCCGCGGCGGAGCGCGTCCGGCTGCAGCGGGCGCTCAACACGGTCGTCGCCGAGGGGTCCAGCGGCGCGGTCGCCGAGCTGGTCGAGACCAACGAGGGCGGCAGCGACACCTGGAACGGCGTCGCCGGTGTCGCCGACCGCACCACCGGCGAGCCGGTCGACCCGGAGGCGCACTTCCGGATCGCCAGCCTGTCCAAGCCGTTCGCGGCGGCGGCGCTGCTCCAGCTCGTGGGTGAGGGGAAGGCCGGGCTCGACGACCCCGTCGAGCGGCACCTGCCCGGCGTGGTCGAGGGCGGCGACGCCATCACGCTGCGGATGCTGCTGAGCCACACCAGCGGTCTGTTCAGCTTCAACCGCGCCATGCCCAGCGTGCTCGACGACCGCGACCGCGTATGGCGGCCCGAGGAGCTGGTGCGGGTCGCCAACGAGCAGGGGCCGGTGTTCGAGCCGGGGACCGACGTCGCCTACTCCAACACCAACTACGTCCTGGTCGCGATGGTCATCGAGGCGATCACCGGGCAGCCCTACGACGAGGTCGTACGGCAGCGCATCCTGGAACCGCTGGACCTGACCGAGACCTACATCCCCCGCGACTCCGCGATGCCCGAGCCGGCCATGCACGCCTACCTGGCGGTGCGCCCCTACGCGGGCGCCGAACGCCAGCCGGTCGACATCACCGAGTTCAACCCCACCCGGTGGTACGGCACCGCGCAGCTCGTCTCCACCGTCAGCGACGTCAACCGGTTCTACTCGGCGCTGTTCGGCGGGCAGGTCCTCGACGACGAGATGCTTACCGAGATGCTCGAGATCCAGGCCACCGACGACGAGGGCGTGGGGTACGGGCTCGGTCCGCGGCACTACACCCTCACCTGCGGGGTGAAGGTGTGGATGCACTCCGGCAACATCCCCGGGTACCGCAACTGGACGGTGCACAGCGAGACCCGGCACTTCACCATGTTCCAGGCCCGCTACGTGGCCAACCCCGACCCGCCGGCGTGGAGCGCCATCGAGACGGTGATGTGCCCGGACCCGGCCGCGCCGCAGACCGAACCGACGCCGACCGACTTCCCCAGCGAGCAGGTCACCGGGCCGGAGATGGAGCAGGGCGCGGGTTGACCCCTGCGTGGCGGGACGCGGGGTGCGTCTGCGTGGCGGAACGCATGGCACGTCTGCGTGGCGGAACGGACCCCGGGGAATACCAGCTGGACACGGGAGGTTTCAAGGTCTGGCAAACTGGTATATCGACCGCCGCGGTACCGGTTCGCGCATGCCCGAACACAGCAGCCACGCCTTTCGTGCTGCGCGTGCGTCCGGCGACCGCCACCAGCGAGGAGATCCACATGAAGGCCGACATCCACCCCGAGTACGTCGTGACCCAGGTGACCTGCACCTGCGGCAACACGTTCGTCACCCGCAGCACCGCGCAGGGCGGCAGCATCCGCGCCGACGTGTGCTCGGCCTGCCACCCGTTCTACACGGGCAAGCAGAAGATCCTGGACACCGGCGGCCGGGTCGCCCGCTTCGAGAAGCGCTTCGGCAAGCGCCAGTAGCGTCCTGCCCTCGGCGGCGCCGGCCACGGACACCGCG
Organism: Marinitenerispora sediminis; assembly: GCF_003336425.1. Taxonomy (GTDB): domain Bacteria; phylum Actinomycetota; class Actinomycetes; order Streptosporangiales; family Streptosporangiaceae; genus Marinitenerispora; species Marinitenerispora sediminis. Next base: position 44,741 of record NZ_QEIO01000014.1, on the reverse strand, counting down.
TGTGTCCGGTGGTCGGCGCCGCCGCAGTAGGCGGTTGACCACGGGGTCAGCGCGGCACGGCCGCGCGCCCGCTCGGCGAGCCGGGCGATCCGACGCTATCGACGGGACTGAGACGTGAAGCTGGACGACCTTCTGGGCGAGTACTACGAGCTGGAACAGCGCCTCGCCGATCCCACCGTGCACGCCGACCAGTCGCTGGCCCGCAGACTGGGGCGCCGGTACTCCCAGCTCACGCCGATCATCGCGGCCTACCGCGAGCTGCGGCAGGTCGAGAGCGACATCGAGGCCGCTGAGGAGCTCGCGGCCGAGGACTCCTCGTTCGCCGAGGAGGCCAAGCAGCTCGCCGTGCAGCGCGACGAACTGGTCGAACGGCTGCGCCGGCTGCTCATCCCGCGCGACCCCAACGACGACAAGGACGTCATCCTGGAGGTCAAGGCCGGGGAGGGCGGTGAGGAGTCCGCGCTGTTCGCCAGCGACCTGGTGCGCATGTACCTGCGCTACGCCGAGCGCCAGGGCTGGAAGACGGAGGTCATCGACGCCACCCACTCCGACCTGGGCGGCTACAAGGACATCACCATCGCCTTCAAGGCCAAGGCCGGCGCCGAACCCGGCCGGGGCGTCTGGACGCAGCTGAAGTTCGAGGGCGGCGTGCACCGCGTGCAGCGGGTCCCGGTGACCGAGTCGCAGGGCCGCATCCACACCTCCGCGGCGGGGGTGCTGGTGGTGCCCGAGGCCGAGGAGGTCGACGTCGAGGTCCACGACAACGACCTGCGCATCGACGTGTTCCGCTCCTCGGGGCCCGGCGGGCAGAGCGTCAACACCACCGACTCCGCGGTCCGCATCACGCACCTGCCGACCGGCATCGTGGTGTCCTGCCAGAACGAGAAGAGCCAGCTGCAGAACAAGGAGCAGGCTCTGCGCATCCTGCGGTCCCGGCTGCTGGCCGAGGCGCAGGCCGCCGCCGACGCGGAGGCGCAGGCGGAGCGCAAGAACCAGGTGCGTACCGTCGACCGCTCCGAACGGGTCCGGACCTACAATTTCCCCGAGAACCGCATCTCCGACCACCGGGTCGGCTACAAGGCCTACAACCTCGACCAGGTCCTCGACGGCGACCTGAGCGGTGTGCTCCAGGCCCTGATCGACGCGGACACCAAGGAAAGGCTGGAGCAGGCGTCGCAATGAACTTCCTGCTCGACGAGGTCGCGCGGGCCACGCTTCGGTTGGCCGAGGCGGGGGTCGCGTCGCCGCGCGCCGACGCCGAGGAACTCGCGGCGTTCGTGCACGGCGTTCGTCGAGGGGAGCTGCACAGCGTCGCCGACGGCGACTTCGACGCGCTCTACTGGGAGTGCGTCGCCCGCCGCGCCGCCCGCGAGCCGCTCCAGCACATCACCGGACGCGCCTACTTCCGCTACCTGGAGCTGAGCGTCGGGCCCGGGGTCTTCGTCCCGCGGCCCGAGACCGAGATCATGGTCGGCTGGGCCATCGAGACGCTGCGGGCCATGGACGTCGCCGACCCGCTGGTGGTGGACCTCGGCACCGGCTCCGGGGCCATCGCCATCTCCATCGCGCAGGAGGTGCCCCGCTCCCGGGTGCACGCCGTCGAACTCGACCCGGACGCGCTCGCCTGGGCGCGGCGCAACATCGACGCCAGCGGCCACGCCGACCGCGTCACCGCGCACCACGCCGACATGCGCACGGCGCTGCCGGCGCTCGGCGGCCGCGTGGACCTCCTGATCAGCAACCCGCCCTACGTCCCGACCGAGGACGCCCACCGGATCCCGCCCGAGGTGCGCAACTTCGACCCCGCGCCGGCGCTGTGGTCGGGCGGCGACGGACTGGACATGATCCGGGAACTGGAGCACGTCGGCCGCCGGCTGCTGCGCCCCGGCGGCGCCATGGCGATCGAGCACGGGGACGGCCAGGGCATCGACATCCCGCGGCTGTTCCCCGAGGAACTGGGCTGGCGCGACGTCCGCAACCGCAAGGACCTCGCGCACCGGGACCGCTTCGTCGTCATGCGGCGGGCCGACGACTAGGGAGCGCCGTTCGGACGCTCCGGGAGACCGCGATGACGCGAGGGACACGGCGCGCGCCGCCGGCGGGCCGGCCGGCTGCCAAGAGCCGGCGCGTCCGCACGGCGGGCCGCCGCGCCCGCGCGCAACGACCAGCCAGGAGGAGTGAGTTCGCGTGAGCCGCAGTTACGACTGTGCCGACGAAGAGGAGCGCACGAAGGGCATCGCCGACGCCGCCTCCACGGTGCGCCGCGGTGAGCTCGTCGTGCTGCCCACCGACACCGTCTACGGGATCGGCGCCGACGCCTTCAGCCCCGCCGCGGTGTCCGGGCTGCTCGGCGCCAAGGGGCGCGGGCGGGACATGCCGCCGCCGGTCCTCGTCGGATCGGTCCGGGCCGCGCAGGCCCTGATCGAGGACCTCGGGACGCGCGGCCAGGACCTGATCGAGGAGTTCTGGCCCGGGCCGCTGACGATCGTCTGCGCCGCGACGCCCAGCCTGTCCTGGGACCTCGGCGACACCAAGGGGACGGTGGCGGTGCGGATGCCGATGCACCCGGTGGCCCTGGAGCTGCTCAAGGAGGTCGGCCCGATGGCGGTGAGCAGCGCCAACCTCTCGGGGAGCCCGGCCGCCACGACCGCCGAGCAGGCCGCGGAACAGCTCGGCGACCGCGTCTCGGTCTACCTCGACGGCGGCCCCTGCGCCGACTCAGTGCCGTCCACTATCGTCGACCTCACCTACGCGGTACCCCGCGTGCTGCGGGCCGGCGCCATCCCGGTGGACCGGCTGCGCGCGGTGTGCGGCACCGTCATCGGCCTGTCCCGGCCCGTGGGCCGACCGGAGCCGTCGTCGGAGGAGGCGGCGGCCGAGCCGGGGGAGGACGGCACCGCCGTGCCGCCCACCAGCCCGCAGGCGGGCGCCGAAGGCGCCGCCCCGGCGGAAACGGGGAGCGGCGAAGGCGCCCGCGGCACCGAGGAGCGGAGGAAGCCGGGCGAGGGGTAGCCGTCCCCGGCACCGCCCGCGGTCCGGACCAGCGACGCGGGTCCGCGGCGGGGTGGTGGAGGGGGCTCCGACCCCGCCGTACCGGCCCGCAGGCCGGACGTGGCAGGCGCTCCGCCCCGCGCCCGCGGTGCGGGGCGCTCGCGGACCGGCTGCCGCGCGGCGCCACGGCGGCCGCGGGGACGGCCAGGGTTGGGGCAGACCGCGGCGCGGCCGCGTCCGCCGCGCAGAACCCGCACGGCGCCCTCGCAGAGTGGCTCCGCCACAGGAGCGGACGCCTCGGCGCCGCCGCCCGCGGACGGGGGACCGGCCGGCGGGCGGGATCGCCGATGAAGGACGCCGGTTCTCCTGCTCGCTGGTCGTGCACCCGGTCCATGGCCGCCGGACCGGAGCTCCGGTCAGCCGGTCGCGCCCGGTCGCGCCCGGTCGCGGTGCCGAGTGCCGCGGTCCGCTGGTGGAAGCGGACCCGCGGCCACCGCTCACGCGTGCGACGCGGCATCTCCGGCTCCAGCTGGTTCTCCGGCGTCGGAGCAGCGGTCCCGGACCTCCGGCACGGCCAGGAGAACACCGCGGCCCGGGGCCGAGGCCGTGCTGGCGGGCAGGCCGGGGCGGCAGAGGCCCGGGCCGGCAGCGGCGGGCTCGATCCCCGTCCCGGCAAGAGCCCCTGTCCTCCCCGGTCGCGGACGGCTCCGGCGCTGTCCGGCGTTGTCCGACGCAGTTGGAGCAGGCGCCCGGCCGGGCTCGGGCCGCCTTCGGCGCGTTGCCCGGGGGGGACATGGCCGTCGAGAGGAACGCGGAGCGCGGTGGGAAGGACGTCGGGGCTGGTCGTCCCACAGTCCTGGAATGCCCTTCGCCATGGGGGCGGCTGGTTCGGCGAACCGCCGGCGGCCCGGGTGGTGTACGGTTCCATGATCGGCGGCCGCGCCTCGGACCTGCCGCAGGCGGCTGCCTGCCCGGGGTCGGGTCCCGGCCTCCGGCCGCACCCGCCCTGGCGCTCCGGGGAGGCGGGCCGGAGCCCTCCCGTGGACAGCCGCACCGCGCGGGCCCCGGCGGGCCGCCGCGGCGGCCACCCCGTGACGGGCCCGGGCGCCGCTGCGCCGGGGAGCCGCCCTCGGCGGTGGTACACCCTTGCGGTCACGACCGGCGTGCGATTCCGCTTCCCTTGATCGTCGATCACGCGGAAAACGGAGTGGAGTAGTGCTAGCGTCGTTCCCATCCTCAGATCCGTCCCGCGTCGGCGTGCCCGATCGGCGCGGAAGGCCCATGGAAGGCTCCTGGAAAAGCCGTGCGTGAGTACGCGCTGACGTTCATCATCGCCGTGGCGGTCACCTACCTGCTGACCCCCTTCGTGCGGCGGGCCGCGATCGCCTTCGGGGCGGTGCCCCCGGTCCGCGACCGGGACGTGCACACCGAACCCATCCCGCGGCTCGGCGGTGTCGCCATGTACGGGGGGTTCGCGGCCGCGCTGCTCATCTCCGCGCAGCTGCCGCACCTCCAGGAGGTCTTCCTCGGCCCCACATGGCGGGGCCTGCTGATGGCGGGCGGGCTCATCACGGTCATCGGCATCATCGACGACCGCTGGGGCATGGGCCCCATCCCCAAGCTGGCCGGCCAGATCGCCGCCGCGGGCATCCTGGTCTGGCAGGGGGTGCAGCTGCTGTGGCTGCCATTGCCGGGGACCACTCTGCTGCTCGGCCAGGAGCTGGGGACCGTGCTGTCGGTCCTGATGATCGTCGTCACCATCAACGCGGTGAACTTCGCCGACGGCCTCGACGGGCTGGCGGCGGGCATCGTCGCCATCTCGGCGTTCGCGTTCTTCGCCTACTACTACGTGGTGGCCGTGGACCGGGGCTTCGACCGGCAGTCCTACCCGGCGATGATCGGGATCATCCTGGCCGGCGTCTGCGTCGGCTTCCTGTTCCACAACTTCAACCCGGCCCGGGTGTTCATGGGCGACACCGGGTCGATGCTGATCGGCCTGCTGCTCGCCTCGATCACGATCACGGTCACCGGCCAGTTCGACGCCAACGCCTCGCGTGACTTCAACGCCGGCGGCCTGGTGGTGTTCCTGCCCATCCTGCTCCCGCTGCTGGTGCTCGCGCTGCCGCTCGCCGACCTCGTGCTCGCGGTGGTCCGCCGGACGCTCGCCGGGAAGTCGCCGTTCGCCCCGGACAAGAAGCACCTGCACCACCGCCTGCTCGAACTCGGCCACTCGCACGCCCGCGCGGTGCTGCTCATGTACCTGTGGGCGGCGATCATCGCGTTCGCGTCGGTGGCGCTGTCGATCTTCAACGCCCCGTTCACGGTGCTGACCGTGACCGTCATGGTGGCGATCTGCGCGGTGGGACTCATCACGCTGCCGCGGTTGCGGCGCCGCCGGGAGCTCGCACGGGCGAAGGCCGCCGCGGGGGAGGTCGCATCGGATCGCACGTCCGCCGGCTGACCGCCGGGCCGCCCCCGGCCGGCCGCACCAACCGCCGAGACGCCGCCCACGCGCGGTGACATAACCGACAATGGTCACCAAAATCGCTGCTGTACGGGCCTTCACCTCCCCGGTAAGAGCGGGATAAAGCGCACCCTGGATCCGGGCCGAAAATCCTTGTGATAGCTTTCACGAGCAGGCACCCCACCGAACAGCACCGGAGCTTCTTCATGCAGGAACACGACGCCCGGATCCTCCGCGGCGCCGCGATTCCGACCGCCGTCGTCGGCGTGATCGCCACGGTCGTGGCGTTCGCGACGGCCGGTGTCCACGGGCTCACCGGCGCGGTTGCGGGCACGGTTCTGGTCATCCTCTTCTTCGCCGTATCCGCGATCGTCATCGCCTGGGTCGGCAAGAACTGGCCGCCCCTGGTCCTCATGGCCGGCCTGGCCACCTACACCGTCAAGGTCGCGGTCCTCGGCATCGTGCTGGTCCTCTTCGGAGGAACCACGGTGTTCGACGGGAACGCGTTCGCTCTCACCGCCGCCGTGTGCGTCGTGACCTGGCTGACCGGCCACTCCATCGGCAGCATGAAGGTGCGCCGGCTCTACGTCGAGCCCGAAGACTCCGCGGAGCGGGACGCCGATCCCGCGCCGACGGGCGGGGCCGATGCCGTCGAGGACAGACGGTGAGCCGGCGAGCTCTTCCCTTCCCCGCCGCGGAGGCGGTTCGGGGTGATGTGCGAACGGTGTTCACCTACTGCTATCTTCCGGAGCGAGATGAACGATCGTCCAGGCGCCGACGGGAAACCGGAGTCGCGCGCCGATGGAATGACGGTTGTCTCGTACCTGCTGGGAGGGCTGGCCGTCTGGGGCGGCGCGGGCTGGTTGGCGGACTGGGCGCTCGGGTTCGAGACGCCGGTGTTCCTGCCCATTGGTCTGATCCTGGGGCTGGTCGGCGCGATCTATCTGATCGTCACCCAGTACGTCCGGTCCTGACCGTCAACCCCGGTGCCGCGCGGCTCCCGCAAGAGCGGCGCGCCACCGCCCAAAACATCGAGGATTGAGTTGCGTCACGACGAAAGGGTTCGCCGTGAGTGCTGACGTGCGCACTGTGGTGGCCGCCGCGGCGGACGGCTGCGAGGACCCGCATATCTTCAACGACTTCGGATGCGGCTTCGAGGCCCCCACCACGAGCCTCTTCTTCCCGACGCCGTGGCTCGACTTCGGCCTTCCGGCCACCTCCGGGATCACGAAGTACACGGCGCTGCTGGTCGTGTCGGTACTCATCGTCATCGGCTTCTGGTTCTTCACCACGCGGCGGGCGAAGGTCGTCCCCGGCCGCGGGCAGAGCGTGGCCGAGATGCTGGTCGTCTTCATCCGCGACCAGATGGTCCGTCCCGGCATGGGCAAGCGGGGGGACGCCTACCTGCCGCTCATGGTCACGCTGTTCCTGTTCATCCTGACGATGAACGTCATGGGGATCATCCCCGGAGCACAGCTCCCGGTGACCAGCAACCTCGCCTTCCCGGCGGTGCTCGCGCTGAGCATCTACCTGCTGTGGAACATCATCGGCATCCGCGAGCACGGCTTCGCGGGCCACTTCAAGGGCAAGCTGGTCCCCGGCGGGGCTCCCGCCTGGATCCTGCCGGTCCTGGTGCCGATCGAGTTCATCTCCAACTTCGTCTTCCGTCCGGTGACGCACGCGGTCCGGCTCTTCGCGACGATGTTCGCCGGCCACATGCTGCTGGCCGTGTTCGCCGCCGCCGGCTTCTACCTGTTCAACCCGGACGCCGGCGGCATCCTCGGTGTGATCTCGGTGGGCTACTCCGGCATGGCGCTGGTCGGCTTCCTGGTGTTCACCGCCTTCGAGCTGTTCATCATGGGCCTGCAGGCCTATGTGTTCGTCCTACTGGCCTCCTTCTACATCGGTGAGGCCATCGAGGGTGCGCACTGACCCGTCGGTGCACGCCCCCTGTTGACCCCAGTCCGGTAATCCACGTCAGTTCGACGGCACCAATCGGCCCGTCGGCGCGTTTGATGTCAAAAAAGTAAAGGATCAATCGAAATGACCGGTACCCTCGCCACCATCGGTTACGGCCTCGCCTGCATCGGCCCCGGCATCGGCGTCGGCATCATCTTCGGTCTCGGTGTGCAGGCCATCGCCCGTCAGCCGGAGGCCCGCGGCATCCTGCAGGGTCAGATGATCCTCGGTATGGCCGTCATCGAGGCGCTCGCCATCCTCGGCTTCGTCCTGGCCTTCATCCAGGCGGGCTGATCGCACCCAGTCCGAAGTAGTACGAGCGCGAAGGGATGCCAGCCATGATCACTATGGCAGCCGAGCAGGAGAACATCCTGCGGATTCACTGGGATGAATTCACCTTCGGCCTCATCGCCTTCCTCCTCATCCTCGGTGTCGTCACCAAGATGTGGCCGCGGATGACGAAGGCGCTGGACGAGCGTGCCAACCAGATCGAGGGTGGCATCGAGCGTGCGAAGAAGGCCGAGGCGGAGGCCGAGGAGATTCGGCAGCAGTACCGCGAGAAGCTCGAGGAGGCGCACCGCGAGTACGCCCGCGAGCTGGAGAAGGCCAAGGAGCAGCGCGCCGCCATCATCGCGGAGGCGCGTGAGGAGGCCCAGACCGAGGCCCGCCGCATCCTGGACGCGGCGCATGCCCAGATCGAGGCCGACCGCCAGCAGGCTCTCGTCCAGCTGCGGGCCGAGATCGGGTCGCTGTCCACGGACCTCGCCGGCCGGATCGTCGGTGAGACGCTCAGCGACAGCGCCGCGCAGAGCCGGGTGATCGACCGGTTCCTCGCGGAGCTGGAGCAGGGCGAGAGCGCCGCGCAGCAAGCCGAGGTGCGCTGATGCGCGGTGTCAGCCGAGCTTCGCTGGACGAGGTGACGCGGCGCCTCGACGCCCTGCTGCCGTCGGCCAACGCCGCCACGCTGGGACACGAGCTCTTCGAGGTCGTGGCGCTCCTGGAGCAGGAGCACTCCCTGCGGCGGTGGCTGGCCGACCAGGCGAACGCCGCGGAGAGCAAGTCCGGGCTGATCGGCCACCTGCTGGAGTCGAAGGTGTCGCCGGCCACGGTCCTCGTGGTCAGCGACATCGTCCAGGCCAGGTGGTCGAACGCCCGCGACCTCGTCGACGCGGCCGAGCGGACGGCCGTCTACGCGACGGCCGCCGCCGCCGAGGGCGACCAGCGCCTCGGTGAGCTGGAGGACGACCTCTTCCGGTTCGGGCGGATCGTCGCCGCCGAGCCGGAGCTGCGCGCGGCGCTCACCGCCGAGGGCGTCGCCGTGGAGCACAAGCGGACCCTGGTGGAGAACCTGCTGTCCGGCAAGGTCGACGCCGCCACGTTGTGCCTCGTCACCGAGGCCGTGACCCGGCCGCGGGGACGTACCCTGGAACAGGGCCTGGACCACTTCGGTCAGCTGGTCGCCGAGCGCGCGAAGCGCTACGTGGCCGTGGTGCGCACCGCCGTGCCGCTGAGCGAGGCCCAGCAGACGCGACTGGAGGCCGTGCTGACCCGGGTGTACGGGCGGGCCATCCACCTGAACATCGAGATCGCCCCCGAGGTCGTGGGTGGGCTGTCCATCCGCGTGGGCGACGAGGTCATCGACGGCACCGTCGCCGGGCGGATCGCGGAGGTCCGGCGGCGCCTGGCCGGCTGACGCGACGAACCACGCAACCGACAGACGCACGGCGCCGGGGAACGCGGCGCCAACGAGAGCAAGGACATACGTGAGATGGCGGAGCTGACCATCCGGCCGGACGAGATCCGGGACGCGCTGCAGCGCTTCGTCCAGTCGTACGAGCCTGACGCCGCCGCACGCGAGGAGATCGGAACCGTCACCTACTCCGGTGACGGCATCGCCCGCGTCGGTGGCCTCCCCTCGGCGATGGCGAACGAGCTGCTGGAATTCGAGGACGGAACCCTGGGCCTGGCCCAGAACCTGGAGATCGGCGAGATCGGCGTCGTCGTCCTGGGTGACTTCACCAGCATCGAGGAGGGCCAGCCGGTGCGCCGCACCGGCCAGGTGCTCTCGGTGCCGGTCGGCGACGGCTTCCTGGGCCGCGTGGTCGACCCGCTGGGCCGCCCGATCGACGGCCAGGGCGAGATCGAGACCACCGAGCGCCGCGAGCTGGAGCTGCAGGCCCCCACCGTCATGCAGCGCAAGCCGGTGCACGAGCCGCTGCAGACCGGTATCAAGGCGATCGACGCGATGACCCCGATCGGCCGGGGCCAGCGTCAGCTGATCATCGGCGACCGGCAGACCGGCAAGACCGCGGTCTGCATCGACACGATCATCAACCAGAAGGCCAACTGGGACTCCGGCGACCCGGAGAAGCAGGTCCGCTGCATCTACGTCGCGGTCGGCCAGAAGGGCTCCACCATCGCCGGCGTGCGCGGTGCTCTGGAGGAGGCCGGCGCGATGGAGTACACCACCATCGTGGCCGCTCCCGCCTCCGACCCGGCCGGCTTCAAGTACATCGCCCCCTACACCGGCTCGGCCATCGGCCAGCACTGGATGTACCAGGGCAAGCACGTCCTGATCGTCTTCGACGACCTGACCAAGCAGGCCGAGGCCTACCGCGCGGTGTCGCTGCTGCTGCGCCGCCCGCCGGGCCGCGAGGCCTACCCCGGTGACGTGTTCTACCTGCACTCCCGGCTGCTGGAGCGCTGCGCCAAGCTCTCCGACGACATGGGCGCGGGCTCGATGACCGGCCTGCCGATCATCGAGACCAAGGCGGGCGACGTCTCCGCCTACATCCCGACCAACGTCATCTCCATCACCGACGGCCAGGTCTTCCTGGAGGCCGACCTGTTCAACCAGGGGCAGCGGCCGGCCATCAACGTCGGTGTGTCGGTGTCGCGTGTCGGCGGTGCCGCGCAGACCAAGGCCATGCGCAAGGTCGTGGGCTCGCTCCGCGTGGGCCTGGCCCAGTACCGCGACCTGGAGGCGTTCGCCGCCTTCGGATCCGACCTCGACGCCGCGTCCAAGGCGCAGCTGGAGCGCGGCTCCCGGCTCATGGAGCTGCTCAAGCAGGGCCAGTACAGCCCGTTCCCGGTGGAGCGCGAGGTCGTCTCGATCTGGGCCGGCACCACCGGCCAGCTCGACGAGGTCCCGGTGGAGGACGTGCGCCGCTTCGAGGAGGGGTTCCTGGACTTCCTCGGCCGCGAGCACGGCAAGATCCTCGACAACATCCGCGAGAGCGGCAAGTTCGAGGACGAGACCGCCGAGGCGCTGAAGGAGGCCATCACCGACTTCAAGCGGACCTTCCAGACCAGCTCCGGCAGCATCCTCGGCTCCGAGGAGGAGGCCGAGGCGCTGGAGGAGGAGCAGGTCGGCCAGGAGACCATCAAGGTAGCCAAGACCGGCGGGAAGTAGTCCATGGGAGCACAGCTTCGCGTCTATCGCCGGAGGATCCGCTCGACCAAGTCGATGGCGAAGATCACCCGCGCGATGGAGCTGATCGCCGCCACCCGGATCACGAAGGCGCAGCGGGCGGCCGAGGCCGCCGGGCCCTATGCCCGGGAGATCACCCGGGCGGTCTCGGCGCTCGCCAGCCGGGTCAGCGACCACCCGCTGCTGACCGAGGCCGCCAACCCCACCCGGGCCGCGATCCTCGTCGTGACCTCCGACAAGGGCCTCGCGGGCGCCTACTCGACCAACGCCATCAAGGAGGCCGAGAGCCTGACCCAGCTCCTGCGCGAGCAGGGCAAGGAGGTCCTCACCTACATGGTGGGGCGCAAGGGCGTGGCCTTCTACCGGTTCCGCGAGCGGCCTCTGGAGCTCAGCTGGGAGGGCATCACCGAGCGCCCGACCTACGCTGACGCCAAGGAGGTCGGCGCGACCCTGATGGAGAGGTTCACCCAGGACAGCGCCGAGGGCGGTGTGGACGAGATCCACATCGTCTCCACCGAGTTCGTGTCCATGCTGACCCAGCGCGCGGCCGCCCACCGGGCACTGCCGATGGAGCTGGAGGAGGTGGACGCCGCGGAGCTCGTGGACGACAAGGGCCGCGCCCTGCCGCTCTACGAGTTCGAGCCGTCCGCCGAGGAGGCGCTGGACCGGCTGCTGCCGCAGTACGTGACGAACCGGATCTACTTCGCACTCCTGGAGTCGGCGGCCTCCCAGTGGGCGTCGCGTAGGGCGGCCATGAAGGCGGCCACCGACAACGCCGAGGAACTTGTCAAGAACCTGACCCGCCAGGCCAACCAGGCCCGCCAGGCGGAGATCACCAACGAGATCAGTGAGATCGTCGGCGGGGCCGACGCCCTCGCTGCTGCCAGCGCGGGAAGTGAGTAGAGAAGTGACTGCGACTGTTGAAGGGACGGCCGCGCCTGGCACCGCCACCGGCCGTATCGCCCGGGTCACCGGCCCGGTCGTCGACGTGGAGTTCCCGGCGGACTCGCTGCCGGCGATCTACAACGCCCTCAAGACCGAGGTGACCATCGGGGGCCAGACCTCGACGGTGACCCTTGAGGTCGCCCAGCACCTCGGCGACAACCTGGTCCGCACCATCAGCCTCCAGCCGCAGGACGGCCTCGTCCGCGGCGCCGAGGTGCGCGACACCGGCGAGCCGATCAGCGTCCCGGTCGGTGACGTCGTCAAGGGGCACGTGTTCAACACGCTCGGCGAGGCGCTGGACGTGCCCACCGCGGACCTGAAGGTCACCGAGCGCTGGCCGATCCACCGCTCCGCCCCGGCCTTCGACCAGCTTGAGTCGAAGACCGAGATGATGGTGACCGGCATCAAGGTCATCGACCTGCTGACCCCCTACGTGCGCGGCGGCAAGATCGGCCTGTTCGGCGGCGCGGGTGTCGGCAAGACCGTCCTCATCCAGGAGATGATCACCCGTATCGCCCGCAACTTCGGTGGCGTGTCGGTCTTCGCGGGTGTGGGGGAGCGGACCCGTGAGGGCACCGACCTCTTCCTGGAGATGGACGAGATGGAGGTGCTCCAGGACACCGCCCTGGTGTTCGGCCAGATGGACGAGCCCCCGGGCACCCGTCTGCGGGTGGCGCTGTCCGCGCTCACCATGGCGGAGTACTTCCGCGACGTCCAGAAGCAGGACGTGCTGCTGTTCATCGACAACATCTTCCGGTTCACCCAGGCCGGTTCCGAGGTCTCCACCCTGCTGGGCCGCATGCCCTCCGCGGTGGGCTACCAGCCGAACCTGGCCGACGAGATGGGTCTGCTCCAGGAGCGGATCACCTCGACCCGGGGCCACTCGATCACCTCGATGCAGGCGATCTACGTTCCGGCGGACGACTACACCGACCCTGCGCCGGCCACCACGTTCGCCCACCTGGACGCGACGACCGAGCTCTCCCGGCCGATCTCGCAGAAGGGTATCTACCCGGCGGTGGACCCGCTGGCCTCCACCTCGCGCATCCTCGACCCGCAGTACGTGGGCCAGGAGCACTACGACGTGGCCCAGCGCGTGATCCAGATCCTGCAGCGCAACAACGACCTGCAGGATCAGATCGCGATCCTCGGTATCGACGAGCTGTCCGAAGAGGACAAGATCATCGTCCAGCGCGCCCGCCGCGTGGAGCGGTTCCTCTCGCAGAACATGTTCGTCGCCGAGAAGTTCACCGGCAACCCGGGTGTGTTCGTGCCGCTGGAGGAGACCATCGCCTCCTTCAAGGCGCTGTGCGAGGGCGAGTACGACCACCTGCCCGAGCAGGCGTTCCTCGACGTCGGCAACATCGAGATGGCCGTCGAGAAGGCCAAGACGCTGCAGGGCTAGTCAGGGCTGGGGACGGGGCCCGGGACGGCCGCCGGCGCGGCCGCCGGGTCCCGCTCTCCCGGTTCCCGCCCCCTACCAGAGGAGTTTGTGGCAGTGTCGAAGAAGCTTTTCGTCGAGCTCGTCTCGCCCGAGCGCGAGCTGTGGGCGGGCGAGGGCGACATGGTGATCGCCAAGACGGTCGACGGCGAGATCGGCATCCAGCCCGGTCACATTCCGGTGCTGGCGCTGCTGGCGCCGGGGGCGGTCGTGCGGGTGCTCGGCGGCCGGGAGAACGGTGAGGTCCGTGCCGCGGTGCACGGCGGGTTCATCTCCGTCTCCGAGCACAACCGGGTCTCGATCCTCGCCGAGATCGCCGAGCTGGCCGAGGACATCGACGTCGCCCGTGCCAAGGACGCGCTGACCCGGGTCGAGGCCGAGGGCATCAGCGCGGAGGACGTCGAGGCGCAGGAGCGCGCCGCGCGGGCGCGCAGCCGGCTCGAGGCGGCCGGGGAGGCCGCGCGGGCCTAGCCCGACCGAACGTGAGAGTGGGGGAGCCGCTGTCCAGCGCAACGTGGGTGCCGGTCGCCGAATGGCTGCTGTGCGCACTGCTCGTCCTGGTGCTGCTGGCCCTCGGCTCCGTGATCGTGCGGAGGTTCGTGCTGCAGCGCGGAGGCGGGGCCGTCGAGTGCTATCTGCGCTCCGGCGCCGCCGGGCGGCACGTCTGGCGGATCGGATGTGCGCGTTACGGCACCGAGGAGTTGCGCTGGTATCGGATCTTCTCCCTCTGGCCGCGGCCGACAGCAGAGCTGTCGCGCCGCGGTCTCGTCGTTATGGGCCGGCGCACCCCCACGGCCGAGGACCTGCGCGAGCTGACCCCCGATCTCGTCGTGATCCAGGTGGGGTGGGTGTCAGGCCGGGCGGCAGCGGAGCTGGAGCCGGCCCGGGCGGCCGGGGGGCCGGATGCGGCCCGGGCGGGTGTGGAGCGGCCGGCCTACGAGCTCGCCATGACGGAGGGGGCGCTGACCGGCTTCCTGTCCTGGCTGGAGTCCATGCCGCCGGGGACCATCTGGCAGTCCTGAGCGGCCGGCTCGCGCCGCGCCGGCCCCGCCGTGGTGCGGCCCGGGCCCGCCCCCCTAGGCTGGGCGCATGATCGTGGCATTCTCCGTGAGTCCGATGGGCGTCGGCGAGTCAGTGGCTCCGGCGGTCGCCCGCGCCGTCCGGGTGGTCCGTGAGAGCGGACTGCCGAACCGCACCGACGCCATGTTCACCACCGTCGAAGGCGAGTGGGACGAGGTCATGGACGTCGTGAAGCGCGCCGTCGCGGCCGCCGGCGAGGGTGCGGGACGGGTCAGCCTGGTGCTCAAGGCCGATATCCGCGAGGGCGTCACCGACGGCATCACCGCCAAGGTGGCGGCGGTGGAGGCCGAACTGGCCCGCGAGGACGGCTCCGGGTGAGCGCGGTGCGGCCGGAGGCGGCCGCACCGGCCGGCTCGGGCCCCGGCCGCCGGGCAACGACGGGGCCGTGCGGGGTCAGCGCTCGCCGCCCGGCTTCCAGAGCACCTCGCCGGTGCCCCGGGCCACCACCCGGCACAGGATGAAGAGCAGGTCGGACAGGCGGTTGAGGTAGCGCGCGGTCACCGGGTTGACGGTGTCGCCGTGCGCCTCGATCGCGGCCCACGTGCTGCGCTCCGCGCGGCGGGCCACCACCCGGGCCTGGTGCAGCAGTGCGGTGGTGGGGCTGCCGCCGGGCAGGACGAAGCTGCGCAGGGTGGGCAGGTCGGCGTTGTAGGTGTCGCAGGCTCCCTCCAGCCGGCGCACGTAGTCGTCGTCGATCCGCAGCGGGGGGAACTCCGGATCGGAAGCCGCGGGTGCCACCGGGCAGCACAGGTCGGCCCCGACGTCGAAGAGGTCGTTCTGGATCCGACCGAGCAGCGCGCGCACGTCGTCGGGCGGGTCGCCGAGGGCGAGCGCGGTTCCGATCGCCGCGTTGGCCTCCTCCACGTCGGCGTAGGCGGCCAGCCGGGGGTCGGTCTTGGCGGTCCGGGTGCCGTCGCCGAGTGCGGTGCTGCCGTCGTCGCCGACCCGCGTGTAGATCCGGGACAGCACGACCGGCTTGTCGGGGTCGCGGTTGCTCATGGCAGCAAGCCTAGAACGCGGGCCGTGCGGTGTCCTGCCCGGCCGCCGACCAGCTGCCGCCCGGTGCCCGGATAACCGTTGCGTATCGACGCGTGAAACAGATTCACGCCGCTGATACGGTGTGGAGTCATCGAGCTACGTTCCGTAGTGCTTCCAGGTGGAAGCGGCTGTGTCGGCGCTCCGGATGACGCGACGGGGGCCGTCCGAAGCGCACTCGACGCCGGTCGGGCACGGCCGCGGGACGCGGCTCGACGGGGGGCGATGCGGTGGGGGGCTGCGTCGCCCGCCCGGCGGAGGGGTCGCGGCGGTGCCGCCGCGACCCCTCCGGGGCGAGGCGGGTTCACGGGGTGGGCGGGCTGACCGCCGAGACCAGCAGCAGGTGGGCGCGCATGGCGTCGGCCGCGCGCTGCGGGTCGCCGGCCCGGATCGCGGCGGCGATCCGCTCATGGCCGGCCAGCGATGCGCTCGGCCGGTCGGGCTGGGACAGCGACTCCACCCGGGTCTCGGTGATCATGGGGGAGATCTCCGCCATCATGCGCCCGAGCAGCCGGGAGCGCGCCGCGTGCGTCACCGCGGCGTGGAAGCGCTCGTCACCGCTGACACCGCGGTCGCCGCCGCGGATCTCGGCGCGCATCTGCTCCAGTGCGGCGTCGATCTCGGCGAGGTCGGCCTCGGTGCGGCGCTCGGCGGCGAGCTCGGCGAGCTTGACCTCCAGCGCCTGACGGGCTTCGATGATCTCGGTCCGGCGGTTGTCGCGGTCGCGGAGCAGTGCGAGCACCTGCTCCTCGGCGACGGTGCGGCGGACGATGGCGCCGTCGCCGTGCCGCACCTCGATGACCCCCTGGACCTCCAGTGCGACGAGTGCCTGGCTCAGCGACGCCCGGCTCACGCCGAGGGTCACGGCCAGTTCCCGCTCGGGCGGCAGGCGGTCGCCGGGGGCCAAGCGGGCATCCCGGATGTACTCGCACAGCCGTTCCACCAGCCGCTCGTACAGGCGCGGGCGGGTGAGGGGGCGCGGGCGGGGCGTCGGCTTGGCGTGCATGGACGGCGTAGTCTCCTCTACCGGGGACATTCCGGGCTGAGTATTGACAAACGGGGCAACAGGCATATTGGCTAGGCCACCGAGTCACTTGATCTTGCTCACACTCAGTGGTGACTCTACTCGCCCTGCCTCTCAGTCACTGATCGGTCCGCTATGTCACCGGAAATCATCTCGATTCTCGCGCTGGTGGCCATGTTCGTGGTCGCCACGGTATTGCCCATCAACATGGGCGCGCTAGCGTTCGTCGCCGCGTTCCTGGTCGGCACGCTGGCCCTGGGAATGGACACGGACGCCATCCTCTCGGGCTTCCCCGGAGACCTGTTCCTCACCCTGGTCGGTATCACCTACCTGTTCGCGATCGCCCAGAACAACGGGACGGTGGACCTGCTGGTCCGCGGCGCCGTGCGGCTGGTCGGTGGCTACGTCGCCGCCATCCCGTGGGTCATGTTCGGCATCACCGCGGCGCTCACGGCGGTCGGTGCCCTCAGTCCGGCGGCTGTGGCGATCATCGCCCCCATCGCACTGGGGTTCGCCGCCAAGTACAAGATCAACCCCCTCCTCATGGGCATGATGGTGGTGCACGGTGCGCAGGGCGGCGGCTTCTCGCCCATCAGCATCTACGGCGCCACCGTGAACGGCATCGTCGCGGGCACCGATCTGGCGGCCTCCCCCACCACGCTGTTCTTCGCGAGCCTGCTGTTCAACCTCGGCATCTCCCTCATCCTGTTCTTCGCGCTGGGCGGGCGCCGGCTGATCGGCGTGCACGCCAGCGAGTTCGAGCAGGTGGCGGTCGGCGCGCACGAGGAGGGAGCCGAACGCGTCCCGGTGAGCGGGCACGGCTCGTCGGCCTACCAGGCCGCGGAGCCCGGGACGGAGCCGCGCCAGGGCGGCTTCCGCTTCGACCAGGCGGCGACGATCATCGGCCTGATCGTCCTGGGCGTGCTCGCGCTCGGCTTCAAGCTCGACGTCGGCTTCGTCGCGATCAGCGTCACCGTGGTGCTCGCCATCCTGTCCCCGAAGGCGCAGAAGGGCGCGGTCAACAAGGTCAGCTGGTCCACCGTGCTGCTGCTCGGCGGCGTGCTCACCTTCGTCGGCGTCATGGAGGAGGCCGGCACGATCGAGTACGTCGGCAACAGCGTGGCGGGAATCGGCGCCCCGCTCCTGGTGGCGGTGCTGCTCTGCTACATCGGCGGCGTGGTGTCGGCGTTCGCCTCCTCCACCGCGATCCTCGGCGTCACCATCCCGCTGGCGGTGCCGTTCCTGCTGGCCGGCGACATCGGCGCGATCGGCATGATCGCCGCGCTCGCGGTGTCCTCCACCATCGTCGACGTCAGCCCGTTCTCCACCAACGGTGCGCTCGTGCTGGCCAACGCCAAGAACGTCGACCCCGAGCGGTTCTACCGCCAGATGCTGGTCTACAGCGGCCTCGTGGTCGCGATCGGCCCGCTGATCGCCTGGGCGGTCATGGTGCTGCCCGGCTGGCTGTGATCCCGGGCCCGGCCGCATCCCCCCGGCCGGGCCCGTCCGCCGGGACGGCGGGGTAGCCAGAACGGTACGGATATTGACAGATCGCCCGGTGGCTTATTGGCTAGGCCAATAAGCCACCGAGTTCGAGGGGGAGACGCGGATGCCATCTCGGTACAGCGCGCGCGAGCTACTGGACCGCACCCTGGACGCCGGTTCCTTCGTCAGCTGGGACACGGCTCCGATCGACGTCGGACCCGGCGCCCAGTACGCGGCGGAGCTCGCCGCGGCACGGGAGCGCAGCGGCTGCGACGAGGCGGTGGTCACCGGCGAGGGGCGGCTGCGCGGGCGCCGGGTCGCCGTCATCGCGTGCGAGTTCTCCTTCCTCGCCGGTTCGATCGGGGTGGCGGCCGCCGAACGCCTGGTCGTCGCCATCGAGCGCGCCACCGCCGAGGGACTTCCGCTGCTCGGCGCCCCGGCGTCCGGTGGAACCCGCATGCAGGAGGGGACCGTGGCGTTCCTCGCCATGGTGAAGATCTCCGCCGCGATCGCCGCGCACAAGGCCGCCGGGCTGCCCTACCTGGTGTACCTGCGCCATCCGACCACCGGCGGCGTGCTGGCCTCCTGGGGGTCGCAGGGGCACGTCACCGTCGCCGAACCGGGCGCGCTCATCGGCTTCCTCGGACCGCGCGTGTACGAGGCGCTGTACGAGCGCCCCTTCCCCGAAGGCGTGCAGGTGGCCGAGAACCTGTACCGGTCCGGCCTCGTCGACGCGGTCCTGGAGCCCGAGGACGTGCCCGCCATCGCCGAGCGGGCCTTCAACGTGCTGCTCGCGCACGGGGAGGGGCTGCCCCCCGCGCCCGAACCCGCCGCCGCCGAGATCCCCGACGTGCCGGCCTGGGAGTCCATCACCCGGTCCCGGCGCCCCGACCGGCCGGGCGTGCGCCGGCTGCTCCGCCACGCGGCCACCGACGTCGTGCGGCTGAACGGCACCGGTGACGGTGAGACCGATCCCGGACTGCTGCTGGCACTCGCCCGGTTCGGCGGTGCCCCGTGCGTGCTGCTCGGGCAGGACCGCGCCCGCCAGACGGTGGAGCGCCCGCTCGGGCCGGCCGCGCTCCGCGAGGCGCGCCGCGGCATGCGCATGGCGCGCGAACTGCGGCTCCCGCTCGTCACCGTGATCGACACCCCGGGCGCGGCGCTGTCCAAGGACGCGGAGGAGCGCGGCATGGCCGGCCAGATCGCGCGCTGCCTCGCCGAACTCGTCACCCTGGAGGCGCCCACCGTATCCGTGCTGCTCGGCCAGGGCACCGGCGGCGGGGCGCTCGCGCTGGTACCGGCCGACCGCGTGATCTCGGCCCAGCACGGCTGGCTCTCGCCGCTGCCGCCCGAGGGGGCGAGCGCGATCGTGTACCGCACCACCAAGCGCGCCGCCGAACTGGCCGAGCGGCAGGGGGTGCGCAGCGCCGAACTGCACGCCAACGGCATCGTCGACCGGATCGTGCCGGAACTCCCGGACGCCGCCGACGAGCCGGTGGCCTTCTGCGAGCGCATGGGCGCGGCGCTGCGCTACGAGCTCACCGCGCTGCTGGCCGCCGACCCCGCCGACCGGCGGGCCGCCCGCCACGGCCGGTACCGCCGGCTCGGGCTGTGACGCGCGGCCGGCACGCGAAAGGCGCCCGCGGCGGGGGGATCCCCCGCCCCGGGCGCCCGGGTACGCGGTGGGACGGTCACCGCACCCAGAGATCGGCCCGTCGGTCGAAGGCGCTTCGCTCCTGGGTCTGCTGCGTCCGGAGCACGCCGTTCACCGGCAGCGTGCTGTCGGCGTAGGTCTCGACCGCGAACGCGATGGCGTCGCTCATCTGGTCGACGCTGGTCCAGTTGATGTTGTCCAGGTCGTCGCGCGGAGTGTGGTAGTTCGGGTCGAAGTCCTCGCCGGCGGTTCCGCCGTAGTACTCGACCTGCTGCTCGGTCTTGACGCCGTCACCGCCGCTGAAGAGGCCGCCCGACGGGATGCCCGCCTCGATGAACGGGCCGTAGTCCGACCGGCCGTTGAAGGCGGTGGGCTCGCTGACCAGGTCCCGGCCGGCGAAGTAGTCCTCGAACAGCTTCTGGATCGCCGCGGACCCGGACGGCGGGGTCGCGGAGTCGGGCAGCTGGCCGCGGCCGTCGTAGACGAAGCGCCCGAAGTTCGGCGAGCCGATCATGTCGAAGTTGAGGTAGAGCGCGATGCGGTCCCGCTCGCGCTGGCTGAGACCGGTGACGTACTCGGTCGAGCCGACGAGGCCCTCCTCCTCCGTGCCCCAGAACGCGAAGCGCACCCGGTTCTCGACGCCGTCCAGCTTGGGCAGCTGGCGGGCGACCTCCAGAACGGCCGCGGTGCCGCTGCCGTTGTCGTTGATGCCGGGCCCCTCCGGGACGCCGTCGAGGTGGGCGCCCACGACGACGACGTTGTCGCGGTTGCCGCCCTTCGTCTCGGCGATGATGTTGTAGGAGGTCTCGGTGCGGACCTCGGCGTCGACCGCCAGCGACAGCTCCAGCCCCTCGCCGGCCTCGACCAGCGCCGCGCCGACCTCCGGCGTGGTGCCGACCACCGGGATGCTGGAGAGGGTGTTCAGCGTGCCGTTGATGGGGCCGGTGTCGGCGGGGTCGCTCGTCGCGCCGTGGTTGAAGACCACGAGGGCGCTGGCGCCCGCCTCGGTGGCGTTGTCCGCCTTCTGCTCGAACGTGCAGGTGCCGCGCCGGACGATGGCGACCGCGCCCTCGGGGAAGTCGGCGAAGTCGCCGGCCTCGCAGCCGCTGGCCGCGCTCGCCGGGTTCACCGGCACGCCGGCGCCGGTCACCTCGCCGGCTCCGGAGTAGCTCATCGTGCGGAAGTCGGTGTCGTGCGCGAACTCGCGCGCCTCGGGCGCGGTTTGCGCCAGCACGGGGGTCGCGTTCTCGACCCAGCGGTCGAACTCGTACTCGTCCTTGCGCGGCTGGTAGCCGGCCCTCCGCAGCTGGTCGATGACGTAGCGCGCGGCGACGTCGTACCCCGCGGTGCCGTGTGCGCGGTTGCCGCCGTTGTACTCGGCGATGGTCTGGAGGTTCTCCAGGTGGGAGCGCACGTTGCCGACCGTCACGAGCGCGGGCAGCACGGCCTCGTCGGCCTGGGCGGCGGGCGCGGCGCCCAGACTGAGCGCCATGAGCACCGCGGCGCCGGCGGCCGCTGCTCTCCGGCGGTTTCGGGAGGGGGGAATCGGGGATCGTCGGGGTCTGCTGCGCACGGTCGTCCTCTCAACCGGAGCGTCCGATACCTGGGGTAACGGCATGGACGCGAGCTGTGCGAAGTTCAGAGCAGCTTGTCACCCGGTGATGCCCCGGAGCAAGGTGCGACGCGGCACCTTGCCACAATCAGCCAACCGGCTACCAGCGTGGTGCGGTGCCGTGATCTGATGGAAGATTCCAGGACATTTCGGATGCTGCCCGTGCGGCCGCGCAACAGAAGGACCGCCCGGCGGCCCCGGGCGCGGGTGCCGCCGGACGGTCCGGGCGTCGGGTTCAGAACAGGCGGGGGATGTCCGGTTCGATGCCGCGGAGGGCGTCGTAGTCCAGCGTGACGCAGGAGATGCCCCGGTCGGTCGCGAGGACCCGCGCCTGCGGCTTGATCTCCTGGGCGGCGAACACGCCCCGCACCGGCTTGAGCGCGGGGTCGCGGTTGAGGAGTTCGAGGTAGCGGGTCAGCTGCTCGACACCGTCGATCTCGCCGCGCCGCTTGATCTCCACGGCGACCGCGCCGCCGTCGGCGTCCCGGCACAGGATGTCCACCGGGCCGATCGCGGTGGGGTACTCGCGGCGGACCAGGGTGTAGCCGTCCCCGAGAGTGGTGATGTGCTCGGCCAGCAGCTCCTGCAGGTGCGCCTCGACGCCGTCCTTGCGCAGCCCCGGGTCGACGCCGAGCTCGTGCGAACTGTCGTGCGCGATCTCCTCGATCGTCAGCACCAGCTTCTCCCCGGACTTGCCGTGGGTGACCGTCCAGACGGCGCCGCCGTCGTCGGTGGCCGTCTCCCGGACGGTGCACGGCGGATTCATCCAGTTCAGCGGCTTGAACGCGCGGTCGTCGGCGTGGATGGACACCGAGCCGTCGGCCTTCATGAGGATCAGCCGCGGGGCCATGGGCAGATGGGCGGTCAGTCGGCCGACGTAGTCGACGCTGCAGCGGGCAATGACGAGACGCACGGAGGCCAGCCTACGGGTCCCCGGGGAGTCCGGCCGCCGATCCGGGGCGGGCACCGCCCGGTACCGCCGGCGGCGGGGGCGGGGACGCGGCGGCCGCAATGGCAATGAAACCCATTGTTCCCTTACGTGAGCGACAGGGATCTCTGTCCCCGCCGTGCCGTGACGGCACCGGAAACCGGATCTAACGTCACAACAGGTTCGTAAGTTCGCACCAGACAACGGTGGTACCGCCTCGGGCCGCCCGGTGGCCCGGCACCATGGGAAGGACCTTCATGTCGCTCACGGTTTCCCCCGAACTCCTCGACAAGGCCCAGCGCGGTCCGGTCACCGACGACGACTTCGTCGCCTGCATCCGGGAGTCGCTGCCCTACGCGTGGAGCGTGGTCAGCGGCCTGGCCGAGCGCACCCGGACCAGCGGCGCCGACTTCGAGGCCAACGAGGTGCCGCCGCCGGGCGAGGCCGAGCGCGGCCAGCTGCTGCGGCTGCTCGCGAGCGACGCCATGCGGGGGGCCGTGGAGCGGCACTTCGGCCTGCGGCTGGCCTTCCAGAACTGCCACCGGGTCGCGCTCTTCCGGCCGGAGGCCGACACCGCCTACCAGGAGTTCGTCACCCCGCGCGCCCAGCTGCTCAACCAGTCGCCGGAACTCGTCGACTGCTAGCCGGTGCGGCGGTGGCGGGGTGCGGCCGCCCCGCCACCGCATGGTGCCGGAGCGCCGCTCAGGCCAGTGCGGCGCGCACCCCGGGCAGCACCTCGGCACCGAGCCGGGCGATGTTGTCCAGGGTGGCGGTGTGCTCGCCGGCCGCCTCGACCATGAGGATGAGCTCCGCGGCGCCCGAGGTCCGAGCCTGCTCCACCAGCCGCTCGACGCACCCCTCGGGGGTGTCCACCGCGTGGGTGTCGCACAGGAACCGGGCGTACTCGCGCGGGTCCTTCGGCACGCGGGGCCGGCCGTCCACCGGGACGTACCCGGCCAGTCCCGGGCCGAGCCAGCGCGGCAGCGCCTCCAGCACCGCCTCGCGCGCCCGCCCGCGGGAGTCCGCGACGTGCGCCAGCGCGGCCACCACGTGCCCGGCCGGGCCGTTGCCCGCGGCCGCGGCGGCGCGGTCGTAGGCCGCGATCCGGGCGGCGTGCTCCGCGGGAACGCGGTCCATCCCGAGCAGCATCGGCAGGCCGAGCCGCGCCGCCAGCTCCAGGGTGGGCTCCGACGTCGCCGCCACCACCACGGGCAGGTGCGGCCGGGTGCGCGGCCCCGGCACGATCTCGACCTCGCGGAAGCCGAAGGTCGCGCCGTCGGCGCGCATCCGGCCGCCGCGCAGCGCCGCCAGCAGCACCTCCATCGATTCCGGGAAACCGCGCTCGTAGCGCTCCAGCCCGGTGCCGAACACCTCCAGGTCCACCCACGGACCGCCCCGGCCGACTCCCAGCCGGAACCGGCCGCCGGACAGCTGGTCGAGCAGGTTGGCCTGCTCCGCCAGTGCCACCGGGTGCTGGGTGCTCAGCACGCTGGTGGCCGTGCCGACCCCGATCCGCCGCGTCCGGCCGAGGACGAACCCGGCCATCGTCACGGCGGACGGGCACACGCCGTAGGACATGAAGTGGTGCTCGGCGAGCCAGACGTCGTCGAACCCGGCCGTCTCGGCCGCGACGGCGGCGGCCAGCGCCGACTCCAGGACTGACGTGTGATCCCGCCCTGGGAACTGGGCGGCCAGCAGGAAGGCACCGATGCGCATCCCCATATTGTGGTCATCCCGGCGGCCCGGTGGGTGGAAACGACCGGATCGGCGGGCGGCGGCGCGCATCCGCGCGGTCCGCGCCCGTGCCGGCCGACGGATCGGGACACGCGCCGCACTTACCCGGCAGTAGGCGAGCGCGGCCGCGGGGTCTAGGCTGGGGAGCCATGGTGCAGGAATTCCAGACGGTCGGCGTGGTCGGACTCGGGACGATGGGCGCCGGTATCGCCGAGGTGTTCGCCGGGGCCGGCTTCACGGTCGTCGGCGTCGAGATCGACGGGGCGGCGCTCGACCGCGGCCGCGCCCACCTGGAGTCGTCGCTGGACCGCTCGGTCGGCAAGGGGCGGCTCACCGAGCAGGAGCGCCGCGACATCCTGGCGCGCATCTCCTTCAGCACCGCGCGCGACGACCTGCGCGACGCCGACTTCGTGGTCGAGGCCGTGCCGGAGCGCATCGACCTCAAACGCGACGTCTTCACCGACCTCGACCGGGTGTGCCCGCCCGGGACCATCCTCGCGACGAACACCTCCTCCCTGTCGGTGACCGAGATCGCGGCGCTGACCCGGCGGCCCGGCAAGGTCGTGGGCCTGCACTTCTTCAACCCCGCGCCGGCGATGAAGCTGGTCGAGGTGGTGCGCACCGTGCTCACCGAGCCGGGCGCCGCCGAGATCGCCACCGAGGTCGCCAAGCGGCTGGGCAAGACCCCGATCGGCGTCACGGACCGCGCCGGGTTCGTCGCCAACGCGCTGCTGGTGCCCTACCTCAATGACGCCGTGCGCGTCTACGAGCGGCGGATCGCCTCCCGGGAGGAGATCGACGCCGCCGTCACCGCCGCCGCCGGGCTGCCCATGGGGCCGCTCACCCTCCTCGACCTCGTCGGGCTGGACGTCTCCCTCGCCGTCATGGACGTGCTGTGGGAGGAGTTCCGCCAGCCCCGCTACGCCGCCGCCCCGCTGCTGCGCCGCATGGTCGCCGCGGGCCTGCTCGGCCGCAAGAGCGGCCGCGGCTTCTACGACCACTCCGGAGCCGGCGATCCGGCCGAGGCGCTGCCCACCGGCCCCGTCGCCGAGGTCGTGCGCGACCAGGTGCACCGCTTCGACCTCGCCGACCTGCTGCTCGTCCCGCACATCGACGACGCGCTGCGGATGGTCGGCGACGGCTACGCCACCGCCGACGACGTCGACACCGCGATGCGGCTCGGCTGCGGATACCCCAAGGGCCCCTTCGAGATGCTGGCCGAACGCGGCGCCGACGCGGTCGCCAACGTGCTGGGCGGCATGGCCGACGCGGGGCTGACACCCGGGTACGCGCCGCCGCCGCTGCTCGCCGCCGATCTCGTCGCGGGCGGCCGGATCCTCCGATAGCGCCGTGCCCGGCGGTCCCGGCGGTCCCGGTGCAAGGCCGGCGCCGGCGCCGCGCGCCCGAGCACGCCGTGCGGCCGGCCGCCGCCGGGACCGCCCCGCGGCCGCGGCACAGCCGCCGCCCTCCTACCCTGGATGCGTGAGTCCGCGCCGTAACGTCCCGCGCCGCAAGGCGGCCCAGCGCCCGGAGAGCGCCGAGGAGTCGCTGATCCTGCGTGTCACCGGTGCCGAGCACCGCGAGACCGGACCCGACGGCGAGTGGGTGCTGCGCCGGATCACCGGAGCCGCCGCTGCCAAGGTCTACCGCTGCCCGGGCTGCCAGCAGGACATCCCGCCCGGTATGGCGCACGTCGTCGCCTGGCGCCCCTACGGCGACGGCGAGGACCGCCGGCACTGGCACTCCTCCTGCTGGCAGCGGCGTACGCACCGCTCCGCGCGCCCGCCGCGCCGCTGAGGCGCGCCCGCCGCGTCCCCGTCCCGCGCCGGCCCGACCCCGTCACCCCAGAGGAGCCATGGACATCCGCGCCAGTACGGTGCTCCCGGCCGAGCGCCGGCCCGTCACCCTGCACACCGCCGACGGACTCCGGCTCGTCGGTGAACTCGCCCTGCCGCCGGGAACCGAGCCCGTGGCGACCCTGGTCTGCCTGCACCCGCTGCCCACCGCCGAGGGCATGATGGACAGCCACGTGCTCCGCAAGGCCTCGTTCCGGCTGCCCGCGCTCGCCGGCGTGGCGGTGCTGCGGTTCAACACCCGCGGTACCACCTCGCGGCACGGGACGAGCGAGGGGGCGTTCGGGGAGGGCGAGTCCGAGCGGCACGATGTGGCCGCCGCCATCGAGTTCGCCGAGTTCGAGGGGCTGCCCCGCCCCTGGCTGCTGGGATGGTCCTTCGGCACCGAACTGGCCCTGAAATGGGGCTGCGATCCCGAGGTGGAGGGCGCGATCCTGCTGTCGCCGCCGCTGCACCGCGCCACCGACGCCGACCTCGACGTGTGGGCGGGCTCGGGCAAGCCCCTCGTCGCGCTGGTGCCGGAGTTCGACGACTACCTGCGCCCCGCCGAGGCCCGTGAGCGGTTCGCCCGGGTGCCGCAGGCGGAGGTGATCGGGGTCGACGGTGCCAAGCACCTGTGGGTGGGCGAGCCCTACGTCCGCGTCGTGCTGGACGAGGTGGCCCGGCGGGTGGCGCCGGACGCCCACCCGCTGCCGACCGAGTGGGACGGCCCCTACGAGAAGGACGTGCTGTGAGGGCGGTCCAGCGGGCCTGGCGGCCGCCCGGCCCCGCCGCGCGTTCCGGCCGCCACTCGCGCGTTTCCCGCTGCCCCCGTTGGGGGCGCCGCGGACGCGACCTTGGTCGATAAAGTTCACATAAAGGTAGAAACTACGCAGAGATAGTGTCGCAGCGCCATGAGTGACGCATTCGTGACGCAATCGCCGTGACGTGTGAGCTTGCACACCCCTACTCTTCTGTGATGCCCGCCATAGCGGCTAGGGCGGGTCGTCGGTAAACCGCGAGAGAGGGGCTCCCATGACCACCGCCTCCCGAGGATCGCCCGAACACGGCGGGTCGCCCGAGGCCGACTTCGCCCGCCGGTCCGTGGCGATGCACAGCGACCCGAGATTCGTCGAGCTCAGGAGACGCCTCCGGGTCTTCGTCTTCCCCATGAGCGCCGCGTTCCTCGCGTGGTACCTGCTCTACGTCCTGATGTCGGCCTACGCCCGCGACGTGATGTCGATCGTGCTGTTCGGCCACGTCAACGTGGCCCTGCTCTTCGGCCTCCTCCAGTTCGTGACCACGTTCGGCATCGCGATCCTGTACGCGCGCTACGCCGGGCGGCGGCTGGACCCGCTCGCGGAGCAGATCCACGACGAGCTCGACGCCGGTTCCGCCGCCGCGCCGGCCGCCGCGCCGGCCGCCGACCGGACCGGCGCCGGCGACGAGAAGGGAGCCGGCGCGTGATCCTCGCAGCCGAAGCCGCGGGCGCGGGCAGCCGCGCCCTCACCATGACCCTGTTCCTGGTGCTCGTCGCCGCGACGCTGGGCATCACCATCTGGGCCAGCCGGCGGACCAAGACGGCCACCGACTTCTACGCCGGCGGCCGGGGCTTCTCCGGCGTGCAGAACGGCCTCGCCATCGGCGGCGACTACATGTCCGCCGCGTCGTTCCTCGGCATCGCCGGGATGATCGCGCTGTTCGGCTACGACGGCTTCCTCTACTCCATCGGCTTCCTGGTGGCGTGGCTGGTCGCCCTGCTGCTCGTCGCCGAGCTGCTGCGCAACTCCGGCCGGTTCACCATGGCCGACGTGGTCTCCTACCGGATGCGCCAGCGGCCGGTGCGCACGGCCGCGGCGTTCTCCACCATCACCGTCTCGATCTTCTACCTGCTGGCCCAGATGGTCGGGGCGGGGGCGCTCATCGCGCTGCTGCTCGGTATCCAGGACGGGGAGACCTTCCTCGGCCTGACCGCCGACCAGGCGAAGATCGTCACGATCGTGCTCGTCGGCATCCTCATGATCGTCTACGTCACCTTCGGCGGGATGAAGGGCACCACCTGGGTGCAGATCGTCAAGGCCGTCCTGCTGATGACCGGTGCGGGACTGCTGTCCGTCCTGGTGCTCGCCGCCTACGGCTTCAACTTCGGCGCGCTGCTGGAGGACGCGGCCCGGGCCAGCGGGCAGGAGGGCACCCGGTTCCTGGAGCCCGGCCTGCGCTACGGGGTCGAGGTCGCCGGCGACCCGCTCGCCACCCTGTGGAGCAAACTCGACCTCATCAGCCTGGGCATCGCCCTGGTGCTCGGCACGGCCGGCCTGCCGCACATCCTCATCCGCTTCTACACTGTGCCCAACTCTCGGGCGGCACGGACCTCGGTCAACTGGGCGATCGGCCTCATCGGCACGTTCTACCTGCTGACCCTGGTCCTCGGCTTCGGCGCCGCGGCGCTCGTGGGCCGGGAGGCGATCCTCGCGCAGGACGCGGCCGGCAACGCCGCGGCACCGCAGCTCGCCGAGGAGGTCGGGCAGAGCCTGGGCGGCGACGCCCTCGGCGCGGTGATGCTGGCGCTTATCGCGTCGGTCGCCTTCGCCACGATCCTCGCGGTCGTCGCCGGACTCACCCTGGCCTCGTCGTCGTCCATCGCGCACGACTTCTACGCCCAGGTCGTGCGGCGCGGCAAGGCCACCGACAAGGAGGAGGTCCGGGTCGCACGGCTCTCCGCGCTGGGGATCGGGGCGGTCTCCATCGTCCTCGCGGTCTTCGCGCAGGGCCTGAACGTGGCGTTCCTCGTGGCGCTGGCCTTCGCGGTCGCCGCCTCGGCCAACCTGCCCGCCCTGCTGCTCTCGCTGTTCTGGAAGAGGTTCAACACCGCGGGCGCGGTCGCCGGCATCTACGGCGGGCTCGTCTCCGCGGTCGGGCTGGTGTTCTTCTCGCCGGTGGTCTCCGGCAAGGTCGACCCCGAGACGGGCAACAGCCTGTCGCTCTTCCCGGCGGGCGTCGACTTCGCCTGGTTCCCGCTGGAGAACCCCGGCCTGGTGTCCATCCCGGTCGGCTTCCTGTGCGCCGTGGTCGGCACGCTGCTGTCGAAGGAGCGCGACCCCGACAAGCACGCCGAGCTGGAGGTCCGCGCGCTGACCGGCGCCGGCGCCCACTAGTCCGGGGCCGCCGCGGGCACCGCCCGGGCGCCGACAGCGGCGGGGGCCCGGTCCACCAGGACCGGGCCCCCGTCTCCGTGTGCGGTCACGTCCGCCGCGCGGTGGACCTGCCGGACGCTACTCCTGCCACCAGTCCTCGTCGTCGCCCTTGCCGCTCTTCGCGGCGACTGGGCGCTTCGGGGCGCTGCCCGCCCCGGACGTCGCCTCGATGGCGGCCGGCTCCTCGCCGCCCGACGCGACCGCCGGCGCGGGGGCCGGCGGGGCCGAGAAGCTCGCCCCGGCGCCGCCGCCCAGCAGCTGGCGCAGCTGCTGCAGGTGCGACTGGATGCTGTCCCGCTGGCGGGTGAGCTCGTCGACCTTCTGCTGCGCGGCCGTCATGATGCGGTCGGCCTCGGACTTCGCGTCGCTGACCAGGTGCTCGGCCTTGGACTTGGCCTCGGTGGTCACCTGCTCGGCGTTCTTCTTGGCGTTCGCGACGAGCTGCTTGGCGTGCTGCTCGGCGTCGCGGCGGGTCTGCTCCGCCTGCGCGCTGGCCTTGGTGGCCCGCTGCTCGGCGCTGGCGGCGCGCTCCTCGGCCTCGGCGACCAGCTTCTGCGTGGCCGCCTGGGCGGCGGCGAGCCGCTCGGCGTCCTGGCGCTCGGCCTCCTCGCGGCGGTTCGCGAGCTGGATCTCGAACTCGGCCTCGTCCTGGGCGCGCTTGGCCTCGCTCTCCTCGAGGGTGCGCTGCGCCTGGGCCCGCATCTCGTCGGCCTGGCGCTTGGCCGCCTGGATCGTCTCGTCGCGCTCCCGCTTCGCCGACGCGCGCGCCTGGGCGCACTCGCGCTCGGTGGTCGTGCGCAGCTTCGCGATCTCGCCCTCGAAGGTGGCGCGCTTCTCCGCGATCTCGTGGTCGACCGCGGAGCGCTTCTTCTGCACCTCGCGCTCGGTGGTCGAGGTGAGGTCGTCGGCCTCGCGCCGGGCCGTGGTCCGGATCTCCTCGGCCTCGCTCTCCGCAGAGGAGCGCATCTCGTCGGCGTCGCGCTGCGCCGTCGTGCGCAGGTCCGTCGCCTCGTTCTCAGCGGCGGCGCGCATCTCGGCGGCCTCGATCTTGGCGGCGGCCTTGATGTCGTTGGCCTCGGCACGCGCTGCCTGCACCAGTTCGGTGGCCTGCTCCTCGGCGAGCCGCAGCAGCTGCTCGATGCGGGCGCCAAGCCCCGAGTAGGTGGGGCGCTCCTGCTCCTGCAGCTGGCGCTTGGCGTCGGCGAGTTCGTTGCGGGCCTTCTGCGCCTCCTCCTTGGCGGAGCGCAGGTCGGCGTCGAGCTGACCGATGTAGTTGTCGACCTGGTGCCGGTCGAAGCCGCGCAGCACCACATCGAACTCGCGGGGTTGAGGGCTTTCCTCGAAGAAGTTGCTGAGCTGGGCGTCAATATCGGACGACATGTGGCGGAATCCTGAACGTGGTGACGGGACGGCTACATTACGGAAGTTGGGTTCGAGTCGGGCACGAGCGTCACGGCGTCCGGCCGAGGCCACTTCACACGCCTCAATCCGGTAGTCACTGCTACGGGAGCGTACTCCGGCACTACCAATAGCGTGGTCAAGTTCACCCCATTGATATGGAGTTCGTGACGCTCAGGAGCGGACGTCGTGCACGGCTAACCCGAATCGCGGGCCTGAACCAGTGGGACAGGAGCTGCGTCCAAGAGAGACCTTGGTGGATAGCAGACTTTACCAAGTCCGCGCGCACGCGGAAGGGTTTCCGGGGGCCGAAGGCGGAATTTCGGTCGACTCCCTCATGTCCGGACGTAGTCGGACCGCAACGGTGACCAACGCGTTACCACCAGATGGTGGGCTTATTGACCTGCTTATTCGTCCGGCTCGGATTCCGTCCGCGCGTCCTGTTGCGCCGACTGCACCAGTTCGGTCAGGACTCCGCCGCAATCCTTCGGGTGCAGAAACGTGATGCGCGACCCCATGCTGCCGGGCCGCGGCCCGCCGAGCACGCGCACCCCCCGCCCGCCGATCGCGTCCGCCGCGCCGGCGACGTCGCCGGTGCCGAACGCGACGTGGTGCACTCCCTCGCCGTGCCGCGCCAGGAACCGCGCCACCGGGGAGTCCGCGCGGATGGGTTCCAGCAGCTGGATGTAGCTCGCCGCGCCGTCGTCGGTGCCGTTCGTGCGCAGCATCGCCTCGCGGACGCCCTGCTCCTCGTTGACCTCCTCGTGGGTCACCTCGAAGCCGAGGACGCGGCGGTAGAACTCTGCCGTCGCGTCGAGGTCGTGGCAGGCGATTCCCACGTGGTCGATGCGGGTGAACACGGTGTGCGACCTCCGGTCGGAGCGGGCGGCGGGCGTGTATGTATGGTGGCAGACCAGGTGCGCTGAATCACAATGGGAGGCTGGCAATGCCCGGTTCCGTCATCGTCAGTGGAGCCCGGACCCCGATCGGACGCCTGCTCGGAGCGCTGGCCGGCTTCTCGGCGGTCGACCTTGGCGCCATCGCCGTCCGCGCGGCCCTGGAGCGCGCGGGCATCACCGGGGACCAGGTCGACTACGTGGTCCTCGGCCAGGTGCTCCAGGCCGGCCAGGGCCAGATCCCCTCGCGGCAGGCGGCCGTCCGCGCCGGCGTCCCCATGAACGTGCCGTCGCTGACGATCAACAAGGTGTGCCTGTCGGGGCTCGACGCCATCGCGCTGGCCGACCAGCTGATCGCCGCCGGCGAGTTCGACGTCGTGGTCGCCGGAGGCATGGAGTCCATGACCAACGCGCCGCACCTGCTGCCCAAGTCGCGGCACGGCTACAAGTACGGGTCCATCGAGGTGCTGGACGCGACCGCCCACGACGGACTCACCGACGCCTTCGACGCGGAGTCCATGGGTGCCTCGACCGAGCGGCACAACGCACGTCTGGGCATCACGCGCGAGGAGCAGGACGCGTTCGCCGCGCGCTCCCACCAGCGCGCCGCCGCGGCCGTCAAGGACGGGCGGTTCGACGCCGAGATCGTCCCGGTCTCCATCCCGCAGCGGCGGGGCGAGCCGCGGCTGTTCACCGAGGACGAGGGCGTGCGCGCCGACACCACGGTCGAGACCCTGGGGCGGCTGCGCCCGGCCTTCGCCGAGGACGGCACCATCACCGCCGGCTCCTCCTCGCAGATCTCCGACGGCGCGTGCGCCGTCGTCGTGATGAGCCGGCGCCGCGCCGAGGAGCTGGGGTGCCCGGTGCTCGCCGAGATCGGCGCGCACGGCAACGTCGCGGGGCCCGACAACTCGCTGCAGTCGCAGCCCTCCAACGCGATCAACCACGCGCTCGGCAAGGCCGGCGCGCGGGTCGGCGACCTGGACCTCATCGAGATCAACGAGGCGTTCGCCAGCGTCGCCGTGCAGTCCGTCCGCGACCTCGGCGTGTCCGAGGACATCGTCAACGTCAACGGCGGCGCCATCGCGCTGGGCCACCCCATCGGTGCCTCCGGCGCCCGCCTCGCGCTGCACCTCGTCCACGAGCTGCGCCGGCGCGGCGGCGGGCTCGGCGCGGCGGCCCTCTGCGGCGGTGGCGGCCAGGGGGACGCGCTGCTGCTGCGCGTGCCGGCGAGCTGACCCGCGGCCGGCGGGGCGCTCGGCGGCCCCGCCGGCGGGGCCGCCCTCCGGCCGCGCCACGGGCACGGACCCCCGCGGGTGGCGCTTCCCGCCCACCGCGGGATGCTGCCTCCCCAGGGGCGGTGCTGCCTCCTCGCGGGGCGGTGCTTCCTCCTCGCGGGATGCTGCCTCTCCAGGGGCGGTGCTTCCTCCTCACCTCCACCTCCCGCCGGCGCCGCGCCGGGTGTGAAGGAGCTGCATGGACGTCTCCGATCTCGTCGCCCGGGTGGTGCGCGGGGAACCCCGCGCGGTCGCCCGGGCCATCTCGCTGGTCGAGGACGCCGCGCCGCAGTTGCGCGCCGTCATGGCGGCGCTGGCGCCGCACACCGGGCGGGCGCGGGTGGTCGGCCTCACCGGCGCCCCAGGCGTGGGCAAGTCGACGTGCACGGACGCGCTCGTCGCGGCGCTGCGCGAGCGGGACGCGCGGGTGGCCGTGCTGGCGGTCGACCCGTCCTCGCCGTTCACCGGCGGCGCGCTGCTCGGCGACCGGGTGCGCATGCAGCGGCACGCCTCCGACACCGGCGTCTTCATCCGCTCCATGGCCAGCCGCGGCCACCTCGGGGGGCTGTCCTGGGCCACGCCGCACGCGCTGCGGGTGCTGGACGCGGCCGGGTTCGACGCCATCCTGGTGGAGACCGTCGGGGTCGGCCAGGCCGAGGTCGACATCGCGGCGCACGCTGACAGCACCCTCGTCCTGGTCGCGCCGGGCATGGGCGACAGCGTGCAGGCCGCGAAGGCCGGCGTACTGGAGATCGCCGACGTCTTCGTGGTGAACAAGGCCGACCGCGACGGCGCGCGGGTGGCCGTGCGCGAGTTGCGCCAGACGGTCGCGCAGACACCCCGGGAACCGCAGGGGTGGCGGCCGCCCGTCGTCAGCACTGTGGCGGTCAGCGGGGAGGGGATCGGCGAGCTCGTCGAGCGGCTGGACGCGCACGAGCGGCACCTGCGCGGGTCGGGCGAGTGGCGGCGCCGCCGGCACGCGCGCGCCCGGGAGGAGGTCGAGGCCATCGTCCTGCACACCCTGCGGGAGCGTTTCGGCGGGCTGTCCGGCCGCGCCGACCTCGACCGGCTCGCCACCGAGGTCGCCGCCGGGAGGCTGGACCCCTACGGCGCCGCCGACACGCTGCTGGCCGAGCTCGCCGGCGCCTGAGCGCGAGCTCCCCGGCGCCGCCCGGACCGGGACCGGCCGACCGGCGCGCACCCCGCCGCACGGGCCGTGAGCGGGCAGGACGCCGGTCGGCCACCCCGCGCGCCGTACGCGATCGCTACAGTGTTGCGTGTGGGAAATCCGCTGAACCTCCCGTTCGACCCGATCGAGCGCGCCCATGAGAACTGGACCCGACGGTGGGGCGCGTCGCCGGCCATGGCCGCCGTCACCTCGATCATGCGGGCGCAGCAGATCCTCATCGGCCAGCTCGACGCCACCCTCAAACCGCACGAGCTGACGTTCGCGCGCTACGAGGCGCTGGTGCTCCTGACGTTCAGCTCCACCGGCGCGCTGCCGCTGGGCAAGATCGGCGAACGGCTCATGGTGCACCCGACGAGCGTCACCAACACCATCGACCGGCTGGAGCGCCAGGGCCTGGTGCGCCGCCGCCCCAACCCCAGCGACGGCCGCGGCACCCTCGCGGAGATCACCGACGCGGGCCGCCGGGTCGTGGAGGAGGCCACGACCGACCTGCTGGCCATGGACTTCGGACTCGACTGCTACTCCGACGAGGAGCTGTGGGAGATCCACCGGCGGTTCCGGAGCCTGCGGGTGGGGTACGGGGACTTCCCCGACGACGCCGCGCCGCGCCGCTGACCGGACCCCGCGGGCCGGCCCGGCCCCGGGGTGCCGTGCGGGTCCCGCGTGATCCGGCTGTTCCGGCTTTCCCCGGCGATGCCCTACCGAGAATTACTAGGAAGTCCTACTATCGGAGGTATGGCCGAGGACATCGAGGCGGGACGCGCCCGCTGGCAGGCACGCTACGACGCGGCGCGCAAGCGCGACGCCGACTTCAGCACGCTCTCGGGGCAGCAGGTCGAGCCGGTCTACGGGCCGCCGCCGGGCGCCCGCGTACCGGGCTTCGAACGCATCGGCTGGCCGGGGGAGTACCCCTTCACCCGGGGGCTGCACCCCACCGGCTACCGGGGGCGGACCTGGACGATCCGGCAGTTCGCCGGGTTCGGCAACGCCGTCCAGACCAACGAGCGCTACAAGATGATCCTCGCCTCCGGAGGCGGCGGCCTCTCCGTCGCCTTCGACATGCCCACCCTCATGGGGCGCGACTCCGACGACCCGCACTCCCTCGGCGAGGTCGGGCACTGCGGGGTGGCGGTCGACTCCGCGGCCGACATGGACGTCCTGTTCGACGGCATCCCGCTCGGCGACATCACCACGTCCATGACCATCAGCGGGCCGGCCATCCCGATCTTCTGCATGTACCTCGTCGCCGCCGAGCGCCAGGGCGCGGACATCCGCACCCTGAACGGCACGCTGCAGACCGACATCTTCAAGGAGTACATCGCGCAGAAGGAGTGGCTGTACCCGCCCGAGCCGCACCTGCGCCTCATCGGCGACCTCATGGAGTACTGCGCCGAGAACATCCCCGCGTTCAAGCCGCTCTCGGTCTCCGGCTACCACATCCGCGAGGCCGGCGCCACGGCCGCGCAGGAGCTCGCGTTCACGCTCGCCGACGGGTTCGGCTACGTCGAACTCGGCCTCTCCCGCGGGCTGGACGTCAACACGTTCGCCCCCGGGCTGTCGTTCTTCTTCGACGCGCACATCGACTTCTTCGAGGAGGTCGCGAAGTTCCGGGCCGCCCGCCGCATCTGGGCGCGCTGGATGCGCGACCACTTCGGCGCCACCAGCGAGAAGGCGCAGTGGCTGCGCTTCCACACCCAGACCGCCGGGGTCTCGCTCACGGCGCAGCAGCCCTACAACAACGTGGTGCGCACCGCCGTCGAGGCGCTCTCGGCGGTGCTCGGCGGCACCAACTCCCTGCACACCAACGCGCTGGACGAGACGCTCGCGCTGCCCACCGAGCAGGCCGCCGAGATCGCGCTGCGGACCCAGCAGGTGATCATGGAGGAGACCGGCGTCACCAACGTGGTCGACCCGCTCGGCGGGTCCTGGTTCGTCGAGGCCCTCACCGACCGGATGGAGGAGGAGGCCGAGCGGATCTTCGAGCACATCCTGCGCATGGGAGCCGCCGCCGAGCACACCATCGGCCCCGTCACCTCCGGGATCCTGGCGGGCATCGAGAGCGGGTGGTTCAGCTCCGAGATCGCGGAGTCGGCGTTCAGCTACCAGCGGGCACTGGAGAAGGACGACAAGCGGATCGTCGGCGTCAACCGCCACACCGCCACGGTCTCCGGCGAACTGGAGATCCTGCGGGTGGGACACGAGGTCGAGCACGAGCAGCGGCGGGCGCTCGCCGCGCGGCGCGCCGCGCGGGACCAGGCGGCCGTCGACGCGGCGCTCGCCGACCTGCTCGCGGCCGTCCGCGACCCGGCCTCCGGCAACCTCATCCCGCTCATCCTCCAGGCGGCGCGCGCCGAGGCCACGCTCGGTGAGATCTGCGGCACCATGGGCCAGGAGTTCGGCGAGTACACGGAGGACCCGCGGTTCTGAGGCGCCCGCGCGGGAGCGGCGCCCGCCCCGGCGCTCCGGACCGCGTGCCGTCCCGGCATGTCGTCCGCGGCGGGGTTCCACGCGGCCGTGCGGGATACGGCAGGATGGAATACATGCAGCCTTCGGACTTCTCCATGCAGAGCGCGGTCGACCTCGGAGCTCGCAAGGCGGCCTTGGAACGCGAGGCCAAACGGCAGGCCGAGGCGTCCTCCGGCACCGCGAATCCCTACGCCATCGACATCACCGAGGAGAACTTTCAGAGCGAGGTCCTCGAACGGTCGCTGCGCGCGCCCGTGGTCCTCGCGGTGCTCGCGGCCTGGTCCGAGCAGGCCAAGCAGGTCGAGACGGCCCTCGACCGGCTCGCCGCCCAGGCCGGCGGGCAGTGGTTCCTCGCCAAGATCGACACCGACGCCACCCCGCAGCTCGCCCAGGCGCTGCGCGCCCCCACCGTTCCGATGGTGGCCATGGTCATCGGCGGCCAGGTCGTGCCCGGCCCCACCGGCGGGGCCACCGAGCCGCAGCTGCGCGACTGGCTGACCCAGATCTTCGACGGACTGCGCCAGCAGGGCGTGCTGCCCGAGGACTACACCGGATTCGGCCCGGCGCCCGCCGAGCCCGAGGAGGCGCAGCCCGAGCGCAGCCCGGTGCAGGAGGAGGCCGCCGCCGCCATCCAGCGCGGCGACTACGCGGCCGCGGAGGCCGCCTACGCCAAGGTGCTCGAAGCCGACCCCGGCGACGAGGCCGCCAAGGTGGGACTCGCCCAGGTGCGGCTCGTCTCCCGGGTCCGCGAGCTCGACGCCAACGCCGTCCGCAAGACCGCGGCCGAGAACCCCGACGATGTCGACGCCCAGTGCAAGGTCGCCGACATCGACATGTACGGCGGGAAGTTCGAGGACGCGTTCGACCGGCTGGTGGGGACCGTCCGGCGCACCCGCGACGAGGACCGCGACCAGGCGCGCCGGCACCTGCTCGGCCTCTTCGAGGTGCTGCCCCCCGGCGACCCCCGCGTCGCCAAGGCCCGCCGCGCGCTGACCTCCGCGCTGTTCTAGCGTCCGGGCCGCTCCGGTCTGCGGCGCGGACGTGATCCGGCGGGCCGCTCCGGCCGCCCCCTCCAGGTGCGGCGGCCGGTTCGCGGCACCCGCGCCGGCCCGGCGCGGTCGCGCCCGCCGGAGGGAGTCACGCGCCGCCACACGGGTACGAACGGACTACACAGCTGTCCGGCCCAAGGCAGGCGGTGCCCCATGACGCATCCCAGCAGCCACGTGGTGACGATCTCGGCGACCTACGGAGCGGGCGGCAGCGTGATCGGCCCGACGGTCGCCCGGCGGCTCGGTGTCCCGTTCGTCGACCGCGCCATCCCCGGCGCGGTGGCGCACCGGATCGGCTGCTCACTGGAGGACGCCCTCGAACACGACGACCGCGCACCCATCGGGCTGGAGCGCCTCCTGGCGAGCGCGGCGCGGATGCCCAGCGTGACCCTCGGCAGCATCGACACCACCTTCATCGGCGCGACCGACTCCGAGGGCCGGCTGCTCTACGACAAGGAGTTCGTCGAGCACACCGAACGCGTCATCGCGCAGGCCGGCCGCACCGGCGGCGTCGTCCTCGGCCGGGCCGGCGCGGTGGTGCTCGCCGACCACGCGACCGCCCTGCACGTGCGCCTCGACGGTCCCAAGCGGCGCCGGCTGGCCCGCGCCGCGGCCATGCGCGAGGAGTCCCGCGGCGAGGCACTGCGCCGCGGCGACGAGGAGGCCGAGCAGTGGCGCCCGCCCACCATGCGGGAACTGGAGGACAACGACCGCGCCCGCGCCGCCTACGTCCGCCGGTTCTACCGGGCCGACGCCGCCGACCCTCGGCTGTACCACCTGGTCGTCGACTCCACCGCCATCGGGCTGGCGGCCTGCGTGGACGCCATCGAGCGGCTCGCCCGCGACCGGGCCGCCGCCCGAGCGGGCTGACCAGGGGATGTGGCACGTCTCACCCGCGCGACCGGGGCGGACGCGCAACGCGCCTGGACATCCGTGCCGCCGGGCCGGGGTGCCGCCCCCGCGGTGATCCCGCTACCGTTGGCCGGCGCGCAGGTCAGCCGCCGGCGGTGGCACCATGAGGAATGCGCCTGCGCGCGGAACATCGGTGACAATGAGGAGCTTCACGTGGCCACCCTTCCCAGCGTTTCCTACTCGATCACGGTCCGTCTGGAGCTTGACGGCCACGGCAGCGCGGTCGGCAGCCTGACCAACGCCGTCGAGCACGTGGGGGGCGTCATCACGGCTCTCGACGTGACCTCCGCGGGACACGAGCGCATCCGCATCGACGTGACCTGCGCGGCCCGCGACACCGACCACGCCAAGGCGATCGTCGACGCGCTCGGCGCGATCGAGGGCGTCACCGTGCACAAGGTCAGCGACCGCACCTTCCTCATGCACCTGGGCGGCAAGATCGAGATCAAGTCCAAGGTGCCGCTGCGCAACAGAGACGAGCTCTCCATGGCCTACACGCCGGGCGTGGCCCGCGTGTCCTCCGCCATCGCGGCCAACCCCGACGACGCCCGCCGCCTGACCATCAAGCGCAACAGCGTCGCGGTCGTCACCGACGGCTCCGCCGTGCTCGGGCTCGGCAACATCGGCCCCGAGGCGTCCATGCCGGTCATGGAGGGCAAGGCGGCGCTGTTCAAACGCTTCGCCGACATCGACGCCTGGCCCATCGCGCTCGACACCCAGGACGTCGACGAGATCGTGCGCACCGTCCAGGTGATCGCCCCCGGGTTCGGCGGCATCAACCTGGAGGACATCTCCGCTCCCCGCTGCTTCGAGGTCGAGGCGCGGCTGCGCGAGCTCCTCGACATCCCGGTGTTCCACGACGACCAGCACGGCACCGCCATCGTGGTGCTCGCCGCCCTCAAGAACGCCCTGCGCGTGGTCGGCAAGGAGCTCGGCGAGGTGCGTGTCGCGATGTCCGGCGCCGGGGCGGCCGGCACCGCCATCCTCAAGCTCCTCATGCACGCCGGCGCGAAGGACGTCATCGTCTGCGACGTGCACGGCGCCGTCCACCCGGGGCGCGACAACCTCGACCACAACCTGGAGTGGATCGCCGCCAACACCAACCCCGGGGGCTACGCCGGGGACCTCGGGGGCGCGGTCCGCGGCGCCGACGTCTTCATCGGGGTCTCCGCACCGAACCTGCTCGACGGCGACGACGTGGCCGAGATGAACGACGACGCCATCATCTTCGCGCTGGCCAACCCCGACCCGGAGATCGACCCCGACATCGCGCAGCTGCACGCCGCCGTTGTCGCGACCGGCCGCAGCGACTACCCCAACCAGATCAACAACGTGCTCGTCTTCCCGGGCGTCTTCCGCGGCCTGCTGGACGCGCAGAGCCGCACGGTCAACTCCGACATGATGGTGGCCGCCGCCGACGCGCTCGCCTCCGTCGTCACCGACGACGAGCTGGGCCCGCACTACATCATCCCGAGCGTCTTCCACGCGGGGCTCTCGCAGCGGGTCGCCGAGGCGGTCCGCGAGGTCGCCGTCCGCGAGGGCCAGGCGCAGATCTAGGCGCGCCCCCTGGTGGGGTGGCCCCCGCGCCGCCGGGTAAAAGGTGGGATATGGACCAGCCGAGACTGACCGGCCGCCTCCTGGTGGCCACGCCGATGCTGGACGACCCGAACTTCCGGCGATCCGTCGTGTTCGTGATCGACGATGACGCCGACGAAGGTACCCTCGGCGTCATCGTCAACCGCCCCTCCGACCTGCCGGTGACCGACGTGCTCGCCGACTGGGGCTGCTACGCCAGCGAACCGGGCGTGATGTTCGCCGGCGGCCCGGTGGGCACCGGGGCGGGCCTGGCGCTCGGTGAGCCCGGCGGCGACGACGCGCCGCTGGGTTGGCGGCCGCTGGCGAATCCGGTGGCCGGCTCCTCGGTGGCACGGTTGGGCACCATCGACCTGGACACCCCGCCGGAGATCCTCGGCGGCGCGCTCGGGCGCCTGCGGGTCTTCGCCGGCTACGCCGGCTGGAGCGAGGGACAGGTGGCGGAGGAGATCGGGGAGGGCGCGTGGTACGTGCTTCCGGCGACGGCCGACGACGTGTTCTCGACCGACCCCGACGCCCTGTGGGCCCGGGTGCTGCGGCGGCAGGGCGGCGACCTCGCCCTGGTGTCGACCTTCCCGGACGACCCGACGCTGAACTGACCGCGCCGCGCGGCGCGGATAACGTGAGACGAGACGCAGGAGGTGTGAGGCCCGGATGTCGATGGACGTTGTGAACAAGGTGCTCCCCGAGAGCGAGACACGGCCGGATATTTCCCACGACGACGGGGACCGGGAGCGGTTCGCGCACTACGTGCAGAAGGACAAGATCACCGAGAGCGCCGTCACCGGCAACCCGGTGATCGCGCTCTGCGGCAAGGTGTGGGTGCCCAACCGCGACCCCAACAAGTTCCCGGTCTGCCCGGAGTGCAAGAAGATCTACGAGGAGCTCATGGGCTGACGCGGGTCCGGTACCCGCCGCGGCCGGCGTCGAGGGGCCGGACGGACCAGCGTCCGTCCGGCCCCTTACGCGCGCCTGGATGGCCCGATCCGGTCACCCGGGCCGGGGCCGCGCCGCGTGGGCTGCGCCGTGCGGTGCGCCGTTTCGGCCCGGCCGGGGTTTCGCGGCTGCCCGGGCGGTCCGAGTCGCGATACCCTCCGGAGGACAGATCGCGGCAAATGGCGGATCGGCGGAGGTTCGTTCGCCTCGCGGGGGTTGGACAGGGTCCCGCGATGGGCCGGACACGGTCCGGGGAGCGGCACGTTCCCGGCGGCCGGGCCGGTCCCGCGCGGACGACCGGACGCGCACGGGCACGGCCCCGCGCCGCACGGAGGTGCACCCCCGCTCCGCGCGGCCGCGTCCTCGTGCGGGCCGGCGGACCCGGCCGCTCGCCGGCCGCCGCGGTCGCGTGTCCGGGAGCATGAGCGGTAACCACAGGTAGGGTCACATGACTTCCACAACCGAACGACAGCCGTCCGGCCGGCGCCGGGCCCGGCCCGGCAGCAGGCACGCCCGGCGCCGCCGCGGTGCGCCCACCGGCGGCGACGTCGTGCGGGGCACGTTCCGGACCATCGGCGAACTGCTGTTCACGGCCGGCGTGGTCATGCTGTTCTTCGCCGCCTACCAGGTCTACGGCAAGCAGGCGCAGACCGACAACGAGCAGAGCCGCCTGGACCAGGCGGTGGCGGAGCAGTGGGAGGCAGGCGCCCAGGGACCGGACTCCGAGCCGCTCCCGGGTACGGCGAACAGCCGGCTCTACATCCCGAAGCTGGACCAGAAGTGGGTCGTGGTCAACGGTGTCGGGCCGGAGGACATCCGCTACGGGCCCGGCCACTACCCGGGCACCGCGGAGGCGGGGCAGGTCGGCAACTACTCGGTGGCGGGGCACCGCGTCGCGGCCGTCTTCTGGGACCTGGACCTGCTCGGCGACGGTGACGAGATCGTCCTGGAGGACCGGGACAACTTCTACACGTACCGGGTCATCGAGACCGAGGTCGTCACGCCCGACCAGGTACGCGTGGTCGCTCCCGACCCCTTCGACCCCGAGGCGGAGCCGACCCGGTCGCTGCTGACCCTCACGACGTGCCACCCCAAGCTGCAGAACGCGCACCGGCTGGTCATCCACGCCGAGCTGAGCGAGACGCGGCCCAAGTCCGACGGCATGCCGGAGAACATCGCCGACATGGCCCCCGAGCAGGCGGAGTGAGGAAACCGTGTACGGTCTGATCTGGCGTGTGCTGCCCGGTCCGGCGTTCGTGAAGCTGCTGCTCACGCTGGCCCTGCTCGGCGGCGCGGCGGCGCTGCTCTGGTACGTCGTGTTCCCCTGGGC
Source organism: Marinitenerispora sediminis (assembly GCF_003336425.1). Taxonomy (GTDB): domain Bacteria; phylum Actinomycetota; class Actinomycetes; order Streptosporangiales; family Streptosporangiaceae; genus Marinitenerispora; species Marinitenerispora sediminis. The sequence continues at coordinate 2,887 of NZ_QEIO01000014.1, read as the reverse complement.
CGACCCCTACCTGCCGTTCAACGACGTGACCGTGGAGGGCGGCGAGGGCACCACGGCCCCCGCCGGGGAGAGCGGTGGCGGCGAGGGCATCATCGGTGTGGACGTGCCGGTCGGCGGTCCGTCCGCCGCGCCGTCCGAGCCGGGGGCCGGCGGCACGGCGGACTGAGCCCTCCGATGCCCGGAGGCGGGCGGGTGACCGACGCACCATCCGTCCCTCACCGTCCCGGTGCCCGGCTCCGGATACCCTCATCCACGTGAGTATCCCGGGATTCACACGATGACCCTCGCCCAGACCGACACCACGGAACGACTGCGGAGCCTGCGCGCCTGGCAGCGCGAGGCGTTCGAAGAGTACTTCCGGCGGGAACCGCGCGACTTCCTCGCCGTCGCGACTCCGGGGGCCGGCAAGACCACGTTCGCGCTGACGCTCGCCAGTGAACTGCTCGCGCGGCACCGGGTGCGCGCGATCACCGTCGTCTGCCCCACCGAGCACCTGAAGAAGCAGTGGGCGGAGGCGGCCGCGCGGTTCGGCATCGCCCTCGACCCCGAGTTCCGCAACGGCCAGGGCGCGCTGGGCCGGCAGTACATCGGTGCCGCCGTGACCTACGCGCAGGTGGCGGCGCACCCCATGCTGCACCGCAACCGCACGGAGGCGCGCCGCACCCTCGTGATCTTCGACGAGGTGCACCACGCCGGCGACGCGCTGTCGTGGGGCGACGCCGCCCGCGAGGCGTTCGACCCCGCCGCGCGGCGGCTCGCGCTGACCGGGACGCCGTTCCGCTCCGACGTCAACCCGATCCCGTTCGTCGACTACGTGCAGGACCACAACGGCGTCCGGCGCTGCTCGTGGGACTACAGCTACGGCTACGCGCCGGCGCTGGCCGACGGAGTCGTGCGGCCGGTCATCTTCATGGCCTACTCGGGCGAGATGCGCTGGCGCACCAAGGCCGGCGACGAACTGGCGGCCCGCCTGGGCGAACCGCTCACCCAGGACGCGCTGTCGCAGGCGTGGCGGGCGGCGCTGGACCCCAAGGGCGACTGGATCAAGAAGGTGCTCGCGGCGGCGGACCGCCGGCTCACCGAGGTACGCAACAGCACGCCGGACGCCGGCGGGCTGGTCATCGCCACCGACCACGAGAACGCCCGCGCCTACGCGCGCATCCTGCGGCAGATCACCGGGGCCGGGGCCACCGTGGTGCTCTCCGACGACCCCACGGCCAGCCGCAAGATCAAGCAGTTCGCGGAGTCCGACGACCGCTGGATGGTCGCGGTGCGCATGGTCTCCGAGGGGGTGGACGTGCCCCGGCTGATGGTGGGCGTCTACGCCACCTCCACCAGCACGCCGCTGTTCTTCGCCCAGGCGGTCGGCCGGTTCGTGCGGGTGCGGCGCCGGGGCGAGATCGCGTCGGTCTTCCTGCCCTCGGTGCCCACACTGCTGGAGTTCGCCGGTGAGATGGAGCGGGAGCGGGACCACGCCCTCGACCGGCCGATCAAGGAGGGGGACTTCAACCCCGAGCAGGACCTCATCGACGAGGCCCGCCGCAAACGCGACACGGCCGACGTCGGCGAGGAGCTGCCGTTCGAGACCATGGAGGCGTCGGCGGAGTTCGACCGCGCCCTCTACGACGGCGGCGAGTTCGGCGGCGGGGCGCCGGGGTCCCCCGAGGAGGAGGACTTCCTCGGTCTGCCCGGCCTGCTGGAGCCCGACCAGGTGGCCGCACTGCTGCGCAAGCGCAAGGCCGAGCAGCGGGCGCAGGAGCTGCGGGCCCCCCAGGAGGAGCCGAAGGAGGCGGCCCAGCACGAGGTGCTGGCCGACCTGCGACGTGAGCTCAACGGCCTGGTGGGCGCGTGGCACCGGCGCACGGGGCAGCCGCACGGCATGATCCACAGCGAGCTGCGGCGCACGTGCGGGGGGCCGCCGATCGCGCAGGCCACCGCCGAGGAGATCCGCAGCCGGATCGCCAAGATCCGCAGCTGGGCCACCGGCGGGTCCTGATGAGGCCGCGCCGGCCGCCGACCCGGCTCCGCTCCGGCGGCCGGCGCGGTCCCGGCGCTCCCTGAAACGCCTGCGCCGACGGCGTTCGCGCATCCGGCTCACCGATGGCGCCGTCGCGGACCGGTGGCGCCGCCAGAGGTAAAAGCTCCGCAATCCGGACGCGTTCCCCGCAACACCGCGCACACCGACGACTACAGTACGTCATCATGGGCAGTGCGGGAATTGGACGACGGTTGCGCGGCGCGGGGACATGGGGCGGACTGGCGGTGAGCGCGATCGCCCTCGCCGGCATTGTCGCGATGACGGCCGAACCCGGGACCACGCAGCGTGCGTCCGAGCCCCGCGCCACCGCGGCCCAGGCGGCAGACTGCCCGCCCCAGGCCGCCTCCTCCCGCCTCGCCGACCCCGGCGTGCGCGACCCGCACGCGGTCTCCCCGGAGCGCGCCGCCGAACTCGACCGCCGGCTCCGCCAGGCCTCCGCCGGCCTGCGCGTGCCGAACGCCGCCGCGCGGGTGACGATCCCCGTCGTCGTGCACGTCATCTCCGCGCAGGACGGCACCGGGAACGTGCCGAAGCAGATGGTCGAGGACCAGATCGCCGGGATGAACAAGGCGTTCAGCGGAGGGTACGGCGGCGCCGACACCGGTATCCGCTTCGCGCTGCGCCGTGTCACCCGCACCGCCCACGACGCATGGTTCCGCGACCCCATGGGCAACGATGAGGCGATCAAGCGCGGGCTGCGGCGCGGTGACGCCGGAACGCTCAACCTCTACACCGTCGACATGGGACGCGGCGTCCTCGGCCGCTCCACCTTCCCGCAGGACTACGACGCCGACTCCTGGGCCGACGGCGTCACCGTCGACTACCGGACCCTCCCCGGAGGCGGCCGGG
>NZ_QEIO01000130.1 GCF_003336425.1 Marinitenerispora sediminis | reverse complement strand
GGCGTAGCGCTGCCCCTACCCCGGGACGGGCGCCACACCCCGTGATCGCCCGCCCGCCGGCTGGTTGCCTGGTCCGGCACGCACAGCCGAGCCGCGCGGGAGCCGGACGGGCGGCGCGGCCGGTGCCGCCGTCCGCGCGTCCCGCTCCCGGCGCGCGACGACGGACGGGAGACGATGACGATGGACGTACGGACGCGGGGGGTGGCGGTCTTCCTGCTGCTCAGCTTCGGCCTGGCCTGGGGCGGGATGTTCACGGCGGCGGCGCTCGGGATGTCCCTGGTGAACCCGCTCGTGCAGCTCGCCACGATCGCCTTCACCCCCGCGATCGCGGCGGTGGTGGTACGGGTGTGGGTCACGAAGGAGGGCTTCGCCGACGCCGGGCTGGCGGTGCGGGTCCGGAGCGCCTGGCCGTACTACCTCGCGGCGGGCCTCGGCCCGCTCGGGCTGGTCGCCGCCACGGCGGGACTGGCCGCGATCCTCGGGCTGTGGACACCGGACCTGTCCGCACTGGACCTCGCGGTGCCGGGCGTGCCCGGCTGGCTCTTCGTGGTGCTGCTGGTCGCGGCGATGCCGTTGCTCGCGCCGCTCTTCGCGGGCGAGGAGCTCGGTTGGACCAGCTACCTGCGGATGCGGGTCTTCCCCGGCCGGCCGGTCGCCGCGACCGTCGCCACCGGCCTCATCTGGGCCGTCTGGCACTACCCGCTGGCGTTCCTCGGCTACATCGAGTTCGGCAACGTCGTCCTCGGGCTGCTCGTCTGGACGGTGTCGTTCCTGCTCCAGGAGATCGTCCTGTCCTGGCTGTGGCTGAACAGCGGCACTGTGTGGACCGCGAGCCTGGCGCACGCCGGCAACAACCTGGTCTGGTCATTGCTCAACAGCATCTTGCTGACCGAGGCCGGCGGGGTCGACGACTTCGTCGTCATGCTGGTCGGCACGGTCCCGCTGGCGGCGCTGTGCGGCTGGATCGTCCTCAGCGGCCGGCTGCGCGCCGACCGGACCGGACGGCGCGGCGGAGCGCGGCTGGCCAGCCCTAATGTGCGGGCCGCCGCGGTCGCGCCGGACGCCGGACGGGTCCGGAGCGGGCAGGCCGGAGCCTGACCCGGCCGCCGCGCGCCGGGCGGTCACCCGTCCCGGTACATAACCGCCACCTCCTCCGCCGCCCGCCGGAGCTCCGCCCGGGCCGGCGCCGGATGGAGGACCTCCACGTGCGCGCCGAACTGGAGCAGGTGGCGGACCGCCGCGAGAACCGGGTAGTCCAGCTCGACGCCGGCCCATCCGGGACCGCCGGTGTCGTCCGGCGGCCCGGTCAGGAACCCGCCCACGATCCGGACGAACATGTCCAGCCGCTCCCGGCGCACCCGGGCCCGCACGCGTACCCCGGTGAGCCGGTGCTCCACTTCGGCGCGCAGCTCGCTCCACAGGTCCGCGAGCTCCACCCCCTCGCGCCGGCGCACCGGGGCGTCGGTCGCCGTCGCCGCCAGGATCCGGTCCGCCCGGAACAGCCGGGGGCGGCCGCGCCGGTCCGCGACCAGGTACCAGACGCCCGCCTTCGCGACGAGGCCGTACGGATCGACGGTGTAGCGCCGCTGTTCGGTGCCGCCGCTGTGCCGGTAGCGGATCCGCAGCCGGCGGTCGGAGAGGACGGCCGCGTGCAGGACGTCGAGCTCGACGTCGCCCCGCGGACCGCTCATCCAGCGGTCCGGGTCGACGAGGATGCGCCGGCGGGTCAGCTCCGCTGCGGGGCGGTGCGGCGCGGGCAGCGCGACCATGACCTTGCGCAGCGCGGACGCCAGGGCGGAGTCCAGCCCGAGCGCGGAGTGCGCCCCCTGCGCCGCCAGTACGAACAGTGCCCGCGACTCGTCGGCGGTGAGTCCCGTGACGTCGGTGCGGAAGCCGGGGAGCAGGGCGAATCCGCCGTGCCGGCCGCGCTCGGCATAGACCGGGACCCCGGCGGCCGACAGCGCCTCGACGTCGCGGTAGACGGTGCGCGCGGAGACCTCCAGCCGCTCGGCGAGCTCGGTCGCGGTGACCCGGTCGCGGGTCTGGAGCAGCAGCAGGATCGAGAGCAGGCGGTCGGCTTTCACGTCCTCCAGGATCTCCCGGAAACATGACGGCCGATGTCATGTCGGGACGGCACGCTGCGGACCCCGGAGCGGACCGACCTGGCGCCCCGACGCGCTCGGCCACCGGGATGCGCGCCACCTGCCGCACCTGATCTCTCCGATGGCCGGGACGGACGCCGGCACCGCCCGGCGGCTACACCGCCGTCGCTGGCGGAACCGGGGTCGCGGACGGTCGGCCGGTCGCCCGATCCCGTGTTCGGCCGCGACGTCACCGGGGACGAGGCGCGGACGCCGTACGACTCGGGCGGCCGCGCGCGGCTCGCCGAACTCAGGGCCCGCCACGACCCGGACGAACTGTTTCCGGGAGGTCGGTTCGGCAGCAACGGGAGACGGCGGAAATCGGCATTGGGGTGAAGTGCGGGCGAAGCGTGGGAATCCGGCAGCCGATTATCCACTAGGGTCAATCCGGCCTTTCGGATGGCCGTTTATTTCTGCCACACGCCCCCCAACAATTGGAAACGATGTCGAATATCAGACAAAAAGCCCAGCGGTTGTCCGTGCCCGCCCCGACGCGGTTCCGCGTGACGCCGGCGCTCGCCGCGGGGGCCGCACTGCTGCTCGTCCCGGGCCTCGTCCCGGCCGCGGCACACGCCGACACCGCCCCCGCGGCCGGCCCGCTCTGCACCTCCGCGGCGCACCCCGGGATCGCCCAGGTGATCAGTGACGCGATCAGCGAGCTCAGCACGCTGCGCTCCGGCGACTTCGCGGTGGGTGTCTCGGCGTTCGACGGCGACCTGACCTGCGGCTACCAGGCCACCGCCGGCTTCGACGCCGCGAGCGTCGGGAAGGTCCTCGTCCTCGCCACCCTGCTGTGGACCGCGATGGAGGAAGGACGGGAGCTCACCGCGGAGGAGGACGCTCTCGCCACGCAGATGATCACGGTCTCCGACAACGACGCGACGGTGGAACTGCGCAACCAGCTCGGCCGGGACCGCATGCAGGACTTCCTCGACCTCGCCGGCATGTCGAACACGGTGCTGCACGAGCGCAACGCCATCGGGTTGATGAAGATCAACGCCGCCGACGAACTGCGGCTCCTCGACCTCATCATGACCGAGAACGACCTGCTCGGCTCCGAGCAGCGCGCCTACGCCCGGCGGCTCATGGGCGGTGTGGTCGAGGAGCAGCGGTGGGGGGTGCCCGCGGGCGCGCCCGAGGACGCCGGGGTCTACCTCAAGAACGGCTGGCTGCCCTACGACGGCACCGATATCTGGCGCGTCAACAGCATCGGTGCCTTCGAGGGCACCGCCGCCGGTGACTACCGGATCGTCGTGCTGACCGACGACAACGACGGCATGGCGTACGGCGTCGAGACCATCGAGCTGGTCGCCCGGGAAGTCCACGCCGCGCTCAACGGTGCTGAGGAGCCGGCCGTGGCCTCGCTGTCCGTGCGGGACGACCTGCCGACGGAGTCCGACGGCTCCGACCGGGCGTAACCGGTCCCGTTCCGGCGTGCCGGAACGGTTGGCAGAGGTGCCGCCCGCCGTCCGGGACGGCGGGCGGCACGGGGGCGGACCGGGAATTGACGGTCGGGCGCCCCGTCGTGCCCGGCATCGGCCACCTGCCGGTCAGCCCGCCGGAAACAGCCGGAAAAGCGGAACCGGGCGGGCATGCGCGGCGGTGACGCGGCCGCCGGGAGTCCGGACGGCGCCTGCCGCGGCCGGTCAGCGGGCCGGCGCATCTCTCCGGTGGCCACCTCCGACGGTGTCCCGGTTCCCGCAATGCTTCGGCAACTTCCGGCCCGGCGTGCGGCCGTGCGGGCGCAACGGCGCTCCTTGACACCTCTCACGCCCAGACCCAAGGCTGGTCAGCGGGGCCACTCGCCCCGACCACGGGCGGAAACGACTGCGCCGCGGCTGACAGGGCCGCGTCCGACGGGGACACACCGGCAGGTCGCAGCCGCGGGCGCACCGCGTTTCCGCACCCCTGACCGGCAAGGAGCTGTTCCATGCCCGCGCAGACGCTGACCGCCACGCTCCACGTGAACGGGAGGGAGCACGCCCTCCCCGACCTCGACCCGCGAACGACCCTGCTGGACGCGCTGCGCGAGAGCCTGGGGCTGACCGGCACCAAGAAGGGCTGCGGCCTCGGGCACTGCGGGGCGTGCACCGTGCTCGCCGACGGCCGCCGGATCCTGTCCTGCATGGCGCTCGCCGCCCTCTACGAAGGGCGGGAGATCACCACCATCGAGGGCCTGGCACCGGAGGGCGGCGCCGCCCGTCCGCACCCGCTGCAGCAGGCGTTCGTGGAGCGCGACGCCTTCCAGTGCGGATACTGCACGCCCGGCCAGATCATGTCGGCGGCCGGGCTGATCGACGAGGGCCGCACGGGCTCCCCCGAGGAGATCCGCGAGTTCATGAGCGGCAACCTGTGCCGCTGCGGCGCCTACGCCAACATCGTGGCCGCCGTCGCCGATGTCGCCCGGACCCCGCTCGTGCCCGGGGCCCGCGAGCCGGAGCAGGGGAGGTCCTGAGCCATGCGACCCTTCACTCTCGAACGGCCGCACGATATCGCCACCGCGGTCGCGTTCGGCGCCGCGGACGACGACCAGACGGATTACATCGCCGGCGGTACCGACATGATGCAGCTGCTGACGGACGACATCCGACGGCCCGGCCGGCTGGTCTCCCTCGGCGACGGGGTGCTCGACGACCGGATCGAGGCCGCCCCGGACGGCGCCCTGCGGCTGGGGGCCGCGGCGCGGATGAGCGACGTCGCCGACCACCCGGCCGTGCGTGAGGGCTTCCCGCTGATCGCGGAGGCCCTGCTCAGCTCGGCCTCGGCCCAGGTGCGCAACATGGCGACGGTCGGGGGCAACCTGCTGCAGCGGACCCGCTGCGCCTACTTCCGGGACCCCGGGGTGCACGGCTGCAACAAACGCGCCCCGGGCACCGGCTGCGCGGCGCGGGACGGCGTCAACCGCATGCTGGCCGTGCTCGGCGGCTCCGAGCACTGCATCGCGACGCACGCCTCCGACTTCGCCGTGCCGCTGGTCGCCCTCGACGCCGTGGTGCGGCTGTCCGGCCCCGGCGGGGAGCGGACGATCCCGGTGGAGGAGCTGCACCGGCTGCCCGGCGACAGCCCGCACGTGGAGACGGTCCTGGTGCCGGGCGAGCTGATCACCGCGATCGAGGTGCCGGCGTCGCGAGCGGCCCGCACCTCGCACTACCTCAAGGTGCGGGACCGCGAGTCCTTCGAGTTCGCGCTCGTCTCGGCCGCGGTCGCCCTCGACACCGACGGCGGCCGGATCCGGGAGGCGCGCGTGGCCATGGGCGGGGTCGGCCCCAAGCCGTGGCGGATGCGCGGCGTGGAACGCGCGCTGGCGGGAGCCGCGTGCGACCCGGCGGTGCTCCGGGCGGCGGCGGCGCGGGCCGCCGACGGCACGGCGCCGCGCCCGGGGAACGCGTTCAAGCCCGAACTGATGCGCCGCACGGTACTGCGCGCGCTGCGCGTGGTGGGAGGGCAGCCATGACGTCGACCGCAGCCGCCTCAGTCGTCGGACAGCCGGTCAGCCGGGTCGACGGCCCGCTCAAGGTCGCCGGCGGGGCGACCTACGCCGCCGAGTTCGATCCGGGTCCCGGCCTGTGCCACGGGGCCATCGTCACGTCCACCGTCGCGAGCGGGCGGATCGCCTCCATCGACACGGCCGCCGCCGAGGCGGCCCCCGGCGTGGTCGCGGTGCTGACCCACCGCAACGCGCCCGTCCTGCCCTACCACGAGCACAAGGGTCTCACCGATCCGCCGGAGGGCGAGCGCATCCACCTGCTCCAGGACGACCGGGTCCGCCACCAGGGCCAGCCGGTCGCGCTGGCGGTGGCCGAGACCCTGGAGGAGGCCGTCTACGCGGCGTCGCTGGTCCGGGTCTCCTACCGGCCGGAGTCGGCGGTCACCGCGTTCTCCGACGCCGTGGCGCACGCGGTGCCGCCCGGCCCCCGCTACCGGGACCGGGGGCTCGAAGGGGACGGCGGGCGCGGCGACGCCGACGCCGCGCTCGGGGCCGCGCCGGTCCGGATCGAGGCCGAGTACGTCATGCCGCGCCTCAACCACAACCCGATCGAACCGCACGGCACCGTCGCCCGGTGGAGCGAGGGCGAGCTCACCCTGTGGGACAAGACGCAGTGGGTGGACAACGTCCGAGCGGAGATGGCGGCCGTCTTCGGCCTGCCGCCCGACCGGGTCCGGGTCGTGTCTCCCTTCGTGGGCGGGGCGTTCGGCTCCGGGCTGCGGCCGTGGGCGAACGTGACCCTGGCCGCCATGGCGAGCCGTCACGTCGACCGGCCGGTGAAGGTGGTGCTGACCCGGCGGCAGATGTTCGGCATCACGGGGTACCGGCCGCGGTCCACGCACCGCGTCGCGCTCGGCGCCGACCGGGACGGCCAGCTGCTCGCGATCCGGCACGAGGGGGTCTCGGAGACCTCGACCTACGAGACCTACGCGGAGGAGCAGCTCGGCTCCAGCGAGTACCTGTACGCCTGCCGCGACGTCGCCACCCGGTACCGGGTCGCCCCGCGGAACGTGCAGACACCCAACGACATGCGCGGGCCCGGGAAGGTCACCGGCGTGCACGCGCTGGAGTGCGCCATGGACGAGCTGGCCGCGGCGCTGGACATGGACCCGGTGGAGCTGCGGCTGCGCAACGACACGATCGTCGACCAGAGCACGGGCGTGCCGTTCAGCAGCCGGTCGCTGCGCGAGTGCTACCAGGCGGCCGGTGAGCGGTTCGGCTGGAGCCGGCGCAACCCGCGTCCGGGCGCCATGCGCGACGAGCGGGGGCGCCTGGTCGGGTACGGCTGCGCGTCGGCCACCTGGCCCGCCATGCGCCAGGCGGCCGAGGCGCGGGCCCGCCTGCTGCCCGACGGCTCGGCCGTGGTGTCGTCGTCCTCCAGCGACATGGGGCCCGGCACCTACACCTCGATGACGCAGGTGGCGGCCGAGACCCTGGGGCTGCCGCTGGAGCGGGTGCGCTTCGAGCTGGGCGACACCCGCATGCCCACCGCCCCCGTCCACGGCGGGTCGTGGACCATGGCGAGCCTGGGATCGGCGGTGCAGGCGGCCTGCGCCGAGGCGCGCCGCCGGGCGCTCGCGGAGATCGGACGGGCCGACGCCGACCTCGCCGCCGTGCTCCGGCAGATCGGCGAACCCGTCGAGGCCACCGTGCGCACGGAGCCCGGCGATGAGCTGCGGCGCTACTCCGCGCACTCCTTCGGCGCGGTCTTCGCCGAGGTCGCGGTCGATCCGGACCTCTGCACGGTCCGGGTGCCGCGGCTGGTCGGCGCCTACGGGGTCGGCCGGGTGGTCAACCCGAAGACGGCCCGCAGCCAGATCACCGGCGGCATGGTCATGGGGATGGGCATGGCGCTGACCGAGCGCACCGAGGTCGATCCGCGGGACGCCCGGCCGGTCAACAGCAGCCTGGCCGACTACCTGGTGCCGGTCAACGCCGACGTCGGTGAGCTGGACGCGGTCTTCGTCGACGAGGAGGACCCGCACGTCAACCCGCTGGGTGTGAAGGGCCTCGGCGAGATCGGCACCGTCGGCGTGGCCGCCGCCATCTGCAACGCGGTGTACCACGCCACCGGACGCCGGGTGCGCGAGCTGCCGGTCACCGTCGAGCGAGTGCTGGGCGCGGCGGTGCGGTGAGTCGGAGCCGGCCGGGCTGCCCCGGCCGTTATTTGACCGACCGATCCAGTAATGCCTAGAGTCGGGGCCGTGGCAAGGACGAAGGAGTTCGATCCGGACGCGGCCCTGCGGGCCGCGCTGGAGCTGTTCTGGAGCCGCGGCTATGAGGCCACCTCCATGGCCGACCTCGTGGCGCACCTGGGCATCGGGCGGGCCAGTATCTACGCCACGTTCGGATCCAAGCGCGAGCTGTACCAGCGCGCCCTTGAGCGGTATGCCGAGATACGCGACCCCGACCCCGTCGTGATGCTGTCGCAGCCGGGTCCGGCGCTGCCCGCGGTCCGGGCGCTGCTGGAGTCCTTCGCGCGGCAGGCGGTGTCCGAGGAGGGGCGGCGCGGCTGCTTCGTGGTCAACACCGCCGTGGAGCTGGCCCCGCACGATGAGCGGGCCGCGAGGAGCGTGGCGGCCAGCTGGCGGGCGATCGAGACCGCGCTCGTCTCCGCCCTGGTCCGGGCGCGGGCCCAGGGGGAGCTGGCCGAGGACCGCGACCCCTACTCGGCCGCGCGCCTCCTGCTGGTGCTGCTCCAGGGGATCCGGGTCGTGGGCAAGGGGGATCCGGACCCCGTGCGCGTCCGGGACGCGGTGCGCGAGGCGCTCCGGCTGCTGGAGTAGCCGCAGCGCCGTACCGGGGCCCGCGCGCAACGGGGACACCGGTAGGGGCACTGCGGCCCTGATTGTGGACCGATCATTCAAAAAAGGAGTCGTCATGTCCGAGCGTTTCTCCGGTCGCACCGTGCTCGTCACCGGCGGAGGGAGTGGCATCGGAAGGCACACCGCGGTGGCCTTCGCCCGCGAGGGCGCCCACGTCGTCGTCGCCGGCCGGGACGCCGGCAAGCTCGCCGGCACCGTGGAACTCGTGGCGGCGGCCGGCGGCTCCGCCCACGCCGTCACCGCCGACGTCACACGGGCAGCCGACGCCGAACGCCTCGTCGCCGCCGTCGTCGAGCGCCGCGGCCGCCTCGACGTCGCCGTCAACAACGCCGGCTACCTCGCCGCCCCCGCGCCACTCGCCGAGCTCGACGCGGCCGAGTGGGCGCGCATGCTCGACGTCAACGTCACGGGTGTGTGGCTGTCGATGAAGTACGAGATCGCCCACATGCGGGACAACGGCGGCGGCGCCATCGTCAACGTGTCCTCGACCGTGGGGACGCACCGCCGCGTCCCGGGGCTCGGCGGCTACGGGGCGAGCAAGGCGGCGGTGACCGCGCTGACCAAGGCGGCGGCGCTGGAGAACATCGGCGACGGCATCCGGATCAACGCGGTCAGCCCCGGATCCAGCGACACCGCGATGTCGCTGCGTCCGGGCGAGACCGAGGCCGACCGCGCCGAACGGGTGAAGGGGCAGATCCCCATCGGCCGGGTCGGCGAGCTGGACGAGATCGCGTCGGCGATCCTGTGGGCGGCCTCCGACGGTGCCGGGTTCGCCGTCGGCCACGACCTGCTGGTCGACGGCGGGGCCGCGCTGTAGCGGGCCACCCAAGGTGGACACTGGCACGGGGCCCGGCGGTCGCCGGGCCCCGTGTGAGCGGCCGGAGGGGCTGCCGGGTCAGCCGACGTAGCTCGGGGTCCCCGGAACCGGGTCCGCCGGGGGCGCGGGCGCGGGCTGCGGGGCGCTGGGGTCCTCGGACGGCGGCGCGGGCTGCGGGGCGCTGGGGTCCTCGGACGGCGGCGCGGGCTGCGGCGCCTGGGGGTCCTCGGACGGCGGCGCGGGCTGCGGGGCGTCGGACGGCCCCGGGGCGGCCGGGCCGGCCTCGGCCGGGACGGGGGCCGGCACGTCGTCGGCGGCGAGCGCCGGGCCGGCGAACACTCCACCGCACAGCGCCGCGACGGCGGCGCCCATCAGGACCATCGACTTCAGTCGCATGTGTGCCTCTCGATCGTTTCGTATCCCGGTGGAACCTCGGTTCCGCCCGGGTGCCCGGGACCCTCCCGGGCTGTGGCCGCCCCACAATGAGGACGGCGGTCCGCCGCTCCGCGGTGCGCGGTGCCGGCGGGCGGGAAGGCTCACGGGGAGCGGTCACGATGGGATGCGGGTACGGGCCGGGATCAGTCGCGGACCTCGACCGGCGTCCCCAGGGGAAGCAGCTCCGTCATCCAGGTGATGTCGTCGTTGCCGACCCGGATGCAGCCATGGCTGACCCGGGTGCCCAGGGCGCCCTCGTCGTCGGTGCCGTGGATCGCCATCTGCCCGGGACCGCCGGCGAAGGTCTCCAGCGTCGGGGAGAAGCCGCTCAGCCCGAACGCGTACGGGCCATACGCGCCCCCGGGATCCGGCGTCTCCACGAGTTCGGTGACGAAGTACCGGCCGGGCGGTGTCGGGTTCTCCTCGACGCCGGTACCGACCGGCCCGCTCCGGAGTTCGTCGCCCCCCTCGTAGACGGCGAACGTGAGCTCGGCGAGATCGACCTCGACGCGCAGGTCGGTGCTGCTCAGTTCGACGTCGGCGTCGCGGACCCATCCGGTGCTGCCGTTCGGCCGGACCGGCAGCAGCACCCTGAGCCAGTCCCCGGCCTCCTCCTCCACCAGGAACACCCGGTCGGCACCGGCGTCGTTCGGGCTGGCCAAGGTGTGCTCCGGTTCCTCGGCGCCGGGCTCGGCGAAGACGTCGATCTCCTCGCCGACGACCGTCGCGATGCGGGCGCCGCCGCCCTCATCGGAGGCGGGAGCGGACGCGCCCGCGGTGTCCTCCGGCTCGGAGGCGGCGCCGGACGGCTGGCACCCGGTCAGCGCCACTGCCAGCGCCGCCATGGCCACCGCCGCGACGGTGGAACGGCCGGCCACGGGCGTCCATCGGGCCCTGGAGAGATCGGGGGAGTTCATGGTGTCCTGTCTCCGGGTCGGATTACCGGCGACGGCGAAAGGTCACCGGTGGACGCCGGCCCCGTGCCGGGCGCCCACACCGAACCGTGGCCGACGGATGTGAAGAACCCGTGTGCGCGCGGTGATGGTCCCGTGTGTGTCGGGCCCGCACGTCGGTCACCGCCGGAATGCGCCCGGTTCGCCGGAATACGATGGGCGCCTCATCTGCGGACGGTCCCCGGACCGGCGTGCGAGGAAGGACGGACGGACGATTGGGCGCGCACATCGTGGTCGCCGAGGACGACCTCAACCAGGCGGAACTCGTGCGGCGGTATCTGGAGCACGAGGGGCACGCCGTCTCGGTCGTCCACGACGGCGACGGCGCCCTGGAGGCGGTCCGGCGCCGGCGGCCCGATCTGGTCGTGCTCGACGTCATGCTCCCCGGCCGCAGTGGGCTGGACGTGTGCCGGGTGCTGCGTCAGGAGTCCGACGTGGCCGTGCTCATGCTCACCGCGCGGTCCACGGAGGAGGATCTGCTGTTCGGCCTGGACATCGGTGCCGACGACTACGTCACCAAGCCGTACAGCCCCCGCGAGCTGATGGCCCGGGTCCGCACGCTGCTGCGCCGGGCCGGAGGCGTCCGGCCGCCCCGGGAACACCTGCTGCGGGCCGGCGCGATCACCGTCGACCCGGTCCGGCACACCGTCCACCTGCACGACCGGCCCGTCGACTGCACGCCCGCCCAGTTCCAGCTGCTGGCCGCGCTCGCCGCAGAGCCGGAACGGGTGTTCACCCGCGCCCAGCTTCTGGAGCGCATCCACGGCATGGACCGGTTCATCACCGAGCGCACCATCGACGTGCACGTGAAGAACCTGCGGAAGAAGCTGGAGCCCGACCCGCGGGCGCCGATCCGGATCATCACCGTTTACGGGGTGGGCTACAAGCTGAGCGCGGACGCCGGGGACGGCCGTGCCGGGTAGCGCGCCGGAGCGCCGCCGCCGTGCGGGCCGCCGTGTGCGCTCGGCCGGCACCGCCGGCCCGCGCCGCTTCTCCGTCCTCGGCCGGATCTTCGCGGTGCGCGACAGTCTCCTCGTGCGGGTGCTCGCCAGCTCCGTGCTGGTCGCCGTCTGCTCCGTCACCGCGACCGCCTGGCTGGCCGTGCAGGGCACCACGGGCGCGATCACCCAGGAGCAGGGGGAGACGCTGGCGATCGACACCGAGATCCACGACACCCTGCTCGGCTACGCGGCCACCCACCCCGACTGGAGCGGCGTCGGCGCGACTCTGCGGGACCTCGCCGACGAGACCGGGCGCCGGGTCTCCCTCACCACCGAGAACCGGCAGGTCATCGCGGACTCGGCCGCCGACCGGCCGCCGCTCCCGCCGCGCGCCTCGTCGGTGGTCGACCCGCTCGCCGTCGACGTCACGCTCGTCTCCGAGGACGCCGGCCGGATCGATCCCCGAGCGACCGGGCCGTTCACACTCGACTCGGACGAGCGCGACCGGCTGCGCGGCATCGCCGACGACGTCGCCGCCTGCCTGAACGCCCAGGGGTTCGAAGCCGAGGTCGCGACCGAACCGGGCGGACGGCCGGAGGTGCGCAACATCGCCGACGTGCCGGTGGAATGGTCGGCGAGCTGCGGAATGGACGAGCTGGACGCGCCCACCGAAGGAGAACGGCAGGCGCTCGACGAGCTGAACGAGCTGATCAACACCTGTCTGGCCAGGGCCGACCGGTCGCCGGTGACCTACCGGCTCGACGGCACGTGGACGTCGGCGGAGCCCGCCCCGGCCCGTCCCGGCAGCAAGACGGTGCCGGCGGCCGAGGCCGCACCCTCCCCACCGATGGCACCGGACCCGGAGCCGCCCGCGCCGGACCCGCCCGGGGACGAGCCGGCCGCGCCCAGTGCGGATCCCGGCGAGGCCGTCCCGGAGCCGGCCGAAGACCCCGTGCCGCCGCCCGGCGATCCGGCACCGCCCGGCGGCGGCATGGAACCGGCGGCCACGCCGATGCCCAGCCCGGCCTCCGGGCCGAGTATGGCCCCCACGGCGCCGGAGACCGACCCCGTCGAGGCCGCCTGCGTCGACTCCGGCCGCCGCGAGC
Organism: Marinitenerispora sediminis; assembly: GCF_003336425.1. Lineage (GTDB taxonomy): Bacteria > Actinomycetota > Actinomycetes > Streptosporangiales > Streptosporangiaceae > Marinitenerispora > Marinitenerispora sediminis. The sequence goes on along the minus strand of NZ_QEIO01000130.1, from coordinate 2,724 downwards.
AACTGGAGCCCTACGTCGCCCCGGCCGCCCTGCTGTTCATCGACGACCCGGAGGCCGGGGCCGACGGTCCCCTCAGCCTCTCCGGTGCCGGCCTGACCCGGATCGTCGGGGTCGTGGCGGCGGTGCTCCTGCTCACCGTGCTCGTGAGCGTCACCGTGTCCACCCGGCTGATCCGGCCGGTGCAGGCGCTCACGCGGGAGGTGCGCCGGATGCGGGCGGGCGAGGGCGCCGCGCGCGTCCCCGTGCGCGACGACGGCGAACTCGGCCGGCTGGCCGCCGCGTTCAACGAGATGTCGGAGCACCTGGAGCGCATGGAGGAGCAGCGCAAGGCCATGGTCAGCGACGTCTCGCACGAGCTGCGCACGCCGCTGAGCAACATCCGGGGCTGGCTGGAGGCCGGCCAGGACGGCGTCGCGACACTGGACACCGAGCGGATGGCGATGCTGATCGAGGAGACGCTGCTACTGCAGCGCATCATCGACGACCTGCAGGACATCGCGCTGGCCGACGCGGGCAAGCTCCGGCTGTCACCCGGCCACGTGGACGTCCGGGAGCTGCTGGAGCAGGCCGTCGCCAGCCACCGGCTCCATGCGGAGGCGGCCGAGGTGGAACTCCTCCTCGACGTCCGGGACGACATCCGGCTCGTCGCCGACCGGGAGCGGCTGCTGCAGGTGGTGGGCAACCTCCTGGGCAACGCGCTGCGGCACACGCCCGGCCCCGGCCGGGTCACGGTGCGCGCGTCCCGGGACGACGGCGCCGCGCTCATCGAAGTGGCCGACACCGGGTCGGGCATCGCCGCGGAGGACCTGCCGCACGTCTTCAGCCGCTTCTGGCGGGCCGAGAAGTCCCGCGACCGGCGGACCGGCGGCAGCGGGCTGGGGCTGACCATCGTCCGCAACATCGTCGAGCTGCATGGCGGAACGGTTTCGGTCGCGAGCACGCTCGGCGAGGGCTCCACCTTCGCCCTGCGGCTGCCGCTGCGGGCCGGGGACCCCGGAGCCGGGTGACTCCCGGCGGCCCGGTCCGGGCCCGCCGACGGGAGCCGGTTCCGCCCCGGGGCCCGGGCCCGCGGTGGCAGGAGCGATACCGGCGGCGAACCCTCGCCACCGGGAGCCCGGCGGCCCAGCCGGGCAGGAGCGCGGCCTGCACGCGCCGGCCGCCGGGCGGGTGCATGTCGGACCGGTCCAGGCCGGGCGCGGCGGCGGCGCCGATCCGAGGGCGCCCGCCGCGGCGAGGGGCCGGGAGATGCGCCCGCGACCAGGCCGAGTCCCACTCGGAGGGCACCGGACCGCCGGCCGCGCCTCCTCCGGTCGGCCATGATGCGCACCCGGTATCACGGGATGCGAAATCAGTCTTGGACGCGCATCACCGTGCCGGACTAGCCTCCACCCAGATTCCGGCGCCGTGATGGCCCCGTCCCGGGCGGCGCGCGCCGCTGTCGCGAGGAGCACGTGAATGGCGCCTGAGCACGATCGTTCCGACCGGGCCGGTGCTTCCTGCGTTCCACGGCCGGACGCGCGGCGCCCCGGGGGGTGTTCCGGGACCGAGCCGGGGATCTCCACCGGCCGCCCCGCCCCGGCTCCGGTCCTCGCCGCCCCCCTCGACGACACCGGACGCAGCAGCCGGCCGGCCGCCGGGAGCGGCCTGGGGCACGACCCCGCCGCCACCTCGGTGCTCCGCGGGGCGCACGGCCTGGCCGCCCTGCCGGGCCCGGCGGCCACGGGTGGCGCCGGGCGCACCACCTCCGAGAAGCCGTGACCGCCACCGCCACCGACGGCGACGCCGTCCCGATGCTGTCCTTGGAGCACGTGCGCGGTTTCGTGGCGGTGGCCGAAGAAGCGCACTTCGGGAGGGCCGCCAGGCGGCTCCAGATGACCCAGCCGCCGCTGAGCCGGCAGATCCAGCGCCTGGAGCGCGACGTCGGCGTCCGGCTGCTGGACCGCACCCAGCGCGGGGTCGCCCTCACCCCCGCCGGCCGCGCCTTCCTCGAGGAGGCGCGGCGGCTGCTGGCCCTCGCCGACGCCGCGCCCGAGACCGCCCGCCGCGTGGCGAGCGGCCAGGCCGGTACCGTGCGCGTCGGCTTCACCGCGACCGCGGGCTTCGGGGTGCTCGGCCGGCTCCTCAACCGGATCGAGGCCGCGCTGCCCGACGTCGAGCTGGTCCTCAACGAGCTCGTCACCGCGGACCAGTTCGACCGGCTGCGCAGCGGCGCACTCGACCTCGCCCTCGCGCGGCCGCCCGTCGGCACCGAGGAGTTCGCGTCCCGCCTCGTGCACCGAGAGCCGCTGGTCGCCGCCCTGCCGGCCGGGCACCCGCTCGCCGCGGACTCCGCCCCGATGCCGGTCGAGCTGCTCGACGGCGAGGCGCTCCTGCGCTACTCCCCCGACCAGGCCCGCTACTTCGCCGACCTGACCGCGCGGATCCTCGGGCCGGTGAACCCCGCGTCCACGCACTTCCTGACCCAGGTGCACACCATGGTCGGGCTGGTCGCCGCCGGCCGCGGTGTGGCCCTGGTACCCGCCTCGGCCACCCGGCTCAGGCTCGACGGCGTGCGCTTCCGGCCGCTGGCGGGCCTGCCCGACGACCCGGTCGAACTGCACGCCGCGTGGCGCCGCACCGTGGTCAACCCCGCCCTGCTGAAGGTCATCGAGCTGCTCGACCCCTGACCCGCCGGCCCGCCCCGGCCGGGTGGCGGGGTGCCCCGGGGCTTCTGGGGCATCCGGC
>NZ_QEIO01000129.1 GCF_003336425.1 Marinitenerispora sediminis | reverse complement strand
CACCTCGGCCCAAGCCCCGCAGGCGCGGGGATGAACCGCGGCGCCTGTGGCCGCTCATGCGCGATGGCCACCAAGCCCCGCAGGCGCGGGGATGAACCGGCATCCACACCCCCATTCGTCTCGGCAGTGGCCCAAGCCCCGCAGGCGCGGGGATGAACCGCACCCGATCCGGATCCGGGTCCAGGCCGACTCCCAAGCCCCGCAGGCGCGGGGATGAACCGTTGGGGCGGCAGTTCCGCCTGTCTGCACGTCGCCAAGCCCCGCAGGCGCGGGGATGAACCGTGCGGGGTCGCGCTCCTGCTCGCCACGCAGGACCAAGCCCCGCAGGCGCGGGGATGAACCGACGACGCGGGCGCCGGCAGCGGCCGACGTCCGCCCAAGCCCCGCAGGCGCGGGGATGAACCCCGTGCGGGGGCGGTGCGCGGTCCTCCTCAGGGCCAAGCCCCGCAGGCGCGGGGATGAACCGTTCGGCCGCACCGGGCTCCGAGGTCTGCCGACCCAAGCCCCGCAGGCGCGGGGATGAACCGGCAGGACTCGGCTGGAACATCCTCCGGGGCGTCCAAGCCCCGCAGGCGCGGGGATGAACCGCAGTGGGGAACGAGCGTCGCGACCATCACTCGCCAAGCCCCGCAGGCGCGGGGATGAACCGACCCCAACCCCGCTCTCAAGGCAGCGGCGGAGCCAAGCCCCGCAGGCGCGGGGATGAACCGACCCCAACCCCGCTCTCAAGGCAGCGGCGGAGCCAAGCCCCGCAGGCGCGGGGATGAACCGGGCATCGCCTACGCGGTGGGCATCGCCGATGACCAAGCCCCGCAGGCGCGGGGATGAACCGCAGAGGAACAGGGCCTTCGATCTCATCGGGCTCCAAGCCCCGCAGGCGCGGGGATGAACCGCGTGACGAGTTCGGGCGTGGGCTGGTAGGCGACCAAGCCCCGCAGGCGCGGGGATGAACCGTGCGTTCGACCACCTGCCACACCGGACTGGCCCCAAGCCCCGCAGGCGCGGGGATGAACCGCCGCGCGAATCGACGCTCGGCTCGACAGGCTGCCAAGCCCCGCAGGCGCGGGGATGAACCGCCCACGACCTCACCAAGTCCGAACTCGTCAACCCAAGCCCCGCAGGCGCGGGGATGAACCGCCCTCCACGGCCGCCGAGGTGGCCACGGTCACCCAAGCCCCGCAGGCGCGGGGATGAACCGTGCCAGTGTCCGCCGCTCCATGGCGCGCACCACCAAGCCCCGCAGGCGCGGGGATGAACCGGCCGGTTGCGGCTCGGCGGCACGTAGACGAACCCAAGCCCCGCAGGCGCGGGGATGAACCGTGGTGGGTGCCGGCCACCATGGGCGCCGCGCACCAAGCCCCGCAGGCGCAGGGATGAACCGGTCTCGGCGGCGTGGCGCGCACAGGCCGGACCTCCCGCACCCCCCGACGGCCGGCCGCGCATCCCCCTCCAGACCGGGGCCGGCGCCAACCCCGCCCCCGGCGCCGGGGGCGGTTCGCGACCCTCGTAAAGTGGACGGGTTGCCGCAGCTCGGGCCGCAGGTCCGGGCGGGCACGCGGTACCGAGGGAGCGAAGTCCGGTGTGAATCCGGCGCTGTCCCGCAACTGTGACGCCCGCCGACGACGGCGGGACGAGCCAGGTCGCCTCCTTCGGACACCGACGATCGCTGTCCTCGTGGGAAGGGCAGTCCGTCCGCACCGGACTCCGGACTCCCCCCTACGCCCCTGCCTGTACCTGGAACTGAGGAGTCCCGTGCGCGTGCCACGCCGCCTGCTCGCCGTCCCCCTGCTCACCGTCCTCGCCGTCTCGGGCTGCGCCTCCGGCGCCCCGGAGGAGACCGAGGCCGCCGCACCGTCCGCCGGTTTCCCGGTGACCGTCACCGACGCCCGGGGCGAGGTCACCCTGGACGAGGCGCCGCAGCGCATCGTCTCGCTGTCGCCGAGCGGCACGGAGATCCTGTTCGCCGTGGGTGCGGGCGACCAGGTGGTGGCCGCCGACGAGTACTCCGACTACCCGGCGGAGGCGCCCACCACCGACCTCTCCGGCTTCACCCCGAGCGTCGAGGCCATCAGCGACCACGACCCCGACCTGGTGGTGCTCGCCCGCGACGCGGAGGACACCGCCACGCAGCTTGACGAGCTGCACATCCCCGTCCTGCTGCTGCCCGCCGCCGAGGACCTGGACGACACCTACGACCAGATGCGCCTCCTCGGCTCCGCGACCGGGCACGCCGACGAGGGGGCGGCCGCCGCCGAGGAGGTGCAGGGTGCGATCGACGAGATCGTCAGCGACACCCGCGACCAGCTCGGCGAGGCCGACACGAGCTACTACCACGAGCTGGACGCCGGGCTGTACTCGGTGACGTCCGACACCTTCGTGGGCCAGGTGTACTCGCTGTTCGGCCTGCGCAACATCGCCGACGAGGCGGCCGACACCGCCGGGGGCTACCCGCAGCTGTCCGCCGAGTTCGTCGTCGAGCAGGACCCCGACCTCATCTTCCTCAGCTACCCGGGCGGCGACGCGGCGGTCGCCGACCTCGCCGACCGCCCCGCCTTCGACACCATCGCCGCCGTCGAGAACGGCGACGTCGTGGCGCTCGACCCCGACACCGCCTCGCGCTGGGGGCCGCGCGTCGTCGACTTCACCCAGGACGTGGCCGACGCGCTGCTGGCGGCGGAGGGCCGCGGGGACGAGGACGCGGCCTAGATGCGCGTCCGGCGGCCCGAAGGGCTGTGGCTGCCGCTCGGCGCGCTCGCGCTGGCCGCGGCGATGCTCCTCGGCGTCACCGCCGGGGCCGCCAGCATCACCCCCGGCGACATCCTCCGCGAGCTCGCCGCCGCGCTGCCGCTCGGCGTGGAGGGCCCGCTGAACGAGCGGCAGCGTGCCGTCCTGCTGGAGCTGCGGCTGCCCCGCGTGGTCATGGGGGCGGTGGTCGGCGGCCTGCTCGCCATCGCCGGCGCCGGCTACCAGGGTGTGTTCCGCAACCCGCTGGCCGACCCCTACCTGCTGGGGGCGGCCGGCGGGGCGGGGCTGGGCGCGACCCTGGTGATCGTCTTCGCGCCCGCCCTGAGCTTGGGACCAGTGCGGGCGGTGCCGCTGGCGGCCTTCGCCGGGGCGCTGCTCGGCGTCGCCGCGGCCTACCTGCTCGGCAGCACCGCCGGCCGCGGCGGGACCGCGGGCCTGGTGCTCGCCGGTGTGGCGGTCTCCTCGTTCCTGTCGGCGGTGCAGACGCTGGTGCAGCAGTTCCGGATCGAGGAGCTGCAGCGGGTCTTCGCCTGGATCCTCGGCGGCCTGGGCCGCGGGGGCTGGGATGACGTCGTCCTGGTGGCGCCGTACGCGGCCGTCGGCGCGCTGGTGCTGCTGGCCTGCGGCCGGCTGCTCGACCTCCTCGCCCTCGGTGACGAGAAGGCGGCCAGCCTCGGCCTCAACCCCACCGCCGTCCGGCTGCTGGTGATCGCGGCCGCCTCCCTGGCGACGGCCGCCGCGGTGTCGGTCAGCGGGCTGATCGGGTTCGTCGGCATCGTGGTCCCGCACCTCGTGCGGCGGATGGTGGGCAGCGACTACCGGCGGGTGCTGCCGATGTCGCTGCTGGTCGGCGGTGCCTTCCTCGTCCTGGTCGACATCGCGGCGCGGACCGTGGTCGCGCCGGCGGAGCTGCCCATCGGCGTCGTCACCGCCTTCGTGGGCGCGCCGTTCTTCCTCGTGGTGCTGCGTGCCACGCGGCACCACCGCGGCTGAGTCCCGCCGGAGCGCTCGCGGCGCTGACGCGCCCCGCCGCCGGGGTGACCACCTCGTGTCCCTCGTCTGCGAGACTGGAAACGCTATGGACTACACGATCGTTGCCGTTGCCATCTTCGTCCTCGCACTGCTGGTGGTGGGCGGTGCGTTCCTGATCCGGCCGCGCCGGCCCCAGGAACCGCGCCCGCCGCGGGCCGGGGGGCCGGGACAGGGGGACCAGGGCGCGTCCGGCGCCACCGCGGTCGCCGAGCGGGAGGAGGCGGAGGCGGGACCGGTCGCCGTGGCGGAGCCGGCCGCCCCGGTCGAGCCTCCGCCGGCCGCCGTCCCGATCGAGACCCCGCCGCCGTCGGCCGGGCGGCTGGTCCGGCTGCGGGCCCGCCTCGCGCGGTCGCAGAACGTCTTCGGGCGCGGGCTGCTGGACCTGCTGTCCAGCGACCGGCTGGACGAGGACGCCTGGGACGAGATCGAGGACACGCTGATCACGGCGGACGTCGGCGTCACCTCGGCCGCCCAGATCGTGCAGGGGCTGCGCACCAGGGTGAAGGTCCTGGGCAGCCGCACCCCGGAGGAGGTCCGGGAGCTGCTCCGCCAGGAGCTGATCGCCCAGATCAACCCCGAACTCGACCGCACCGTGCTCACGGGGCCGCACGGCGAGCGCCCGGGCGTGGTGATGGTGGTCGGGGTGAACGGCACCGGCAAGACGACGACGACCGGCAAACTCGCCCGCGTCCTCGTCGGGGACGGCCGCAGCGTGGTGCTCGGCGCGGCCGACACGTTCCGCGCCGCCGCCGCCGACCAGCTGGAGACCTGGGGCTCCCGGGTGGGCGCGCCGGTGGTGCGCAAGGACGAGGGCGCCGACCCCGCGAGCGTCGCCTTCGACGCCGTCGCCCGCGGCCTCGCCGACGGAGTCGACACGGTCATCATCGACACCGCCGGCCGGCTGCACACCAAGGTCGGGCTCATGGACGAGCTGGGCAAGGTCAAGCGGGTCGTCGAGAAGCAGTCGCAGGTGGACGAGGTGCTGCTGGTGCTCGACGCGACCACGGGGCAGAACGGCCTGCGCCAGGCACGGGTGTTCGCCGAGGCCGTGAACGTCACCGGCATCGTGCTGACCAAGCTCGACGGCACCGCGAAGGGCGGCATCATCATCCAGGTGCAGCGCGAGCTCGGCGTCCCGGTCAAGCTCGTCGGCCTCGGCGAGGGGCCCGACGACCTCGCGCCCTTCGACGCGGAGGAGTTCGTGGACGCGGTCCTGCGCACCGACTGAGGGATCCGCACGACGACGGCCCGCGCCCCGCTCCGGGGCGCGGGCCGTTCGCGTGTGCCGGGGGTCGGCCGTGCGGTTCACATTCCGGTAACGACGCCCGGAACCGGCCGGAAAGCGGGGTTGCCATGTGACGACCCGTCACGCAGGCGTAACACGTGCGCCGATCTCTTTACACCGGCGCAACAACTCCGGTCCAGGCGAGTAACAGGGCAGGGTGACGCTGTCCCACGTGGCGTTTGCCGTGGAGCCCGAGGACGTGCCAGCGGAAACCACCCTTCTCTAGCGACGAATCCCCCAATCCGACGATGGAGGCGACATGATCGACAGCGGCAACACCGCGTGGGTGCTGGTATGCGCCGCGCTGGTGATGCTCATGACGCCCGGCCTGGCCTTCTTCTACGGCGGCATGTCCCGGGCCAAGAGCGTGCTGAACATGATGCTGATGAGCTTCGCGAGCATCGCGATCGTCAGCGTCCTGTGGGTGGCGGTGGGCTACTCGCTGACGTTCGGCGACGGCTACGGGCCGCTGGCCCCGTTCCTCGGTGACTTCTCCAGCGCCGGGCTGAGCAGCCTGATCGGCGGTGTCGACGACTCCGGGCTGCCCGAACTCGCCTTCGCCGGCTTCCAGATGATGTTCGCGGTCATCACGGTCGCGCTGATCAGCGGCGCGATCGCCGACCGTGCGAAGTTCGGCGCGTGGCTGCTGTTCGTGCCGGTGTGGGCGCTCCTGGTGTACTTCCCGGTCGCGCACTGGGTCTGGGCCGGCAACGGCTGGATCCTCAACCTCGGCGTCATCGACTTCGCGGGCGGTACCGCCGTCCACATCAACGCCGGCGCCGCCGCCCTCGCCCTCACCCTGGTGCTGGGCCGCCGCAAGGGCTTCGGGTCGGAGTCCATGCGCCCGCACAACCTGCCGTTCGTGCTCCTCGGTGCCGCCTTGCTCTGGTTCGGCTGGTTCGGCTTCAACGCCGGCTCCGGCCTGGCCGCCGACGACACCGCGGCGCTCGCACTCGTCAACACCCAGGTCGCCACCGCCGCCGCCACGGGAGCGTGGATGCTCGTCGAGCGCATCCGCTACGGCAAGGTGACGGCCCTCGGCTTCGCCTCCGGCGCCATCGCCGGCCTCGTCGCCATCACCCCGGCCGCCGCGTCCCTGACCCCGATCGGCGCGATCATCCTCGGCCTGGTGTCCGGCGCGGTCTGCGCCTACGCGATCAGCTGGAAGTTCAAGTTCCGCTACGACGACGCCCTCGACGTGGTCGGCATCCACATGGTCGGCGGCATCATCGGCTCCCTGGCGATCGGCCTGCTCGCCTCCGCCGCCACCGCCACCGAGACCGCCGGCCTGCTGTACGGCGGCAGCGTGATGGTGCTGGTCTACCAGGCCGTCGGCGTCGTCGCGGTGATGATCTACTCCTTCGTCGCCTCGTGGATCATCGCCAAGGTCATCGACCTCATCATGGGCTTCCGGATCCCGGAGCACGTCGAGACCAACGGTCTGGACAACGAGCTCCACTCGGAGACGGCCTACGCCTTCGACGAGCTGGATCAGATGGAAGGTGAGCTCTCCTCGCCGACGCCTCCGGGCGAGGAGGCGCCCTCACAGCAGGTGCGGGCCTAGCGGCCTCAACGTAGAGGTCCGCGGCCGTACCAGGAGATGCCGTGGGGTGAGCCGGGCCGGCGGGGATGCGTCCCGCCGGCCCGGCCGCGTTCCGGGCGAGCGGCCCGCGACCGGCGCAGGCCGGCGACCGGCTCAGGCCGGCCGGACCCGCAGCGCGCACGGCCGGTCGCGGTCGAAGGCCACCTCGCCGCCGAAGCGGCCGGTGTCGAAGCGCAGCCCCTCCGGGGACTCCGACACCCGCGCCCCGACGCGGCGCAGCACCGACTCCACGTCGGCGCGGGACAGCAGTCCGAAGTCCGGGCCCGGCTCGCCCTCCAGGGCGCCGGGCAGCTCCAGCGGTCCGCCGGGGACCTCCACCGCGAGCTCCACCACCACCCCGCCGGACAGCCGCAACCGGACCGGCCCGGGCTCGGGCGGGATCACCTGCGCGGCGTTGAGCGGGGGAGCCGCCGGCCCCCAGGGGCCGACCGCGTCGCGGGCCTCGGCCGCGTAGCCGCCGACCCGCAGCACGCTGAGCCGGCCCTCACCCAGCAGGTCGCGCAGGGCGCGCCAGGCCCGCTGGTAGGGCGGGGCCGCCGCCGCGGGGGCGCGCACCGGCGCGAGCGCGGCCGGGGTCAGGCCGGACTCGGCCAGGTAGCGCAGGATGTCGGCGAAGCACGGCGAGCGCCGGTCGTCGCCCTCCCGCCACATCGCGTCGCACTCCTCGCACACCCACACCCGGTCGCCGTTCGACGAGATCCGGTACTCCGCCACCCCCAGCCGCTCGCACTCCACGCAGCGTTCCACGTGCCTGCTCCTCCCGCCTCGCCGCCGGACATCCGGCGGGGCCGCGCATCCCCCTCCGGGCGTGCCGGCGCCCACCCTACGACGCCAGGCGCCGCGCCGTCGGCGCGTCGGCTGACCGGGCAATACGCGGCCATTGGGTAGTCTTGGCGGGCAACGGAGGAACCTCACGATTCGCGGTGGGGTATGTTCCCAGGTGCTCACGTGTCCGGAGCGTGGGTCTCCCTCCGTAATCGCCCGGAGCCGGACCCCGGCCCGACGCGTCCAAGAATTCCCACCGAACACCCCTCCCCCGTTGGCAGGGGCCAGGAGGCATGATGGCGCCGGCACATCCCAGTACGCGTCGAACGCGGAGAGCCCTCGTGTCCGCGGCGGCGGCGACCGCGCTCGCCCTCGGTACGGCCGGGTGCACGATCGACCTGCGCGACTGGCGTCCCGGTGCCGAACCCGAACCCACCCCGTCCGCGGCCCCCGTCGACGCCGCCCCGATCGTCGCGGCCGCGCTGGACGCGCTCGCCGAGGCCCCCGCGGTCCAGGTCGAGGGCCAGCTGGCCGACGCCAACGGGCAGCCGCGGCCGACGACGCTGACGGTCACCAACTCCGGAGCGACGTCGGGGACCATCCAGGTGGACGACTCCGAGGTCAGGGTGATCGCGGTCGACGACCACCTGTTCGTGTCCTCCGACGACTCCTACTGGCTCTCCCAGTCGGTCTACAACCCCGACACCGACTCCTACGCCGACAACTGGGTGCGCGTGACCCCGACCCTGCTCGGCGTCGACCCCGGGGCCGTGCTCGCCCCGGCCGACCTCGCCGAGATCCTGCGCGGTATCGCGCCGGCCGAGGGCGAGGCCGAGGCGGTCGAGGAGGACCTCGACGGGACCCCCGCCTACCGGATCAACCTGGAGGGGGGCAAGATCTGGATCTCGGTCGAGGAGCCGTACCGCCTGCTGCGGATGCAGATCGAGTCGCTCGCGCCCGCCGAGGACGCCCAGGTGACCACCCGCGCCGCGCTGAACCTCACCCAGCCATCGACCGAGGACATCGAGGCCGTCTACGACTCCCTCGCCGCCACCGTCGAGGACGACCTGAAGGGCTCCCGCGACTCCACGATCCAGGTGCAGTGGGACGGCGACCTGGACATGAGCTGCCAGACCGGCGGCGCCTGCACGGTCACCGGCACGGTCCGGGACGCCTCGACGAACGCGACGGGGGCGACCCGGGTGCGCATGGACGCCACCTTCAGCAACGCCGAACTGGGCGAGAAGAAGTGCGACGACATCGCCACGCTGGAGGCCGGCAAGACCGTGGAGCTCTCCTGCTCGGTGGACTACGCCCTCGCCCCGAGCGCCAACCCGCAGAGCTACGAGATCTCGGGCGAGGGGCTGCTGTCCACCCGCGCGATGACCGGTGACGGGCTCGACGCCCTGAAGACGGCCGTCGAGGAGCAGCGCGAGGCGACCCTGGCCGCCGCCGAGGGAGGCTCGTCCGCCAGCCCGGAGGCCAGCCCCGCCGCCGGCGCCGACGCGGGCGACTGACGCTCGTCGGCGTCCACCGCCCCGGCCGGCCCGGGCGCCTTGGCGGCGTCCGGGCCGGCGGCGCTCCCGGGCCTCGGCGCGCCGCGCCGACCACCGCGCTCACCGGCAGGTTCCGGGGGGCGCGCGCCGGAAGCCCCGGCGGGTAACCTAGGAAGCCAATCCCGAGACGAAGGACGGGACATCCACGTGTTCGAGACGCTTTCCGACCGGCTCACATCGGTCTTCTCCTCGCTGCGCGGCAAGGGACGGCTGTCCGAGGAGGACATCGCCGCCACCGCGCGGGAGATCCGCCTCGCGCTGCTGGAGGCCGATGTCGCGCTGCCCGTCGTCCGCGAGTTCATCTCGCAGGTCAAGGAGCGCGCCCGCGGTGAAGAGGTCTCCAAGGCGCTGAACCCGGCCCAGCAGGTCATCAAGATCGTCAACGAGGAGCTCGTCGAGATCCTCGGCGGTCAGACCCGGGAGATCCGGTTCGCGAAGAACCCGCCCACGGTCATCATGCTCGCGGGCCTGCAGGGCGCCGGTAAGACCACGCTCGCCGGCAAGCTCGCCAAGTGGCTCGCCGACCAGCGCAACACACCGCTGCTCGTCGCCGCGGACCTCCAGCGGCCCAACGCCGTCACCCAGCTCCAGGTGGTGGGGGAGCGGGCCAGCGTCCCGGTCTTCGCGCCTGAGCCCGGCAACGGTGTCGGCGACCCCGTCGAGGTCGCCCGCCAGTCGGTGGAGCACGCGCGGCGCGGCAACCACAACGTCGTCATCATCGACACCGCCGGCCGGCTCGGCGTCGACGCGGAGATGATGCAGCAGGCCGCCGACATCCGCGACGCCGTGCGGCCGGACGAGATCCTGTTCGTCGTCGACGCCATGATCGGCCAGGACGCGGTCAACACGGCGCAGGCGTTCCTAGACGGCGTCGGCTACGACGCGGTCGCGCTCACCAAGCTCGACGGCGACGCCCGGGGCGGCGCCGCGCTGTCGATCCGGCACATCACCGGCCGCCCGATCATGTTCGCCTCGACCGGCGAGAAGCTGGCGGACTTCGACCTCTTCCACCCCGACCGGATGGCGTCGCGCATCCTCGACATGGGTGATGTGCTCACCCTGATCGAGCAGGCGCAGCGCACGTTCGAGGAGTCCGAGGTCGAGAAGATGGCCAGCACGCTGGCCTCCGACGCCGACTTCACCCTGGACGACTTCCTCCAGCAGATGACGATGGTGCGCCGGCTCGGGCCCATCGGCAACCTGCTCGGGATGATGCCCGGCATGGGGCAGATGCGGGACCAGGTCAACAACGTCGACGAGAAGGACCTGGACCGCATCGCGGCGATCATCCAGTCGATGACCCCGGCGGAGCGGGCCAACCCGAAGGTCATCAACGGGTCGCGCCGGCTGCGGATCGCCAACGGCTCCGGCACCCAGGTCAGCGACGTCAACGGCCTGGTCACCCGGTTCTTCGAGGCGCAGAAGATGCTGCGCCAGATGAAGAACGGCGGCATTCCGGGGATGCCGGGCATGCCGGGCATGGGCGGCGGCCGGAAGAAGGCGGCCAAGGCCCAGGGCAAGAAGGGCAAGAAGGGCAAGCAGCGCAGCGGCAACCCCATGAAGGCCCGGGAGCAGGAGGCGGCCAAGGCCGCGGAGCGCCAGCGCCGGCGGGAGCAGGGCCCCGGCGAGCCGGCCTCCCCGCAGCTTCCCCCGGGCTTCGGCGGCGGCGGCGCCCCGAAGCTGCCGCCGGGGTTCGGCGGCGGGTCGGTCCCGGACCTCTCCGGATTCAAGCTGCCGAAGAAGTAGCCCCTGTCTAAGTGATATGCGCCACATTCGCGCCGGTGGCGGTGTCCACCCCCCGGCGCGGATGCGACCGCGCCGCGCGGAGGGTGTCCGCCCCCGGCGCGACCCGCGGGCCGGCCGACATGCCGGCGGCCCGCGGGTCGCGCCGGGAACGTCGGATCGTCTGGCACAATTGAGTTTCGACTAACGGCGTGCCGGGTCTGCCCTCTACTTACCCGCTCGCCCACGTCCCCGCTCCGGCGGTGCGCCGCAACCCCACGTGGCGCGGTGCCGGGCGACCACGCCGCAATCAGGAGAAGACCACACCAGTGGCTGTCAAGATCAAGCTCAAGCGTATGGGGAAGATCCGTACGCCGCAGTACCGCATTGTCGTCGCCGACGCCCGTACCAAGCGCGATGGCAAGGCCATCGAGGAGATCGGCAAGTACCACCCGAAGGAAGAGCCGAGCTTCATCGAGGTGAACTCCGAGCGGGCGCAGTACTGGCTGTCCGTGGGGGCGCAGCCCACCGGTCCGGTGCAGCACATCCTCAAGCTCACCGGCGACTGGCAGAAGTTCAAGGGCCTGCCGGCGCCCAAGCCGCTGAAGGTGGCGGAGCCGAAGGACAAGGCGGCCGAGGAGGCCGCGTTCCAGGCCGTGCTGAAGGAGCTCGTGCTGCCGGGCGGCAACGAGGGCAAGGGCAAGTCCAAGAAGGCTGAGAAGGCCGCGGAGAAGCCGGCCGAGGCCACGGCGGAGAAGTCCGAGGGCGAGGGCTGACGTGCTCGAAGAGGCGCTGGAGCACCTGGTCAAGGGGATCGTGGAGAACCCCGATGACGTCCATGTGCGAGCTCGCCGGCTCCGCAAGGGCAAGGTGCTCGAAGTCCGGGTCCATCCCGACGACCTCGGGAAGGTGATCGGCCGCAACGGCCGCACCGCCAAGGCGCTGCGGACCGTCATCGGTTCGCTCTCCGGTGGGCGGTACGTCCGGGTCGATCTGCTGGACCTGCACGAAGTGCGCTGACGTGCGTGGCGGGGCGCCGGCCGGGACGGCCGGCGCCCCGTCCGCATGCGCCGCCCGCCTCCGGCGGCGGGCGCCACGGGCGCCGCTCCGGCTGAGGCCGGCCACCGGTTTTCCGCCCGAGTCGGCGGGAGAGCGGCGGCGACGCCAGGCGGCCCGTCTCCGCCGCGCGGCCGGCGCCGGGCGCCCCGTCGGAGTACCCCCCGGACACGCCCAAGTGGTATGAGGAGAACATGCGTCTCGTTGTGGGACGGATCGGTCGCGCGCACGGCATCCGCGGCGACGTCGCCGTCGACGTCCGCACCGACGATCCGGAGGAGCGGTTCGCTCCCGGAATCCAGCTGCTCACCGACCCCGCGGAGAGCGGGCCCCTCACCGTGCGCTCGGTACGCGCCCACTCCGGCCGGCTGCTGGTCCGCTTCGAGTCGGTGTCCGACCGCACCGCGGCCGAGGAGCTGCGCGGCGTCACCCTCATGGTGGACTCCGCCGACATCGCGCCGACGGAGGACCCCGACGACTTCCATGACCACGAGCTGATCGGGCTGCGGGCCGACACCGCCGACGGCACCCAGGTGGGCGTGGTGGACAACGTCCTGCACCACGGCCAGGACCTGCTGGTCATCCGCCGCACCGGCGGCGGCGAGGTGCTGGTCCCCTTCGTCCGCGAACTCGTCCCCGAAGTGGACACCGCGGCCGGCCGGCTGGTCGTCGACGCGCCGCCCGGGCTGCTGGACCTCTCCTCGACGTCCTAGCCGCCGCTCCCTCCCGCCGCCCCGGCGGGAGGCGCCGCGCGGCCCCCGAACCACGTAGGGCGCGACCACCGGCCCTGGAGAAGTGCCATGCGCATCGACATCATCACCATCTTCCCCGACTACTTCACGCCGCTCGAACTTTCGCTGATCGGCAAGGCGCGCCGGTCGGGGCTCCTCGACATCCGGCTGCACGACCTGCGCTCATGGACCTACGACCGGCACCACACGGTGGACGACACCCCCTACGGCGGCGGTCCCGGCATGGTGATGAAGCCCGAGCCCTGGGGTGAGGCCCTGGACGCCGTGGTCGGGCCGGAACCGGCCGCGGTGCCCCGGCTGATCCTGCCCACCCCCAGCGGGGTGCCGTTCACCCAGCGCCACGCCGGCCGGCTCGCCGGTGAGCCGTGGCTGGTCTTCGCGTGCGGCCGCTACGAGGGGATCGACTCCCGTGTCGCCGTGGACGCCGGGCGCCGGATGCCGGTGGAGGAGCTGAGTATCGGCGACTACGTGCTCGCGGGCGGAGAGTCGGCCACGCTCGTCATGGTGGAGACCATCTCGCGGCTGCTGCCCGGTGTGCTCGGCAACGCGGAGTCGGCGGAGCAGGACTCGTTCGCGCCGGGAGCCATGGACGACCTCGTCGAAGGGCCGGTCTACACCAAGCCGGCCGAGTGGCGGGGCCAGGAGGTGCCGCCGGTGCTGCTGTCCGGCCACCACGGAGCGGTCGACCGCTGGCGCCGTGACGAAGCGCTCCGCAAGACGGCGCGCAACCGGCCGGACCTGCTGCGCCGCATCGACCCGGAGGTCCTCGACCGCCGCGACCGCGAGGTGCTCGACGAGGCCCGGTTACAGGTCGGCTCCGATTCTGTGGCAGACTAAGTCGAGTTGCCCCTGCCGTCAGCCGTCGTAGGCATGCCGCCACCGGAACGAGCGACCGCAGAGGCGACCGTATTCGACCCCAGCAGATCCGCCCGCGCGAACCGCACTGTCTGTCGCCGCGGCGCGCAATCGATGAGGAACCGCTGAGATGCACACCGCTATCCAGGAGCTTGAGAAGGCCCAGCTGCGCTCCGACGTGCCCGACTTCCGCCCCGGCGACACGCTGAACGTCCACGTGCGGGTCACGGAGGGTAACCGGTCCCGGATCCAGGTCTTCAAGGGTGTCGTCATTCGGCGGCAGGGACCGGGCAGCCGCGAGACCTTCACCATCCGCAAGATCAGCTACGGCGTGGGCGTGGAGCGCACCTTCCCGGTGCACACCCCCGTGATCGAGAAGATCGAGGTCGCCGCCCGCGGCCGGGTCCGCCGCGCCAAGCTGTACTACCTGCGGAACCTGCGCGGCAAGGCCGCCCGCATCCGCGAGCGCCGCGAGCCGATCGCCCGCTGACTCGACGACGCGTCGCGTGGCCGAGCGCCTTTACCGGCGTTGGGCGTCCCGCTCGGCTAGGCTTCATTGCCGATGAGCAAGGACGAACTGGATCCCCGCGACGCTGAGATCCGCGACACCGACGGCGAGCCCGATCGACCCGGATCGAGTGGGCCGCCTGACGATGCTGGCTCCCCCATGCCCGAGCACGGGGGAGCCAGTGGCGTTCCAGGAGGGTCCGGGCGGGATGCGGCGCTCGGTGGCGACCCGTCCGGTCCCCCGCACGCCGAGGGAGGCGGCCGGCATGCCGAGCCCAGAGAAGAACCTGCAGGCACAGGGGAGAGCGCGGGCGAAACCATGAGCGCGAAGAACGAGTCCAGAGGCGAGGAGAAGACGGGGTCGTTCTGGAAGGAACTCCCCATCCTGATCGTCATCGCCCTGGTGCTGGCGTTCGTCATCAAGACGTGGGTGGTCCAGGCGTTCTACATCCCGTCCAAGTCCATGGAGGACACCCTCCTCATCGGAGACCGCGTCCTCGTCAACAAGCTCGTCTACCAGGTGCGCGACATCCAGCGCGGCGACGTCGTGGTGTTCAACGGCAGCGGGTCCTGGGACGAGGAGAACACCGTGGTGGTGGAGCAGCCCGCCAACCCGGTCTCGCGGCTGTTCACCTGGGTGGGCCAGCAGTTCGGGGTGGCGCCCACCGGCAAGGACTACATCAAGCGCGTTATCGGGCTGCCTGGCGACACCGTCGAGTGCTGCGACGAGCAGAACCGGGTCCTGGTGAACGGCGAGCCGCTGGACGAGCCCTACCTCTACCCCGGCAGCCTGGAGACCCACCAGGAGTTCGGCCCGGTCACGGTGCCGGAGGGCCGGCTGTGGGTGATGGGCGACCACCGGGCGGTCTCCTACGACTCGCGCATGCACCAGTCCGACCCGGGGGCCGGGACCATCGCGGAGGACTCCGTGGTGGGGCGGGCCTTCGTGATCGTGTGGCCGCTGAACCGCATCACGACGCTGCCGATTCCGCAGACGTTCGACCGGCTGAACGAGGAGACGGCCGGCGCGGCTGCCGCTGCCGTCCCGCTCGCGCTCGGGGCTGCCGCGGCCGTCCCGGTCCACCTGACCGGCCGCCGGGTCTGGCGCCGGGCCGCCAAGGCCGACCGGGAGAGCTCGCCGACCTAGCTTCGCCGCCGGTTGTTGACAGATGGCCCATCATGGGGAGTGTGTGGGGAAGCTCCCGGCTTCCCGCCGCGACGGTGCCGCCCGGTGTCCGGCCGGGTGTGCCGCCGGGCCACTGAGTGCCGGGGGTGCACGACGAAAGCGAGCGGCGGAATGAGTTCTGAGGACCTGGAGAAGTACGAAGCCGAGATGGAGCTGCAGCTCTATCGCGAATATCGCGACGTCGTCGGGTTGTTCAGCTACGTGGTGGAGACCGAGCGCCGTTTCTACCTGACCAACCACGTCGACCTGCAGCCCCGATCGACGGAGAACGGGGAGATGTACTTCGAGGTCACGATGCAGGATGCGTGGGTGTGGGACATGTACCGTCCCGCACGGTTCGTGAAGAACGTTCGCGTCGTGACGTTCAAGGACGTCAACGTCGAGGAGATCACCAAGGCTGATCTGGAGGTTCCCTCGACCGGCCGCCCCGA
>NZ_QEIO01000128.1 GCF_003336425.1 Marinitenerispora sediminis | reverse complement strand
GGGCCGGGGAGCCGCTCGCGCTCATGGCACTGCCCGACACCGACCTGCTCGAACTGACGCTGCCGGTGGACGCGCCGCACGCCGACCGCCCGGCCGCCGAGCTCTGCGCCGACCTGCCGGCCAACGTCGTGCTGGTGGCGATCGTCCGGCGCGGGCACGTGCGGGCGCCGCACCCCGAGACGGTGCTGGCGGCCGGCGACGACCTGATCTTCCTGAGCAGCTCCGAGGACACCGACGCCCTCGCGCAGCTGCTCGGCCCCGGCTGAGCGCCCGGCTCCCGGGCGGAGCCGGGGGCGGCCCTCAGCGCCCGCCGGGCTCGGCGGGCTGCGCGGGCTGCTCGATGGGGGTGCGGTCCCGCGACAGCAGCCACACCATGGCGGCCAGTGCCGCCACCTGGAGCGGCCAGCCCATGGCGATCTTGGCGATGCCGAGCCAGCCCACCACGTCCGAGCCGCCGAACAGCCAGAGCGGGTACTGCACGGCCACGCGGACGACGCACGGCAGCACGAGCAGCCAGGTCAGGCGCGAGCTCAGCCGCAGGATCGCCGGATTGGCCCGCCAGCCCGCGGGGTCGCCGGTGACGGCGCCGATCAGCAGCCCGATGGCCGGCCAGCGCACCAGGATGGTGACGATGAGCACGAGCGCGTACACGGCGTTGTAGATGATGCCGGGCAGGAAGGCGTCCTCGGCCTGCCCGCTGCGCAGCGCGAAGACCGCGGCGATGCCGATGCCGAACAGGCTGTTGACGACGAACTGCACCGAGGAGCGCTGCACCAGCCGGATGGCCGCGAGCAGCACCGCCGCCCCCACGCCGAGCCACAGGGCGGTCCGCAGCTCGGTGGTCAGCAGGTAGGTGCCCGTGAACGCGATGGTCGGCACCGCGGCCTCGGCCATGCCGCGCTTGCCGCCGAGCGCCTTGGCCAGCTGCCCGCGGATGACCGCCTCGACCGTCTGCTCCGAGACCGGCCGCGCCGCGTCCTGGTCGCCGCCGCCGGCGGGACCTGCGGAGTCCGGGCCGCGCCCGGTGTCGGCCGTCCGGTTATGGTCGGTCATGGTGCTCCCGTTCGCTGCGTGCCAGCGCCGCGCGCGGGCGGCGTCCGGCCTGGTCCGGGTCCCAGCCTAGGCGACGGCCGATCCCCGGGCCATTCGAACAGCCGATCACCGGTCCGATCTTTCCCCGGGTTTCACGCGCGCCCGCGCGCCTGATCCGGACGGACCGCCTCAGAGCGGCGACCTCCGCTGCACGGCCACCGCGGCCAGCTGCAGGCAGCCGGTCATCGGCACGGCGAGCGGCGGCAGCGCCCACGCGCCGGCGGCCGCGGCGGCCAGCGCCGCGGCGAGCAGCTGCGAACCGCGCGGGGCCCCGGCCGCGCACCGCCCGGCGTGCGCGATCGCCCGCCGCCAGGAGGCGCCGGGCCGCCACGCCGCTGCCGCGCGCAGCCCCACGACGGCGGCCGCGGCCGCGACGGTCGCGCACCCGGCCAGGACGGCCGGCCCGCACGGCCGCGACGTCGAGGACCAGCCTCCGGCTGGATAAATCAATTTAAGGAAAGCGCTTGCTCACGCTGGAGGCTCAGATTAAGCGGCGGTAAACTCCGCGTCAACGACACCGACCAAAATCGTTCGCAGCATGCGTTCGACGTCGCGCGGCGCTCCGGGCGGTGGGCGGGGTCTCCGATCACGTACGGACCACATCGACCGCGCCGCGCCTCCGGAAGCCGCTCGGAAAACGCAATCCAGCTGGGTGGATGCCGGCGTGCGGGCAGCCCCGGCCGGCGCCGCCGAGGGGCCGCCGCGTCCGGGCGGGGCGCCGCATGGGGCGGACACCGGGGCGCTCGGCGGCCGCTGGCGGCGGCCCGCGGGCTCTCATGGCCCCGGGACGCGGTGGTGCGTAGGCTGACTGGCGAGAAGGCCGTCCACTCGCGAGGAGCCCGCCGATGACCGTCGCCCCGCGTTCCGACCACCTCGACTACGCGCTGCGGCTGCACGCCGAGCTCTTTGCCGGCGGCGCCCCGGGGCTGGTCTGGTCGCCCTACTCCGTAGCGACCGCGCTCGGCCTGGTGGCCACCGGCGCGCGGGGCACCACCCGCGAGGAGCTGACCGGGCTGCTGGGCGCGGACCTTCCGGGCCACCTCGCCGCCCTCGACGACGCCGTCACCGACGGGCCCGAGCTCGCCACGACGACCGGCCTGTGGGTGCGCGGCGACCTCCCCGTGGAGAGCGCGTTCGAGGGGGAGCTGCGGGGCCGGCCGAACGCCGCCGTGCACCCCGCCGACTTCGCCGGAAGCCCCGAAGGCGTCCGCGCCGAGGTCAACGCCGAGGTCGCGAAACTGACCCGCGGCATGATCACCGGCCTGCTGCGGCCCGGCGACGTCTCGGCCCGGACTCGGGCGCTGCTGGTCAACGCCCTGTGGGTGTACCTGCGCTGGAGCACGCCGTTCGAGCCGGAGCGCACCGCACCGGGGCCGTTCCGTACCCCCGCCGGCGAACGGCAGGTCCCGATGATGCGCCGCACCGGCAGTGTGCCCTACGCCGCCGCGAAGGGGTGGCGCATGGTGACGCTCGCCGGCGAGCACGACCTCGCGCTGGACGTACTGCTGCCCGACGAGCCCACCGGCGGCGCGCTGACCCCGGACACCCTGCGCCGGCTGTACCGGGCCGCGAAACCGGCCGAGGTGGCACTCGCGCTGCCGCGCTTCGAGCTCGACTGGCATGCGGAGCTGTCGGCACCGCTGGGGGCGGCCGGGGTGCGCACGCTCTTCACCGACGCCGCCGACCTGTCCGGCGTCTCGGCGGCGCCGCTGCGGGTGGACGCCGTGGTCCACCAGGCCCGGCTGCGCGTGGACGAGAAGGGCGCGGAGGGCGCGGCGGCGACGGCCGTGGTCATGCGCCTGGCGTCGTTCGTGCCGCAGCGCCCCGTGGTCTTCACGGTGGACCGGCCCTTCACGTTCGTGCTGCGCCGCCGCTCGGCGATCCTGTTCCTCGGCGCCGTGACCGACCCGGAGGACCCGGGACCGGCGGCGGACACCGCTCGCTGACCCGCTCGACCGGCACGGCTGGGGCGCGTGCGCACCGGAGCGGCGTACCGGCGGCAGTGCGCCACGCGGCGCCGGAAGGCCGCCGGCCTCCTCTCCGCGAGCCGCCCGGTTCCGGAACCGGCCGCCGGCCGCGCACGCCGGCAACGCGCACGGGGGTGCGGCCGTCACCGGACGGCCGCACCCCCGTGCGCATAGCGGGCCGCCGGACAGAAGGCCGGCGGTGCCCTAGTCCTCGGACGCGGCTCCGTCGCCGCCCGGCTCGCCGGTGCCGGCGGGAGCCGGCGCGGCCGGGCGCTCGTGGCGGCCGGGGGCCGCGGCGGTGCCCACCGGGCGGGCCTGGGGCGGCAGCTTGAGCTCCAGCAGTTCGCGCGGCGGGATCGGCAGGTCGCCGCGGACCACCACGATGTTCTGGAAGATCTCTTCGATGCGGGCCGCCACCGCCGGCTGGGTCGCACCCTCGCCGCGGATCACGCCGCGCAGGAACCAGCGCGGGCCGTCGACCCCGATGAAGCGCGCGGGCTGGCCCAGCTGGCGCCCCTGCTCGGTGGTCTTGCCGGGCACCGGGATGATGGCGCGCAGCTCCGGGCCGAAGGTGCCCTCGAAGTCCTCCACCTTGCCACCGGCCTGGGTGATCTCGGCCGAGATCTCCTCGCGGACCTCGTCCCAGAGGCCGCTGCTCTTGGGCGCGGCGAACGGCTGGACCTGCAGGGAGGTCCGGCCGTTGACGACCGTGACACCGATGACGCGGTTGTGCGGCTTGGCCACGTTCATCTGGACCTCGATGTCGGGGCCGAACGGCACCAGCAGACCACCGAGGTCGACCCGCTGCGTCTCCGGCGCGGCCTCCGAGGCGTCCCAGGGCCCCTGGGCCCGGAATCTGTCGTCGGACTTGGCCGGCTCGGACACGGTACTGGGGCGCTCGACGACCTCGGCGGGGTCGCCCGCGCCGTTCTGTTCGCTCTTCTTGCGTCGGCGTCCGAACACGCCTGCACCTCTTTTTCCGCTCCGCAGCCGCTCGGGCTGGCTATCCCGGTTCTCAGCCGCTCGGGCTGTGCTATCCCGCTCCGCAGCCGCTCGGGCTGGTCCAGACTCGTCCCGGACCGCCCGGGGCTCCTTGCTCTCGGTCCGCCGGCGGCGCCGGCACCGCCGTCCGCCCGCTCGGGCCGCCGCGGCTAGCGGTCGGCGGCCGGCGGCGCGGCGTGCGCCGCGTGGCCGCCGGTGGACCCGAACCCGTTCACGCCGCGCACGGACTCGGGCAGCGTATCCACCTCGTGGAACACCACCCGCTCGACCCGCTGCACGACCAGTTGCGCGATCCGGTCGCCGCGGGACAGCCGCAGCGGGGTGCGCGCGTCGGTGTTGAGCAGGGTCACCCTGATCTCGCCACGGTACCCCGCGTCGACGGTCCCTGGCGCGTTCACCACGGTCAGGCCGTGTCGCGCCGCCAGTCCGGAGCGGGGGTGCACGAAGGCGGCGTAGCCGTCCGGGAGCGCGACCGCGATCCCGGTGCGCACCGTGGCGCGCTCGCCGGGCGCGAGTTCGACGTCCTCGGCGGTCACCAGGTCGGCGCCGGCGTCGCCGGGGTGGGCGTAGCCAGGAAGTGGCAGGTCGGGGTCGATCCGGCGGACCTGGATCGGCACCGGCCCGGTGTCACGGGGTTGGCTTCTCACATTGTGCGAGCTTAGCGCGCGCGACCGGGCGCCCCGCCCCGCCGGGGGCGGGGCGCCCGTGGTGTCACTCGGCCGCCGCGGGCAGCGTGACCTCGACGCGGAGCTCGGCTTCGTCGGTGGTCTCGAACTCCAGCGCCGCGGCGCGCCCGGCCGCGGCGATGTCGGCCCGCGACTGCCGCGCGTACTCCGCGCTCTTGCCGCTGACCATGACCCGCTCGACGTCGGCGCGCATGGACAGCTTCGCCTCGGACTTGGCCTTGCGGACGGCGCGCAGCACCTCGGCCGTGGCCGCGAGCACGGCGGGGTCGCCGCCCTGCGCGGCGGAGCGGAACTCGGCCGCCTCGGGCCAGCGGGCGGCGTGCACCGAGCCCTCCTGCCACCAGGACCACACCTCGTCGGCGACGAAGGGCAGGAACGGGGCGAACAGCCGGTGCAGCACGGACAGCGCGATGAGCAGCGCACTGCGCGCGGAGGCCCCGGCCGGCGACTCGCTGTCGTAGGCCCGGACCTTCACGAGCTCCAGGTAGTCGTCGCAGAGGTCCCAGAAGAACCGCTCGGTGCGCTCCAGCGCCCGGGTGTAGTCGTAGCCCTCGAAGGCGGAGGTGGCGTCCTCGACGACCTCGGCGAGCGCGGCGAGCATGGCGCGGTCCAGCGGCTCGGTGACGGCCGCGGGGTCCGCGGCGGCGTCCTCGCCGGCGACCGACAGCGCGAACTTGCTGGCGTTGAGGATCTTGATGGCCAGCCGGCGGCCGATCTTCATCTGGCCCTCGTCGAACGCGGTGTCGGTGCCGGGCCGGCCGTTGGCCGCCCAGTACCGCACGGCGTCGGAGCTGTACTTCTCCAGCAGGTCGATGGGCGTGACGACGTTGCCCTTGGACTTCGACATCTTCTTGCGGTCGGGGTCGAGGATCCACCCCGACAGCGCGGTGCGCCGCCACGGCACGGAACCGTGCTCGAACTCCGAGCGCACCACCGTGGCGAACAGCCAGGTGCGGATGATGTCGTGCCCCTGCGGGCGCAGGTCCATGGGGAACACCCGCCGGAACAGGTCCTCGTCGCGTTCCCAGCCGCCGGCGATCTGCGGCGACAGCGAGGACGTGGCCCAGGTGTCCATGACGTCGGGGTCGCCCATGAAGCCGCCGGCCCGGCCGCGCTGGTCCTCGGTGTAGCCCGGCGGGACGTCGGAGCTGGGGTCGACCGGCAGCGCCGACTCGTCGGGCACGATGGGGGCGTCGTAGCGCGGGTTGCCCTCGGCGTCGAGGGGGTACCAGACCGGGAAGGGCACACCGAAGAAGCGCTGGCGGCTGACCAGCCAGTCGCCGTTGAGGCCCTCGACCCAGTTCTCGTAGCGGGCCCGCATGAAGGCCGGGTACCAGGTGAGCTCGCGCCCGCGCTCGACCAGCCGGCCCCGCAGCTCCGCCTCGCGGCCGCCGTTGCGGATGTACCACTGCCGGGTGGTGACGATCTCAAGGGGCTTGTCGCCCTTCTCGTAGAACTTCACCGGGTGCGTGATGGGCCGGGGCTCGCCGACGAGGTCGCCGGACTCCCGCAGCATCTCGACCATGCGCTCCCGCGCGGTGTGCACGGTGGCGCCGGCCAGCCGCCCGTAGGCCAGCCGGGCCTCCTCCGTCTCCAGACCCGCCGGCGGCTCGGCGACGATGCGGCCGTCCCAGCCGATGATGGGGCGGGTCTCCAGCTGCAGCTCCCGCCACCAGGTGACATCGGTGGTGTCGCCGAAGGTGCAGATCATGGCGATGCCCGAGCCCTTCTCGGGGTCGGCCAGCCGGTGCGCCCGCACCGGGACCTCCACCCCGAAGACGGGCGTACGCACCGTGCCGCTGAACAGGTCCTGGTAGCGCTCGTCGTCGGGGTGGGCGACCAGCGCGACGCAGGCGGCCAGCAGCTCGGGCCGGGTGGTCTCGATGTGCACGGGCTCGCCGCCGGGGCGGTGGAAGGCCAGCCGGTGGTAGGCCCCGGGCCGCTCGCGGTCCTCCAGCTCGGCCTGCGCCACCGCGGTGCGGAACGTGACGTCCCAGAGCGTGGGGGCCTCGGACATGTAGGCCTCGCCGCGGGCGAGGTTGCGCAGGAAGGCGCGCTGCGCGGCGGTGCGGGCGTCGGCGTCGATGGTGGCGTAGGTGTGCCGCCAGTCGACGCTCAGCCCGAGCCGGCGCCAGATGGCCTCGAAGACCTTCTCGTCCTCCGCGGTGAGCCGGTCGCACAGCTCGATGAAGTTGCGGCGCGAGATGGGCACCTGGCGCTTGGGGTCGGGCTTGGCCGGCGGGGCGAAGTCGGGGTCGTAGGGCACCGAGGGGTCGCAGCGGACGCCGTAGTAGTTCTGCACCCGGCGCTCGGTGGGCAGGCCGTTGTCGTCCCATCCCATGGGGTAGAACACCGCCTTGCCGCGCATGCGCTGGAAGCGGGCGACGGCGTCGGTGTGGGTGTAGGAGAACACGTGGCCGATGTGCAGCGAACCGGAGACCGTGGGCGGCGGGGTGTCGATGGAGAACACGTCACCGCGTTCGCGGGTGCGGTCGAAGTGGTACACGCCGGACTCGTCCCAGACGTCTACCCACTTCTCCTCGATACCGTCGAGCGAGGGCCTGTCGGGCACGCGGAGGGAACGAGAGCGGTTGGTCATAAAGCCAATGGTATTGGTGTTCCGGCCGTGATCGCTCCCGCTTTCCACAGGCCCGCGGCGCCGCCCGGACCGCCGGCGCCGCGGGCCTCCCGGGCGTCCGGCCCGGGGGCGGGGCCGCTGCGGCGCCGCCGCCGGCCATGGCAGTATTTCGGCACGTGCCGCAGGCGGTACGGACACGACAACGGAAGCGATCGATGCACATGGCAGACAAGGACGGTGAGCTGGCCGCCCGGATCGTCGGCGGCGTGGCCGCGCTGGCGGCCGGCTACGCCGCGCGCAAGGTGATCACCTTCGCCTGGACGCGGGCGGTCGGCAAGGAGCCGCCGAGCGACCCCGAGTCGCCGGACATCGGCCTGGGCGAGGCGCTGGGCTGGGCCGTGGTGACCGGCGTCGGCATGGAGGTCGCCCGGGTGCTGGCGGTGCGGGCCGCGCACAAGCGGCTCGCCCCGCGCCGGCACCGGAAGATCGAGGACCTGCCGGTCTGAGCCCCGGCCCGGAGGTGGCGGGGGCCGCGGCGGCCGCCCGCTACCTCCCGCCCCGGGGCAGCGCCCGGCCGCGGGCGGAGCCGAGGCGCCGGACGTTGCGCGCCTCCGGCAGCGCGGCGGCCCGCAGGTCGCCGCGGACGGCGGCGGCGAGGGCCCGGGTGCCCGCGCGGTTGAGCGTTCCGCCCGCGACGGCGCCGGTCAGGTAGGGGCCGAGGGTCGTGAGGTGCCGGCCCAGCAGCCGCATCAGCCGGTTGCGCAGCGCCGTCCTGGCGGCGGCGCCCAGCGCCGCGGTGACCGACTCCCCCGCCTGGAGCGGGTCGATACCGCGCCGCTTCGCCCAGGACACGAGGTAGCCGGAGGTCCGCTGGAGGGCGGTGCCGGGCGCGGGCGCCCCGTAGACCTCGTGCAGCTCGCCGATGAGCTTGACCTCGATCGCGGCCACCACGACGGTCTCCGCGACGATCTGCGCCGGGGCGGTGAGCAGCAGCGGCGGGGCGGTGAACTGGACGGCGGCCAGCGCGCCGCCGGCGGCGCCCACGGCGGTGGTGGCCCGGACCGCGTTGCGCTCCAGGGCGTCGGCCAGGTCCTCGCCGGCCAGCCCCCGGTGGTGCCGGCTCAGGGTCTCGTGGTCGCGCACCGGGATGCGCGGCGCGATCTCGGTGGCGAAGAGTTCGGTGAGCCACCGGCCGCCGGCCACGCCCCTGGCCCCGGCCGCCCGGGCCCGGGCGGCGAGGGCGCGGGAGAGCCGGCCCATGAGCCGGACCCGCCGCCCGCTGTCGGCGCCCTCGTCCGACATCAGCCGGGTGACGAGGTCCCCGACGTCGTCGCCGGCCGGCCCGCGGGGCACGAGGTCGGTCCCGGCCGCCGCCCGCGCCGAGGCGTCGGGCCGCTCCGCGTCCCCGGCCTCCCGCGCGGCGTCGGGCCGCTCCGCGCGGTCCGGCTCGTCCTGCGGGCCGGTCCGCTCTCCGTGCGCGCTGCCGGTCATGATCGCCCCATCCCGTCCGCCGTGGTGCCCGTGGGCTCCTCCGCCCTCAACGTAGACGATCGGGGGCCGTCCGGAAAAAGCGTGATGCGCCTCCGTTCGGAGACGCATCACCAGCCACTGTTCTTCGACCGTCGAGGCAGCGGAGAGGGAGGCCGCCTGGTTCAGGCAGCGCACTCCTTGCACACGAGCTGCCCGTTGCGCTCCTCCGCGAGCTGGCTCCGGTGGTGCACCAGGAAGCAGCGCGAGCAGGTGAACTCGTCGGCCTGGCGGGGCAGCACCCGGACGGCGAGCTCCTCGCCGGAGAGGTCCGCACCCGGTAGCTCCATCCCCTCGGCGACCTCGTCCGGGTCGACGTCGATGGTGCTGGTGCCCTTGTCCACCCGACGCGCCTGCAGCTCCTGAAGGCTGTCCTCGTTCAGGTCCTCGTCGGTCTTCCGCGGGCTGTCGTAGTCGGTGGCCATCTGTCTTACTCCATCCCCCTCGTTCTATGCCTCATCGCGCGGGTTGTAACGCTCCAGAGACGAAACTTGTGCCCGAATCGGCCAGAAATTCTCGCGGCGTGCGTGGACTGTGACCCCTCCCGGGTGCTGTCGCACCGCGTGGCAGCGCCGTGTGGCCGAACCCGGTCGGTGCGTGACCCGACCGCGACTCGGTTCATTCCCATGTGCTACCCAACGCCCGAAGGATTCTGACCAGTTTCCTCGTCTTTCCTCGCACCCGTCGGAGCGCGGGTACTCGCACCGGATGCCAAGGGAAGAACAGACACGTTAACGGCCAGAAAAATTCCCGCCGTCGTCACGCCCGGGTGAGCATACCTACCCTGCGCACCACTCCGGACCTCGGGTGGCCGTGTCATCGGACACGTATGAATATCACGGACGGCGGGCGCCGCGCAGCCGGTCGGGGGCGGTGGACGGGCCTCCTCAGCGCCCGGCCGACACCGCGGGGCCGTCGCCGTCGGAGCGCCGGTGCGCGACGGGGAACTGGACGGTGACGACGAGCCCGCCGCCGGCCCGCGGCCAGGCGAGCACGCTGCCGCCGTGCGCCCGGACGACGGAGCGCACGATGGACAGCCCGAGGCCCGCGCTCTTCTTGGAGCCGGTCCGGTCGCCGGAGCCGCGGCGGAACGGCTCGAACAGCCCCTCGATCTCGTAGGCGGGGATGACCGGGCCGGAGTTCTCGACCTGCACCGCGGGCATCTCGTCGTAGGTGCCGGAGCGCACGGTGATCTCGCCGCCCGCCACGTTGTAGCGCAGCGCGTTCTCCACCAGGTTGCCGACGAGCCGCTCCAGCAGCACCGGATCGCCGACGACGGGCGCGCTGAGCACGTCCGAGCGGACGTGCAGCCCCGACGCCTCGATCTCCTGGGAGAGCTGGCTGAGCACCGTGGCGGAGACCTCGCCGAGGTCGACCAGCGTGCGCACGTCGAGCTCGCGGTCGCTCTTGGCGAGGAAGAGCAGGCCGTCGATCAGCCGCTCGTGCCGGGAGTTGGTCTCCAGCAGGGTGCGGCCGACGGTCCGGAGGTCGGCCGACGCCTCGGGGTCGGCCAGCGCGACCTCCAGCAGCGTCCGGTTGATGGCGAGGGGGGTGCGCAGCTCGTGCGAGGCGTTGGCGACGAACCGGCGCTGGCCGTCGAAGGCGCGGTCGAGGCGCTCCAGCATGTCGTCGAAGGTGTCGGCGAGCTCGCGGATCTCGTCGTCGGGGCCGGACAGCGCGATGCGCTCGTGCAGCGACCGCTCGGAGAGCCGGCGGGCGGTCCGGGTGATCTTGTGCAGCGGCGACAGCGCACGGCCGGCGACCACGTACCCGAGCGCCACGGCGAGGAACCCGACGATGACCAGTGCCATCATCGAGAACCGGGTGACCTGGCCCAGGACGCTCTCGATGAAGCTGTTCTTGGCCTCCTCGACGATGGCGGGGTCGAGCGTGTAGGCCCCGGGCGCCACCGTGAACTCCAGGTTGTCCAGCACGCTGGCGACGATGACGTAGTTCAGCAGCACGAGCAGCGAGCCGGCGGCGAAGAACAGCATCCCGTAGATGAGCGTGAGCCGCATCCGCAGGCTGATGTTGTCGGTGAACCGGTGCATGTGGTCCGGGCCGCCCGCGCCGCGGGCGACCGCCGGGGCGGTGGCCGGCGTGCTCAGCCGCCGCCAGGTGCCGGTGTCGCCGGGCGGGGTCGGCGGCACCTCGCCGGGAGAGACCGGCGGATGGGTGTGCGCACCGCCCTCGCGCACGGGGAACCCGCCGGCCCGGCCGGCCCCGGCGGGCGCGGACGCCCCGTCGGAGGTCAAATCCGGTACCCCGCGCCGGGCACGGTGTGGATGACCGCCGGTTCGCCGAGCTTCTTGCGCAGCGTCATGACCGTGACCCGGACGACGTTGGTGAAGGGGTCGGCGTTCTCGTCCCACGCCTTCTCCAGCAGCCCCTCGGCGCTGACCACCGTGCCGTTGGCGCGCATGAGCACCTCGAGCACGGCGAACTCCTTGGGGGTCAGGCCGACCTCGCGCTCGTCCCGCCACACGGTGTGGTTGGCGGGATCGAGGGTGATGCCGCTGCGGCGCAGCACCGGCGGCAGCGGCGGGGCGGCGCGGCGGCCGAGCGCGCGGACGCGGGCGATGAGCTCCGCGAAGGCGAACGGCTTGGCCAGGTAGTCGTCGGCGCCCAGGGTGAGGCCCGCGACCCGGTCGTCAAGCTCGCCCGCGGCCGTGAGCATGAGGATGCGGCCGGTGTAGCTCTCGTCCACCAGGGAGCGGGCGACGTCGTCGCCGTGGGTTCCGGGGAGGTCGCGGTCCAGCACGATGACGTCGTACTCGTTGACACTGGTGCGCTCCAGGGCGCTGTCGCCGTCGTAGACGACGTCCACCGCCATGGCCTCCCGCCGGAGACCGACCGCGACCGCGTCGGCGAGGACCTGTTCGTCTTCGACCACAAGTACGCGCACTGGTGTCCTTCACTTCAACCTGGCCGGTGTGGCCGCTGCCGGCGCATCCCCCAACACACCGGCAGCGGCGTTTACCCCCGGCTGCGTCAACCGTTATCGCACGGCTTGGATAAGGACGGGGTAAACCGTCACGATCACGCCGTACGACGGCCGCGGGGTCCGCGACCTCGGATGACACTCGGAGAGTCCATACGAGCCGACCCGCGTTCGCTGGGACGCGACGGCCTGGGTGGGACCGGGCGGCCGTGAGACGGACACGGAGTCACAGGCCAGACTAGACCACTGGTGAGCACCGTTGATCACGCGGCGGCGCCGGATCGTCGCCGGGGAGCACGTCCCCGGACATGCGGGGTCGCTGCCGGCGAATCCCCCAACCGCCGGCAGCGACGTTCACCCCGCACATCTCGAATGTGACACGCGCTGGATAAGAAAGAAATAAGATCTGGCCATTCTCTGGAAATGTGGCCCAGGACACCCTGGAGACGGCTGCTCGACCGGGCCGGGTCGGGGCGGATCGGCGTGTTACCGATTGGTGAACATCGGCCGCCGGCGGTTTTCCCGGGCCGCCCGCGTGGGTATGGCCAGCATCCGCCAACCCCTTGTGGTGTGAGAGAGGAGTGTGATGATGGGCGAGTTCCTGTCGGAGATCCGGGGGCGCATCAACGAAACCTCCCGGTCGCTCCAGGCCGCGCGGGTCGCGGGCGACGACCACCTCGCCGACGCCCACGCGTCGGATCTGGAGGACTTGCTCCGCATCGCCGCCCGCAACGGCATCGACCCCCGCTGCGCGTAGCCGCACGGGTGGTCCCCCGCTCACGCCGGCGCCGCCGAGGTCCCCGGGGACCTCGGCGGCGCCGCGCCGTCGCGGCAGGCCGGACGCGCGGCCGCCCGCGGCCGGGTCAGCCGTCGGTGTCGGCCCCGGTGGGCGCGAGCAGGTCGTGCAGCTCCTCGAACAGCCCCGGCGGGGCCGCGATGGTCAGCTCCGGGTTCGGCGGCGCTCCGTGCAGGCCGCCGACTCGGGCACCGGCCTCCTCCGCGACCAGCGCCGCCGCACTCCAGTCCCACGGGTTGAGGCCCCGCTCGTAGTAGGCGTCCACCTGCCCCGCGGCCAGCGCGCACAGGTCCAGGGCCGCCGCCCCGGCCCGCCGGATGTCGCGCACCCTGGGCAGTACGTGGCGCAGGACCTCGGACTGCTGGGCGCGGCGCGGCCTCCCGTACCCGAACCCGGTCGCGACCAGCGCGAGCTCCAGCGGCACCGCCGGCGCAACCCGCAGCGGGAGCCCGTCCCGGTGGGCGCCGCCGTGGCGCAGGGCGGTGTAGAGCTCACCGCGCGCCGGCGCGGCGACCACGCCCGCCACGACCTCCCCGGCCACCTCCGCGGCGATGCTCACCGCCCACTCGGCCCTGCCGTACAGGTAGTTGACGGTCCCGTCGATGGGGTCCACGATCCAGCGGACGCCGGAGGAGCCGGTGGCCGCGCCGCCCTCCTCCCCGAGCACCGCGTCGCCCGGGCGGGCGGCCAGCAGCCGGGACCGGATCAGCTCCTCGGTCGCCCGGTCCATCTCGGTGACCACGTCGGTCGGCGAGGACTTGGTGTCGAGGACCGCGACCTTCTCCTGGCCCTCGGCCGCCAGCGCCCCGGCCTCCCGGGCGACGGCCACGGCCAGGTCCAGCAGGTCACGCGGTTCGACCGCGGTCATGGTGATTCCCCTCTTCACTCACTCGTCGGTGCGGGGGCCGCCGGGCGGCCGCCCCCCGTTCGGGCGCGGCGGCCGTCAGAGCAGCTCCGGCCGGCGCCACTCCTTCCCCAGCACGTGGTGGTCGAGGAAGGCGTACACGGTCTCGTACCAGACCCGGATGTTGCCAGGGCTGAGGATCCAGTGGTTCTCCGTGGGGAAGTACAGGAACTTGGCGTCGACCTCGTGGCGGAGCAGGTCCCACCACAGCCGCAGCCCCTCGCCGACGGGGACCCGGTAGTCCTTGTCCCCGTGGATGACGAGCATCGGAGTGCGGACGTCGCGCGCGGCGCGCCGGGGCGAGTTGCGCGCGTAGCGCTCGTGGTCGGCGAACGGGTCGCCGAACTCGCGCTCCCACACCCACGGGTAGTCGGTGGCGCCGCCGAACCCGGTCAGCTCCCACAGCGCGGCGTGCGTGACGACGGCCCGGAACCGGTCGGTGTGGCCGGCGATCCAGTTGGCCATGTAGCCGCCGAAGGAGCCGCCCATGGCGGCGGTGCGCTCGGCGTCGATGTCGTCGCGGGCCGCGGCGGCGTCGGTGACGGACATCAGGTCGGCGAAGACGCGCGGCCCCCACTCGCCCCAGGCGCGGCGCAGCATCTCCTGCCCGTACCCGGTGGACAGCGCCGGATCGGGCAGCAGCACGGCGTAGCCCCGGGCGGCCAGCAGCCACGGGTTCCACCGCCAGCTCCAGCCGTTCCAGCTCATGTACGGACCGCCGTGCACCCAGAGCAGCAGCGGGGCCGGCGACTCGGCCGAGGCCTCGGCGGGCAGCACCAGCCAGGCGCGGACGCGGGTGCCGTCGTCGGCGGTGGTCTCCAGCTCGGTGAGCCGACCGGTCGGCGGCAGCGGCAGGCCGGGCGCGCGCAGCCGGACCGGCTCGCCCTCGGCGGCGGCGTCCAGCCGGACCGGGGTGGGCGGCTCGTCCACGGAGTCGCGCAGCGCGTAGACGGTCCGGCCGTCCGGCGCGGGGTTGAGCTCGCTGTAGGCGCCGTGGTCGGCGGTGAGCCGGGTGAGGGTGCCGTCGGCCAGTTCCAGGCGGAAGAGCGGCCGGCGGCCGTCCAGGTCCGCGGTGAAGAAGACGGCGGTGGAGTCGGGGGCCCACGCGTGCTCGCGCGGCCACAGCTCGTGCCCGGCCAGCAGGTCGCGCCCCTCGCCGGTGGCGAGGTCGACCAGCCACAGCGTCGCGGAGCGCGGGTCGCCGTCGGGGCGGCCCTCGAACACGCGGACGGTGAGCACGGAGCGGCCGTCCGGCGAGAAGCCCGGGGAGCTGAAGTCGAAGTCGGGGTCGGCGGCGAGGTCGCGGCGGTCGCCGGTGGCGGTGTCGATCGCGACCAGCGTCTCGTACCAGCCCCCGCCCCCGCTGGGGCGCCGCCAGCCGGCGGCGACGGTGCGGCCGTCGGGGCTGAGGACGTGCGGCTGGTCGACCAGCGCGGTCCCGGGGTCGGGGGTGAGGTCGCGTTCCGCGCCGAGCGGCGCGGCCGGACCGGCCGGCGGATCGGCCGCGAACAGCCGGGGGCGGGCGGGGCCGAGGTCGTGGTCCCACGAGCGCACCGGGGACTCCTCGTGCAGGATCGCGGTGACGCCGGCGTCGGAGCGGGCCTTGCGCGCCGCCTCGTCAGCCTCCGCGTCCGCCGCGCCGGGGTGGGTGTCGGAGCGGTACACCACGGTGCCGGCCTCCCCCGCGACCGCCACCCCGCCGATGCCGCCCGGCCGGGTGGCGACCCGGCGGGCCTCGCCGCCGTCAGCGGGCAGCAGCCACACCGCCGGACGGGCCTCCTCTCCCGCGGGCGCCTCCGGTGCGGGCCGTTTCGAGACGAACAGCAGCGATCCGTCCGGCAGGAACTCCGGTGCGCTCTCGCCCTCGGCGGAGCGGGTCAGCCGGCGGGGCTCGGCCTCGCCCGCCGGGTCGATCTCCCACAGCGCCGTCGCGTAGGCGGTCCCGGCGGAGTCGAGTTCACCGACCGGGGCGACGAGCCGCGTGCCGTCCGGCGAGAGCCGCAGTCCGCCGACGCGGGGAAGGGCGAGGTAGTCGGCCAGTTCATGCCACGGGTGGCCCATGGAAGATGCCTCCGATCCGGCGACGGTGGGACACCGCCGAGCCTATCGGCCGGGCACACCTGCGGCCCGGACTGCTGCCGGATCCGCTGACCCGGCGGCGGGCGAGCGGGGG
>NZ_QEIO01000127.1 GCF_003336425.1 Marinitenerispora sediminis | reverse complement strand
GCTGGTGCACGAACGCGCCGTACCCCGGCCGCAGGTCCACCCACCCCTCGTTGCTCAGCCGCTGCAGCGCCTCCCGCACCGGTTGGCGCGACACCCCCAACTGGTCGGCGAGGTCGTTCTCCACCAGGTGCTGTCCCGGGGGGAGCTGGCGGCGGGTGATGAGTTCGAGCAGCGCCTCGTACACCCCTTCACGCAGGGGCACGGGGCGTTGCACCCGGTTGGTCAGCAGCCCCTTGGAGAGCCGGGATGAGGCCATGGTTGCAAGACTTCCGTTCTCGTCGCCGCGGAGAGCAGGTGGCTGTGGGGATCGTCCCGCAGTTTACTCAGTGTGGCGGCCCGGAGCCCGCTGCCGTTTCCGCCGGGTCGCCGCG
Source organism: Marinitenerispora sediminis (assembly GCF_003336425.1). Taxonomy (GTDB): domain Bacteria; phylum Actinomycetota; class Actinomycetes; order Streptosporangiales; family Streptosporangiaceae; genus Marinitenerispora; species Marinitenerispora sediminis. The sequence continues at coordinate 15,437 of NZ_QEIO01000127.1, read as the reverse complement.
GAAGCGGCACCGATACGGCCCTCCGGCGCGCCGGAGGGCCGCGGGATGCGGAGCCCGGTGCCCCCGGTGGGCGGACGGGCGGTCAGCGGCCGATGCCCTGGTGGGCGGCGACGCGCTCCAGCAGCCCCGTCAGCGCCGTGCGCTCGGCCGGCGTCAGCGCGGCGAGGAACTCGTCCTCGTGCCGCCGCAGCGCCGTGCCGACGGAGCGCAGCGTCCGGCGTCCGTGCTCGGTCAGTTCGAGGAGCCGGGTGCGCCGGTCGCCGGGGCGCGGCGCCCGGCGGATCAGCCCCTGCCGTTCGAGCTCGTCCACCAGGACCACGACCCGGCTGGGGCGCACCCCGAACTGCTCGGCGAGCTCCCGCTGGCTGCGTCCCGGGTTGCGGCCGATCCACCGCAGCAGTCCGGCCTGGCGCAGGCTGACGCCGATCTCGGCCACGCGTTCGGCGAACCGCGCCGCGGCGTGCGAACCGAGCTGGGTGAGCAGGAAGGCCGCCCCCTCGGTGCCGGGGTCCGCGGGTTCCGGATCCGCGCTGGTCGCCATGGCGCGATCGTAACACTCGGTGAACGGTTCATCCCGGTGACTGGTCCACGCCGGTGAACGAGGTCAGCGCGGGAGCCAGAGGAGCTCCGCGTCGGGGCCGCTCCAGCCGGGCGGCAGCACGGCGAGGGCGTCGGCGCCGGCGGCACCGCGCAGCGTGCCTGGGCGGTCGTGCCCGACCGGCCGGGCGCAGGCGGCCTCCCCGTCCGCGTCGATCCGGACGGGGACCAGGCGGGTGTCGGCGCCGTGCGGCCGGACGTCGCCGCGCACCGGCAGCCGCGGCGGCGCTCCGGCACCCCCCGAGGCCGGGTCGGGTCGGCCCCCGAGCGCTGCCAGCAGCGGCACCAGCAGGGTGAGTCCGGCGGCGAGCGCGGCATGGGGGTTTCCCGGGAGCCCCACGACCAGGGTCTCGGGCCGGTCGGGCGGACCGGTGTGGGCGAGCAGCTGCGGATGTCCCGGGCGGCAGGCGACGCCGTCCACGAGCACGGTGGCGGCCGCCTCGTCGAGGACCGCCCGGAGGTGGTCCGCCGGTCCCCGCGAGGAGGCCCCGCAGACCACCAGCACGCTGCCCGCCGGCCGGCGGGCAGCGTCGTGGAGGGCCGAAGCCAGGTCGGCGGCGCCGTCAGCGAGCCGGTCCACCCGGTCCAGGCGGGCGCCGGCCCAGGCGGCCAGTCCGGGCAGCATCGGGCCGATGGCGTCGCGCACGGCTCCGGGCGCGGGAACGCCGGCGAGGGCGATCTCGTCGCCGGTCACGAGCGCCGCGATCCGCGGCCGGCGCACGGTCAGCGTGTCGTAGCCGAGGCTCGCGGCCAGCCCCAGGACGGTCGGCGTGACGACCGTCCCGGACGGCAGCACCGCCGTGCCCGCCGCGGTGTCCTCCCCCCGGCGGCGGACGTGCCGCTCGGGCTGCACCTCCCCCGCCACGGTGCGGCCGCTGCGGCGGGCCGATTCGTAGGGCAGGACGGCGAGCGCCCCCTCGGGCACCACGGCACCGGTGGCGATCTCCACCGCCTGCCCGGGGCGCAGTCCGACGCTCGGCCCGCCGCCCGCGAGCGCCCGCCCCACGACGGTCCACGGCCCGGCCCCGGCCACGGCATAGCCGTCCATGGCCGCGGCGTCGTAGGAGGGGATGCCGACCAGCGCGACCAGGTCCTCCGCGAGCGTCGCGCCCAGCGCCCCGGCCAGCGGCTCGCGGGCCGCGGCGCCCGGTCGGCTCCGCTCCCCCAGCCGGCGGGCCGCGGCCCGCGCCCGCTCCCACGGCACCGGCGCGCCGCACGGGTCCCCGCTGCCACCATGTCCCCGGCCGACCGGCTCTTGACGTCCCACGTCTCCTTGTATATCTCCGCCCGCACGCGTCCCCGCCACCACCCCGGACGGCCCTGAGCGCGGCGCTTTCGATTTGCCGTCTGCGGAGATTCCGCTAAAGTTCTTACTGCACGACGGCGCGGAGCCCAGCGGGAACCGGGCCGGAGAGCACGCGGACGTGGCTCAGCTGGTAGAGCATCACCTTGCCAAGGTGAGGGTCGCGGGTTCGAATCCCGTCGTCCGCTCGGAGATTCGGAGGAGTCTGGCACTCCTCCGGCCTGGATCCGGTGGAGTGGCCGAGAGGCGAGGCAGCGGCCTGCAAAGCCGTCAACACGGGTTCAAATCCCGTCTCCACCTCCGAGTAACGACTCGGGCGATTAGCTCAGTGGGAGAGCGCTACCTTGACACGGTAGAGGTCACTGGTTCAATCCCAGTATCGCCCACCACAACACAGCGGGTCAGAAGGATCTTCTGGCTTGGCGGTCGAGACGATCGGTCCCGGATGGGAGACATCCGGGAGATCCTCTTCTCAGCGGGCTCCTCCGGGAGCCCGTTTTTCGTGTCCGCACGGTCGCGCTCGGGCCGGTGCGCCGCCAGGAGCGGAATGCGGCGGCGACTGACACGCTGAGCGCGGTGAGCCGATGGGGCCACCGCGTTTCGCCATCCCAGAAGGTCGCGCAGCGACACGGGAGAGCGGGCACGCCGTCCTGACTGCGCGTTACGGGCCGCGGGCACGTGTTCGAGGTCGTGGCGGCGCGGGTCGCGGTCAGGGAGTCGAGCCCGCCAGGCCGTGCTCGGCTGGTCGGGCGCGTGCGGCGCCGCTCCGTGAAGAGGGGCGCATACCCCAGCGGAGGGTCAAGGGAGCGGAAAAATACTCCTCTCCACTCTCAACGTATAGCGCACCGGGGGGCTTGCGGCAAGACCCCGGTCATGCCGCAGAATCTCCAGCCGAAGCCAGAACCTGCGCAGACCAGGGGGCCGCGACATACGTGGCGCCCTGCCGACGCGCGGGTCGCGCGGGATGTCCGACCGCCGGAGCGGGAATCGCGGTGCGGTCGCGGGCGCCCAGGTGCGGAGGTGCGGGTATGCGCGCCGCCGGGCCAACGCGGAGCGGCTGGCCGAAGTGCAACATCCAATGGGGGGTTCATGATTGACGTTGTCGTGGTCGGCGGCGGGCCGACCGGCCTCATGCTGGCTGCCGAGCTGCGGCTGGCCGGAGTGCACGTGGTCGTGCTGGAGAAGCTGACCGAGCCCACCGGGCAGTCCCGCGGACAGGGCCTGCACGCGCGCAGCGTCGAGATAATGGACCAGCGCGGCCTGCTGGACCGATTCCTCGCCGTCAGTGCGAAGTTCCAGGTCGGCGGCCTCTTCGGCGGCATCACCCGGCCGTGGCCGGACCAGTTGGACACGGCTCACCCCTACGGCCTCGCCACCCCGCAGCCGGTCACCGAGCGGCTGCTCAACGAGCGCGCCCTCGAACTCGGCGCCGAGATCCGGCGCGGCTGCGAGGTGGTCGGGGTGCGGCAGGACGCGGACGGGGTGACCGTCGAGCTGGCGGAGGGCACGCACCTGCGCTCGCGCTACCTCGTCGGCTGCGACGGCGGCCGAAGCACGGTGCGCAGGCAGCTCGGCGTCGGTTTCCCCGGTGAACCCGCGAAGGTCGAGACGCTGCTCGGTGAGATGGAGCTGGCCGAGGACCCGGCGAAGATCGCCGCCGTCGTCGCGGAGGTCCACAAGACCCAGCTGCGGTTCGGCGCCGCGCCCCTCAAGGACGGGGGGTACCGCGTCATCGTGCCCGCCGACAAGGTAGCCGAGGACCGTACGACCGCGCCGACCCTGGAGGAGTTCAGGGAGCGGCTGCGGGCCTTCGCGGGCACCGACTTCGGCGCGCACTCGCCGCGCTGGCTGTCCCGCTTCGGCGACGCTACCCGGCAGGCCGAGCGCTACCGGGTCGGCCGGGTGCTGCTGGCCGGCGACGCGGCGCACATCCACCCGCCGACCGGCGGGCAGGGGCTCAACCTGGGCGTGCAGGACGCGTTCAACCTCGGCTGGAAGCTCGCGGCCGCGGTCAGCGGCTGGGCCCCGGAGGGGCTGCTGGACAGCTACCACGCCGAGCGTCATCCGGTGGGGGCCCGCGTACTGGAGAACACCCGGGCGCAGATCACGCTGATGGGGACCGATCCGGGGGCGGTCGCGCTGCGGGAGCTGTTCGCGACGCTGATGGAGTTCGAAGAGGTGAACCGGTACGTCACCGGCATGATCACCGCGGTCGAGGTCCGCTACGACTTCGGCGAGGGGCACGAGCTGCTCGGCAGGCGGATGCGCGACATCGGCCTGAAGCGGGGCCGCCTCTACGAGCTGCTGCACGGTGGCCGCGGACTGCTCCTCGACCAGACCGGCCGGCTCTCGGCCGCGGGCTGGGCGGACCGGGTCGACCACGTCGTCGACAGCAGCGAGGAACTGGACGCCCCCGCCGTGCTGCTGCGGCCCGACGGCCATGTGGCGTGGGTCGGTGACGACCAGCAGGACCTCCTCAGCCAGCTGCCGAGGTGGTTCGGCGCGGCCACCGGCTGAGCGCGGGCGCCAGCTGGGCGCGGCCTCGGCCGCGGCGGGTGGCGCCCCACCCGCCGCGGGCTCCCGCGCCGCCGGGCGGTCTCGGCCCGGCGGCGGGGTCCCGCGGCCCCGGCCTCAGTGGCCCCGGGCCAGGTCCAGGGTCCGGGGCACGAGCGCGAAGACGACTGCGGCGGTCGCCAGCACCAGCAGGCCGGCGATGAGCCCGGTCTGGGTCAGGGAGTCGGTGAAGGCCGTGCGCGCCCACTCGGCGAGCTCGGGCGTGCGCGTCTCGGCCGCGATCCGCACCGCGCCTCCCAGCGACTCGCGCGCGTCCGCCGCTGCCTGCGGGCTCAGGCCCGCAGCCACGAGCCCGTCGGCGGCCAGCCCCGCGCGGTAGATGGCCGCGGCGACGCTGCCCAGGACGGCCACCCCGAGCACGTTGCCCAGGTCGTAGGCGGTCTCCTCGATGGCGGCGGCGTTTCCGGCCTTCTCCTGCGGGCTGCCCGACATGATGATCGCGGATCCGATGGCGAGTGACCCCGAGCCCAGGCCGAGCAGGAGGAGCGCGGCCAGGAGCACCGGGTAGGAGAACGGCCCGGGGACGGCGTAGAGGAGCACGAAGCCGACCCCGGCCGCGGCCAGCCCGCCGGCGAGCACCGCGCGGGCGCCCACCCGGGCGGCGAGAGCGGGCGCCAGAGGGGAGGCGACGGCCGCCGCCACGCCCATGGGCAGCAGCCGGACCCCGGCCTGCAGCGGTGAGTGCCCCTCCACGAGCTGCAGCCACTGGGCCGCCAGGAGCAGCAGGGCGGCCGCGGCCACGGTCGACACGAGCGCGGTCACGGTGCCGGCGGTGAACGCGCGGTTGTTGAACAGCCGCACGTCCAGCAGCGGGTCGGGGCGCCTGTAACACCGCACGACGAACCAGGTGAGCACCACGAGGGCGCCGGCCAGCACCACCAGCCCGACGGGGTCGAGCAGCCCGCCCTTGGCGAGCTCCTTGACGCTCCACACGAAGGCGGTCATCCCGGCCATCGACAGCACCGCGCCCACCGCGTCCCAGCGTCCCGGGTCCGGATCGCGCGCCTCCGGCAGCAGGAACCGGCCGGCGACGAGGCCCGCGGCCATGAAGGGCACGTTGACCAGGAAGGCCGCGTGCCAGGAGAAGTGCTCCAGCAGCAGCCCGCCGAAGATCGGGCCCACGGCACCGCCCAGTGAGGCCACGGCCGCCCAGACACCCAGGGCGGTGGCCCGCTCGACCGGGTCGGCGAAGAGGGTGCGGATCATCGAGAGGGTGGCCGGCATGATCATCGCACCGCCCGCGCCCAGCAGGGCGCGCACCGCGATGACCTCCGCCGGGCTGTCGACCACGAGCGCGGCGGACGAGGCGGCGCCGAACACCGCGAACCCGGTCAGCAGCAGCCTCCTGCGGCCCCACCGGTCGCCCAGGGCGCTCATCGTGACGAGCAACCCGGCGAGCACGAGCGAGTACGCGTCCACGATCCACAGCTGCTGGCCGGCGCTGGGCCGCAGCTCCGACGCGAGTTCGGGCAGCGCGACGTTGAGGATGGTCATGTCCATGACCACCACCAGCAGGCTGACCGAGAGCACCGCGAGCGCCGCCCAGCGCCGCGGGGCGGAGAGTCCGCCGGCCGGACCGGCGGTGGCGGGGGGCCGCGGGGTGAGGTCGGCGCTCATCTGCTCTCCGGGGACCAGTCGGTGCGGTCGGTGGCCGTCATGAGTGCCGCCACCGCCCGCGTGAGGGAGTCGAGGTCGAGGGGTGCGTCGTGCAGCAGGGCGTACAGCGTGGCGCCGTCCACGAACACGGCCACCGAGCGTGCCGCCTCCGGTGCCGTGTAGGCGGACAGCACCTGGGTGAGGCCGTCCAGCCAGCGCCGGGCCAGCGGGCGCAGCGCCGGGCGGTGGATGCCCGCGAGGTACAGCGCGGCGTCGGTCCGGACCTGGACGCTGTCGTCCAGGTAGGCGGCGAAGATCGCGGCGACGGCCGCGGGATCGCCGCCTCCCGCCGCGATCTGGTCCGCCAACTCGTTCAGGCCGGCCTCGACCTGGTCGGCGAGGTACTCCAGGGCGCCGGTGGTCAGCTCGTCCAGAGAGGCGAAGTAGTAGGTGGTGGCGCCCAGCGGCACCTCGGCGCGGGCGGCCACCCGGCGGTGGGTGAGGTCGGCCGGGCCGGACTCCACGATGAGCTCCGCGGCCGCCTCGATGATGCGCTGGCGGCGCCCGTGCGGGTCGCGGCGGGCGGTCACCGCGCCCTCCGGCGGGTGCGGCCGACGCGGATCCCGCGTCGCGGGTGGGGATGCATCTGCTCCGCTCCTCGTTGATACAAATGTACATGTACAAACGTACCAATACTCGGCGTGCGGCTTTCCCCATGACCGGTGTGGCCCCGGTCGCACCTCCGGCCCCGGCTCCCCTGTCGCCCGGCCGGAATGAAGGACAGGTCGCGGTGCAGCGCCGCCGCTCATCCGCGACCGCGATGGCGGCGCCCTGTCCACCCGGAGGGTGCACGCGGTGCTGTGCGCGCTGGGTGCCGCTGCGGGCATTGGCCCGGTCGACGGCGGTGAGGCGTTCGGGCCGCACGTGCCGCACCACCACTTCGGCACCGATCTCGCGCGCGGCCGTGGGGAGGTGGCGGCCGAGCCGGTCGAGGATACGGCGTCCGGGATCACTGTCCGGGCCGGGGCGTCGGTCGTGGCCACCCTTGACCCTGCCGTAGCGTCCGGGTCTTTCCTGGTCGCATGCCCCTCAACCGCCACCTGGTCGTCGCCTCCTCTCTCGCGTCGCATCTGCTGAGCCTGCTCGGCAACGGCATCGCGGCGGTGACGCTGCCGCTGATCCGTGCTGCAGACGACCGGTAGCCCGTTGGCCACGCGACACTGGCGACCGCGACGGCGATCCCGGCCTCGGTCGCCGCGCTGCCGCTGGTCGACCTGTTGTGGGGCCTGGACCTGGTGTGGTTCGTGGCGCTGGGCATCCTGGGCTCGTTCGGGGACGTGCCCGGGATGACGGCCCGTGAGGTACTGGCCCCGATGGTGGACAGCCACCCCGTGTTCGGCCTGACGCGGATAGTCGGTCTGCGCCCGACCCTGACCTCTGCCGCGCTGGTGATCGGCCCGGCGGCGGCCGGTGCCCTGCTCAGCGTCTTCGACGCCACCTCCGTACGGTGGATCACCGCGGCGACCTCGGCGGCCGCGGCGCTACTGACGCGGACGCTGCCGCGCAGGCTCGGCGAGGTCGGGGCCGACGGCTCGCCTCGCCGGCCGCTCCTGCGCGACCTCGGAGAAGGCATGGCGGTGGTGGCGCGCAGCCGGTTCCTGCTCGGCACGTCGGGCCTGGTCATCGGCCTGGCCGTGGCGCTCGGGGGTTGGCAGGGCCTGGTGGCGCCTTGTACTTCGACCTCATCGCCCGTCCCGACCTGCTCGGCCTCGTCCTCACCGCGCTGGCCGTCGGGATGCTGGGCGGTGCGGCGCTCTACAGCGGCTTCGGCCCGGTGCAGCTTCTGGCCAACCGCGGCTACGCGGTGCTGCAGGTCGACTTCCGGGGAAGGTCGAGTACCTGCTGAACGAGGCCGAGGGCCACTGGTTCCGCAACGCGGACAGCAACATCGAGCCGTACCGCACGCTCGAACGCTTCCTGGCCCGGCGCCTGGGCGGCCGGTCGTCCACCGCGTCCTGATCCGCGGCGGGCGAGGCGACGGCCGCACGCCGCCTCGCCCAGGGCGGTCCGGAGCCCGGCGGGGCCGCGTCCCCAGGCCCGCCACCCGCCGTCGCGCCGGCCGGGGACCGGCGCGGGGGCGGTCCTTCCCGTGGGGCGGCTCCGCGCCGACCGCGCGGTCAGCGCGTGAGCACCCGGGGACGGCCCGCCGCGGGTTCCGGCCGGGCGTCCGGGGCGTCGTGGTGGATCGGCATGCCCGCGCCCGTCAGCGGGAGGCCGCTGCCGCCGCGGCGCAGCGCGACGATCTCGGCGGCGATCGACACCGCGGTCTCCTGCGGGGTACGCGCCCCCAGGTCAAGGCCGATCGGTGAGCGCAGGCGGGCCAGTTCCTGACCGGTCACCCCGGCCTCGCGCAGCCGCCGGCAGCGGTCCTCGTGGGTGCGGCGCGAGCCCAGGGCGCCGACGTAGCCGACCGGGAGCCGCAGCGCGACGCGCAGCAGCGGGACGTCGAACTTGGCGTCATGGGTGAGCACGCACAGCACCGTGCGCCGGTCGACGGGGGTCTGCTCCAGGTACCGGTGCGGCCAGTCCACGACGACCTCCTCGGCCTCCGGGAAGCGGGACCTGGTCGCGAACACCGGCCGGGCGTCGCACACGGTCACGCGGTAGCCGAGGAACGCGCCGATCCGCACGAGCTCCGAGGCGTGGTCCGTCGCGCCGAACACGATCATCCGCGGCGGCGGGACGCTGGACTCGACCAGCAGGGTCACCGGGCGCCCGCAGTGCGACCCGTCGGCGCCCACGGTGGCCGTCCCGGTCCGTCCGGCGTCGAGGAGCGCGCGGGCCGCGGCGGCCGCCGCGGCGTCCAGCCGCGGGTCGCCGCCTAGGGCGCCCTCGCGGCCGCCGTCCGGCCGCACGAGGAGCGCGCCGCCCAGCACGTCCACCGGGCCGTCGGTGACGCGGACCAGCGCCGCCGCACCACCCGCGTCCGCGGCGGCCAGCGCGGCGGCGAACACCTCCCGGGCGGGGGCGTCCGCCCGGACCGGGGTGACGAGGACGTCGATGACACCGCCGCAGGTGAGGCCCACGGCGAACGCGTCGGCGTCGCTGTAGCCGAAGCGCTCGACCACCGGCCGCCCGTCCGCCATGGCCGTGCGGCACAGCTCGTAGACGGCCCCCTCCACGCAGCCGCCGGAGACCGAGCCGATCACCGTGCCGTCGGTGTCGACGGCCATGGCGGCCCCCGGCGGCCGGGGTGCGCTGCCGGTCACGGCCAGCACCGTGGCGACGGCGAACTCGCGCCCCCGATCGATCCAGCGGCGCAGCTCCGGTGCGATGTCCAGCATGTCGATCCCGTCTTTCTCGGCGGTGCGGGGGGTGGGAGAGCTCGTGCGGGAATGGGGTGGACGGCCGGTGGCGGCCTGCCCGGGTCAGCGCCCGGCGGCACCGGCCGCGTCATGGGCGGTGCGCAGCGCGCGGAGGAAGGTGTCGGCCGACTGCGCCCCGGAGACGCCGTAGGCGTGGTCGAGCACGAAGAACGGCACGCCGCGCACGCCGAGGCGGCGCGCCTCGCGGATGTCCGCCGCCACCTCGGCCGCGTAGGCGTCGCCGGCCAGCATCCGCCGTGCCTCCTCCTCGGGGACTCCGACCTCCGCACCGAGGCGCACCAGGGTGTCCGGGTCGTCGAGCACCTCGCCCTCCCCCAGGTGGGCGCCGAGCAGCCGTTCGTGCATCCGGCCGCCGAGCCCGTGCTCCGCCGCGAGGTGCGCGAGCCGGTGCGCGTCCAGGGTGTTGACCGACACGGCCCGGTCCAGGGCGTAGGCCAGGCCCTCCGCGGCGGCGAGTTCGGTGACCTGCCGGGTCATCGCCCGCACCTGGTCCGGCGGGGACCCGGTCTTCCTGGCCAGGGTGTCGAGGACGGGTTCGCGCCGGTCCCGGGGGTGGTCCGGGTCGAGCTGGAAGCTGTGCCAGTGCACCTCCACGTCCGCGGCGTGCTCGAACCGGCCGATCGCGGCCTCCAGGCGCCGTTTGCCGATGTAGCACCAGGGGCAGACGATGTCGGACCACACGTCGACGCGCAGCCGTGTGCTCACAGGAGGCACACTCCGTCCGCGCACACCGGAGCCGTGTCGATACCCAGCGGGGTCAGCACCGGGGTGGCGGGGTCGGGGTCAGCACCCACGCGGGCCTGCGCTCCCGCGGGATCGGGGTTCGGGCGCGCGGCGGAGTCCGGCGCGGCAGGACGGTTCGGGGACAAGGCTCCTCCAGGAGGGGGTTCGCGGATGCGGCCGGGCGGCTCGGGGCGGCACGGCCGCCCCGGCGGGTCAGGGGCGGAGGGTGGGCAGTCCGGCGGCGAGGGCCGCCAGGGTGCGCCGCAGCGTGGGCAGGAAGGCCGGGAACATTCCGGCGAGTTCCGGGTGGTGCCGGTACACCTGGACCATGGTGGGCGCCGGGTTGGCCAGGGGGTGCAGCGTCCCCGCCAGGACGTGGGCGGCCGAGACCAGCTCGTCGGCCTCGCTGTCGGTCAGGTCCGGCCGGGCCGCGGCCACCTCCGCGCCGACCTCCCTGGTGATGTCCCGGCACATGCGCTTGAAGTCGCGGGCGACCGGGACCGAGATGTTGTGCTCCAGGGTGGCGGGGATCTGCCCGATGAGGTCGCAGAACAGCGGGCGCTCGGCGTGCGTCTCGGCCAGGGCGTCGATGGCGTCGTCGCCGCGCCGGAGCCGGCCGACGACGTCGTCCGCCCACTCGCGCCAGCCCTCGGCTGCGAGTTCGAGGAAGATCTCCTCGCGGCTGCCGAAGTAGCGCACCACGTTGGACTTGGCCAGCCCGACGGCCGCCGCGACGTCGCCCAGGCTGACGCCACGCACGCCGGACTCGGCGGCGAGCCCCCGGGCCGCCGCGAGGATGGCCTCGCGCCGCTGCCGCTTGTGCTCCGGCCGCCTGGCCCGTAGGAACGCCGACTCCGACATGACTGGGTCATCATACGAGCTACCTTAACGGAACGGCGTTCTCTTGTTAAGAGAGCACCGTTCTGTTAGCGTGGCGCCGCTCGCACGAACGAAGGGGAGCGACGTGGTCGAGGTACGGATACGGGTCAACGGCGTTGAGGAGGTGCTCGACGTGGAACCGCGGGTCAGCCTGCTCGACACGCTGCGGGAGCACCTGGGCATGACCGGGACGAAGAAGGGCTGCGACCAGGGCGCGTGCGGCGCCTGCACCGTGCTGGCCGACGGCGAGCGGATCAACTCCTGCCTGGCGCTGGCCGTGCAGTACGACGGACGTTCGATCACCACGATCGAGGGGATCGACCACCCGCTGCAGGAGGCGTTCGTACGCCATGACGGGCTCCAGTGCGGCTACTGCACGCCCGGGCAGATCTGCTCGGCGATCGCCATGCTCGACGAGCACGCGCGCGGGGCGCCCAGCGCGGTCACCGAACCCGCGGCCACCGCGGCCCCCGAGTTGACGGGCGAGGAGATCCGGGAGCGGATGAGCGGGAACCTGTGCCGGTGCGGCGCCTACAACGGCATCGCCGAGGCCATCGCGGAGGTGGCGGCCCGATGAGGTCCTTCGCCTACCTGTCCGCCCCCGACATCGACACCGCGCTGCACGCCGTCTCCGCGGAGCCGAACGCCAAGTTCCTGGGCGGCGGGACCAACCTCGTCGACCTGATGCGCGAGGAGATCGAGCAACCCGACACCGTCATCGACATCACCCGGCTCCCGCTGGCCGAGGTGGCGGAGCTGCCCGGCGGCGGCGTCCGCGTCGGGGCACTGGTGCGCAACAGCCACCTGGCCGCGCACCCGCTGATCCGCGAGCGCTACCCGGTGCTGTCCCAGGCGATCCTGCACGGCGCCTCGGGCCAGCTGCGCAACATGGCGACCGTCGGCGGGAACCTGCTGCAGCGCACCCGCTGCGTCTACTTCTACGACACCGCCTCGCCCTGCAACAAGCGGGAGCCGGGCGCGGGCTGCGCGGCCGCGGAGGGGTTCCACCGCAACACCGCGGTGCTGGGCACGAGCGAGCACTGCCTCGCGGCGCACCCGTCCGACATGTGCGTGGCGCTGGCCGCCCTCGACGCCGCCGTGGAGGTGCGCAGCGTCCGCGGAGTGCGGCGGATCCCGGTGACCGACTTCCACCGGCTCCCCGGCGCGACCCCGCACGTGGAGAGCGACCTCGCCCCCGACGAACTGGTCACGGCGGTCGAGATCCCCCCGCTGCGGGCGGCCGCGAACTCCCGGTACCGCAAGGTGCGGGACCGGGCGTCCTACGCGTTCGCCCTCGTCTCGGTGGCGGCGGCGCTGGAGGTCGAGGACGGCCGGGTCCGCACGGCGCGCCTGGCGCTCGGCGGGGTGGGGACCAGGCCGTGGCGGGCGCGGGAGGCCGAGCGGGTGCTGGCGGACGCGCCCGCGACCGAGGAGGCGTTCGACCGCGCCGCGGAGGCCGAGCTCGCGGCCGCGGTCGGCCGGCCGGACAACGCGTTCAAGATCGACCTGGCGCGGCGCACGGTCACCGCCGTCCTGCGCCGGCTGCTCACCACCGACGGGAGCACCCCATGACCCACACCACCCTGCCGAGGACCACCGTCCCCGACCGCGCCGTGGGCAGACCCCTCGACCGGGTCGACGGCGCGGCGAAGGCCACGGGCACTGCCCGCTACTCGGCCGAGTACCCGCTGCCGGACCTCGCGCACGCGGCCCTCGTGCACGCCGCGGTCAGCCGGGGCCGGATCACCGGGATCGACACCTCGGCCGCGGCCGCCGTCCCGGGCGTGATCACCGTGCTCACGCACGAGAACGCCCCCAGGATGAAGCCGCCGCCGCCGACCAACCTGCTCCGGCCGAGCGCCGCCGTCAGCAGCAGCACGGTGAACCTCCTCAACACCGACGAGGTCTTCTGGGACGGCCAGCCCGTGGCGGTGGTCGTGGCCGAGACGACGGCGGCCGCGCGCGAGGCCGCGGGGCTGGTCCGGGTCGACTACCAGCGGCTGCCCGCCACCGTGGACTTCGCCGCCGCCCAGTCCGACGCGGTACCGCAGAAGGGCAACGCGATCATGCCCGCCGGTGTCCGCAAGGGCGACGCCGAGGCCGCCCTCGCCAGTGCCGCCGTGTCGGTCGACCTCCGGTTCACCACCCCGCCCCAGCAGCACAACGCCCTGGAGCCGCACGCGACCACCGCCCACTGGGACGGCGACCGGCTCACCGTGCACGACGCCACGCAGAGCCTCGACTGGCTGCGCCACCACCTCGCGCTGCGGTTCGCGGTCCCCGTCGAGAACGTGCGGGTGATCGCGCCCTACGTCGGCGGTGGCTTCGGAGGCAAGGGCTCGGTGTGGGCCGGCACGGTCCTCACCGTGCTGGCCGCGCGGGCGATCGGACGCCCGGTGCGGATGGCACTCACCCGCCACGGGGTGAACCGCACCGTCGGCGGGCGCACGCCCACGAGCCAGCGGGTCGCACTCGGCGCCGGCACCGACGGCAGGATCACGGCGCTCGTGCACACCAGCGTCGCCCGCACCGGGCGGACCGGCGGCAGCCCGGAGCCGGTGACCTCGATGTCCCGCCACCTCTACGACGCCGAGAACATCCTCCTCCAGCAGAGCACGGTCGAGCTGGACCTCCTCCCCAACACCTACATGCGCGCGCCGGGCGAGGCGGTCGGGTCCTTCGCGCTGGAGTCGGCGGTCGACGAGCTGGCGCACCGGCTGGCGATCGATCCGGTCGAGCTGCGCATGCGCAACGAGCCGGCGGCCGACCCCGTCAGCGGCAAGCGGTTCTCGCAGCGCCTGCTGCGGGAGGCCTACGCGCTGGGCGCGGAGCGGTTCGGCTGGTCGCACCGGTCCGCGCGGCCGGGCTCGATGCGCGACGGGCGCTGGCTGGTCGGCATGGGGGTGGCGAGCGCCTACTTCCAGGCGATGCGGATGACCTCCGACGTCGCCGTGCGGTTCTCCGTCGACGGCGGGGTGCTGGTCAGGTGCGGGTTGCAGGACATGGGCATGGGGTCGGCGACGGCGCAGGCCCAGATCGCCGCCGACGCGCTCGGCGTCCCGTTCGAGGCCGTGCGCGTCGAGTACGGTGACTCCGCCCTGCCGACCGCGCCGGGCGCCGGGGGGTCGGCCCAGACGGCGAGCGTCGCCAGCGGCCTGCTGCGGGCGTGCGAGAAGCTGAACCGCCGGCTCGACGCCCTCGCCCGGCGGACGGGCACGGTCGGCGAGAGCCGCGCGACGACGCTGGCCCATGCCGGCCTGCCGTCCGTGGAGGCCGCCGTGGGGTCGGACACCCGCCTGGGCCGGCTGGCCGGGCAGGCCAGGCTCGTGTCGACGGTCGTGCGCGACCAGCAGCGCTGGGTCAGGGCCGCCTCCGGAGCGCACTTCTGCGAGGTGCGCGTGGACCCCGACACCGGGGAGGTGCGGATCGCGCGCTGGCTGGGCGTGTTCGACGTGGGAACGGTCATCAACGCCAAGACCGCCGCCAGCCAGCTGCGCGGCGGCATCATCATGGGCATCGGTATGGCCCTGACCGAGCAGACACTGGTCGACCCGCGTACCGGGCGCAACATGAACCCGGGGCTGGACACCTACCACGTCCCGGTGCACGCCGACATCCCGCCGATCGACGTCACCTGGCTCGGCGAACCGGATCCGACCATGCCGCTGGGGCTGCTCGGTGTGGGCGAGGTGGGCACGACCGGAGTCGCCGCGGCGGTCGCGAACGCGGTCCACCACGCCACCGGCCGGCGCGTCCGCGACCTGCCGATCACCCTGGACAAGGTGGTGTGACCCCCTCGCGGGGCAGCCGCCGAACCGGGCCGCCGGGCCGGTACCGTCGCGGCGGCCCCGCTGCCGGGAGACGGCCGCCCCCGCCGCAGGCGGGGGGGGCGTCCTCGGCGTATCCGCCGCCGGAGCGGCGGACCAGACGGTGAGAGCGCGGTGGGCGCCCGCGGAGTCCTGCCTGGTCCCGACGGTCCTCAGCCGGGACCAGGGGACGGGGAATTCGAGGTGTCCCGCGTGGCGTGCCGCGAGAGCACGGGGGTGCGCCCGCGCGCCCGGCGCGTGCCGTGGGTGCCGGTGCCGGAGGCCGGGCGGCGGACGCGGTGCCGTCGCCCCTCTGCCAGACCGCGCCGCCCACCGCGCCGCCCACCGCGCCGCGTGGCGGGCTGGAGCCCGGGGCGTGCGCCCGACACGCGTCCGCGCCCGGCACGGAGACGGCCGCCCGTACCGGTCCGCCTCCGGGTAGGCGGGCATTCGCCGTGCGGCGCGCGGCACGGCAGCGCGCCGCACGCCGCGTCGGCGCCGTCCGTTCCCGGACGGGCGCGGCCTCCCCGTCCGGACCGCTCGTCCCGCCCGTGACCCGGCCCCGGGTGGGAA